>NZ_DASVSO010000953.1:0-6167 GCF_036388035.1 Archangium sp.
CCAGACCGCTGGCCTCCGGGGTCGGCTCCTCGACGACGGGCTGGGCCGCGGCGGGCGAGCCGAGGCCGAACGGATCCTTTCCACGAGCCGTGGGAGCCGGCCCGGGCAGCGGCGCGGCACCCGGAGGACGGGGCAGGCCACCCGGACCCGGAGGCATGCCCGGCCCGGGCATCCCCGGACGCGCCATGCCCGGCGGCGGAGCGCCCGGCCCCGGAGGAGGCAGACCCCCCGGCCCCGGCATCCCCGGACGCGCCATGCCCGGCGGTGGAGCACCCGGCCCCGGCGCCCCCCCCGGCCCGGGCATCCCCGGACGCGCCATACCCGGCGGCGGAGCGCCTGGCCCCGGCATGCCCGGACGCGGGCCGCCCGGAGGCATCCCCGGTCCCGGCGGAACACCCGGACGCGCCATGCCCGGCGGCGGAGCGCCCGGCCCTGGCGGCACCCCCGGCCCCGGCGGCATGCCGGGCCCCGGCGGACGAGGTCCGGCGGCGGGACCCGCGGGAGGACGCGGCTGCGCGGGGGCAGCCGCGGCACTCGGCGGCGTCATCTGCGTGGCGGCGGAGGCGGGCATGGTGTTGGACTTCTGCCCCACCAGCGTCTTCACCTTGTCGAGCAGCACCTGGCTCTCGAAGGGCTTGGTGATGTGGTCGTCGGCCCTGGCCGCGCGCGCACGGGCCTCGTCGAAGGCCTCGAAGGTCCCGGCCAGCAGCATCACGGGGATGCCCTGGGTGGAGGGATCGTTCTTGAGCGCCTCGCAGACCTCGTAGCCGTTCTTGCCCGGCATCATCACGTCCGCGAGCACCACATCCGGCCGCAGATCGCGCGACCGGGTGATGGCGTCCAGCCCGTTGTCGACCGCGGTGACCTGAAAGTCCTCGGTCGCGAAGATCATCCCGATCACCTTGCGGATGGTGAGCGAGTCATCGGCGACCAGCAGATTCTTGGGCATCGGTTCGGGCCTCGGGGGATCCAACCCCCTAGAATTCGGTGAGAAATCGGGACGGAGAGTCCCACTGTCCAGCCGGGCAGCTTACGGTTCGACACCCGGGCCTTCAAGAAAACAAGCGGAAGCTCAAGAAAACATGCGCTGAACGTCCAGAAAGAGCACGGCAGTCGGCAATCCCGGGGCGCGGAACTCCCCTGGCTCCTCGGAGGGCTCGAAGCGCGGGTGGACACCCAGCACGCGCGCGGCGCACAGCCCGAGGCCGCGTCCCGCCACCTCGATGAGGACGATGAAGGCCTCGGCCAGGGCGGGAGCCCCCAACAACGCCGGAGCCGAGTAGACGGGCCAGAGCGCCTGTCCATGCGGCAGGACGCCGGCGACCGCCCCCCCCTTCCCCGGCAGCGCGCTGAAGGAGGAGCCCTTCATCACCACCTGGGAGACCAGGGGCAGCGGGAGGCCGAACAGGCGCCCCTGTGACTCGAAGACGAGCGAGCGCTCGGGCAGGCCCTCGGTGAGGGCCACACGGTGCTCGGGCGGAGGGCTCATGGCGCCCGGCTCATGCGGCAGCGCCTCGGCGGAGAGCTCCAGGTAGAGCCGCTCCTTGTGCAGCACCGCGCTGTGGCTGAGCGCCGTCAGGGTGTCCCCCAGCCCCGGGGGCAGCAGGAAGTGCGGGGCCTGGGCCACGTCCACGACCTCGACGATGGACCGCACGCGCACCGCCAGTGTGGGGCTCACGTCGAACACCACCACCATGCCTGGGCCCGGCTCCGGCTCGCCGCCGAGCAGCACGGACAAATCCTTCACTTCCAGTACGCCACGCAGGCTGGTCTCATCGGGTCCCGGCGCGGCGACCTCCATGATGGAGGTGGCCTCGACGGAGAAGCGCGTCTCGCCCGCTTCCATCAGGAGACAGAGCCGGCGTCCGCTTTCGTAGGGAGGCACGGGGGTAGGCTAGCAGCCCCTTGACCTTGGTGGTAAGCCCTTCCGTGATGGCCCGCATCCTGCTCGTCGATGACGAAAAGATGGCCCGTACCCTGTACGGGGACTACCTGCGTGGCGCGGGCCACGAAGTCACCGCCGTCACCAGCATCGCCGAGGTGAAGGAGGAGCTGGCCCGCCACCCCTACGACACGGTGGTGACGGACCTCATCCTCGCCAGCGGGGATGGGATGGAGGTGCTCCGCCACACCAAGCAGCACCACCCGGGCATCGAGGTGGTGGTCATCACCGGCCTGGACAAGGTGGACCCGGCGGTGCGCGCCATCAAGAGTGGAGCCGCCGAGTACCTCGTCAAGCCGGTGGCCCCGGAGGTGCTCCAGCACGCCATCCACCGGGCGCTCGCCACGCGCGAGCTGCTGCAGGAGAACGCCGCGTTGCGCCGCTACGTCTCCCTGCTGGAGACGGGGCAGCGCATCTCCACCACGCTCGATCGGGAGCGGCTCGCGGACACCGCCAGCGCCGCCTTCCAGGGAATGGGCTCGGCCAGCGCGGTGGTGCTCTTCGAGCGCGACGCCACCGGCTGCTCGCGGCTGCTGAGCGCACCGGGACTGTCCAGTGAAGGACGGGAAGCGCCCCACCTGGCCTTCCTCGCGCCGCGGCTTGGCGTGTCCCGGGAGGCCCAGGTGCTCGAGGGAGTCCCGGGGCCCTGGCCGCGCGCCCTCGTCGTCCCCGCCGTGGACGGGGAGGATCTGCTCGGACACACCGTCCTGCTCTACCCCGACTCGCCGCCGGAGGGCATCACCGAGGCCACGGGCTTCCTCGCGCGCTGCCTGGCGCTCGCCCTGCGCAACATGGGCCGCATCGCCGAGGTGGAGGATCTGGCCTACCTGGACGACCTCACCCACCTCTTCAACACGCGCTACCTGCACATGGTGCTGGATCGCGAGGTGAAGGGCGCCCAGCAGACACACGGCTTCTTCAGCCTGCTCTTCCTGGACCTGGACTACTTCAAGACGATCAACGACACCCACGGGCACCTGGTGGGCTCGCAGCTCCTGGTGGAGATGGCCCAGCTGCTGAGGGGCTGCGTGCGCGACGACGACGTGGCGGCGCGCTACGGCGGGGACGAGTACGTGGTGCTGCTGCGCAACACCGACGCGGCCGGCGCGCTGAAGGTGGCCGAGCGCATCCGGCGCACCGTGGAGAGCCACCGCTTCCTGGCGCGCGAGGGGTACTCCCTGGCGCTCTCCACCTGCATCGGCGTGGCCTGCTTCCCCGAGCACGCGCGGGACAAGGCCACCCTGTTGGACCTGGCCGACCGGGCCATGTACCGGGGCAAGAAGGGCACCCGGAACGTCGTCTACCTGGCCGCGAGGGACCTGGAGGCCACGCCCTCGACGCGGCACAGCCAGCCCACCGGCAGCGAGGCCGGACTCAGCGCCGCAGCGAGCCCACGGTAAGGCGCTTGTCGAGGCCGGGCTCGGCCGACATGCGACGCCCGCCGTTGCCCTCGCCCACCGCCTCCACCGTCTCGTGCGAGGCGCCGGAGGTGATGAGCCGGAACTTCTCCGACATGACCTTGATGTGCTCGGCCTGGGCGGGATCCAGCTTCGCGATGAGCTCCCAGAAGAGCGCGGCGTGCTCGCGCTCCTCGTCCATCACGTGCTGGAGGATGGCCTTGGCGTCCGCGTTGTCCGTGGCCTCGATGTGCGCGGCGTAGAGGTTGATGGCGTCCAGCTCCGCCTCCATGTCCAGCCGGATGGCGCGAGCCAGCTCCGAGTCCGTCAGCTTCCTGGGCACCATCGAGTGGAACGGATTGGTCTGTGGCATGGCGGGCTCCCGGGGGGCATACGGCCAGTGTGAGCGGAACGTGTGGGAGCGAGAAGCATCCGCGTCCCGGGGGCCGCCGGTCAACGGAATCCGGCGCCTTGCGTTGCGGCCAGCCGGGTGGCTCGGCCATGCTGATGAACCATGGACATCCCGGCACCGCTCGTGCTCCTCCTCCAGGCCGTGGAGTCAGGCGATCTCCCCGCGGCGAGGGCCGCCGCCGCGGAGCTGCGACGGACCCAGTCGGGCACCACGCAGCTCGCCGCCGAGGTGCTCCACGAGCTGCGCCAGCCGCTGCTCGGGGTGAAGGCCTACACCCAGCTCCTCTCCGAGGAGATCGGTACGCGAGGCCCCCTGCGGCAGATGCTGGCCCAGGTGGAGCGGATGGAGCAGATCATCTCCGACTTCACCCGGCTGGCCAGCGAGCGCCCCGCCCCGCAGCAGCCCGTGTCGCTGGTGACGCACGTGCAGGCGGCGGTACGCGCCTTCTCGCTCAACCCGGACTCGGCCCGCGTCACGCTCCAGGTGGACGCGTCCGAGGACCTGGGCGTGCAGGGCAATGGCCGGCTGCTGGAGCAGCTCACCCTCAACCTCCTCAACAACGCGCGCGACGCGGTGACGGGGCCGGGTCGGGTGAAGGTGGTGGTGCGGCGCGAGGGGACTTCGCCGGTGATGTACGTGGCGGACTGGGGCGCGGGCGTGCCCGAGGCCGTGCGCCAGCGCCTCTTCGAGCCCTACGTGACGGGCAGCAAGCGTGGCACCGGCCTGGGGCTCGCGGTGTGCCGGCGCATCGCGCTGGAGCACAACGCGCGGCTGGAGCTCGTGCCGTCCTCGGTGCTGTCGGAGCAGCCGGCGCCCACCACCGTCTTCCGCGTCCTCTTTCCCGCGCCGGACGCCCTCCCCGCTCCCTCCCCCACCCCCGTCTCCCCCGCGCCCACGCCCACCACGTCGCGCCGCCGCCTGCTGGTGGTGGACGACGAGGAGATCATCCGCAGCGTCTTCAAGGACCTGATGGGCCGGGAGTGCGAGGTGCTCGAGGCCGCCAACGTCGAGGAGGCGCTCGCGCACCTGCGGCGCGGGCCGGTGGACCTCATCGTCACGGACAAGAACCTGCCGGGCCTCTCGGGCCTGGAGCTGGCGCAGGAGGCGCGCCGGCTCGACCCGAGCTCGCGCGTCATCCTGATGACGGGCTACCCCTCGCTGGTGACGACGCAGCAGGCGCTGGAGCTGGGGCTGCTCGACTACCTGCTCAAGCCCTTCGACGACATCCGCGAGGTCCGCACGAAGCTGCGCGAGTTCCTCAACGCCGCCGTCCCCGTGCGGCACGAGCGACGGCCGGACAACCGCCGCGTGGACGTGCTCGATGACAGCCCGAGCTCGGCGCGACAGGTCTCCGAGGCGCTCGCCCGGCTCGGGTTGGAGGCGCGGGTGCTGACGGCAGTCCCCGGAGAGCCCGCCGCGGAGCCGCCAGCCGCCGTGGTGGTGAGCTGGGACTTCAGCGCCGCCTACGGCCGGCAGGCCCTGGAGCTGGCCCGGAAGCTGGGTCAGGGGGCGCCCTTCGTGGTGCTCGCCGAGTACCTGTCCCAGGAGACGGTGTTGGAGGCGCTGCGCGCCGGGGCGGCCGGGTGCCTGGCGCGAGACCTGGAGGCGCTCGAGCTCAGCCAGGAGCTGTCCCGCATCCTCGGACACGCCCCTGCTCCCGCCCTCAAGGCGCTGGGCTGAGGGCCTCCCCTCCCCCAGCGCCCCGTGAAAACACCACGGCCCCGAGCACCTCCACGCGGGAGGCACCCGGGGCCGCGAGCTCAACCCGGCTCGGTGTGGCTCAGTACTCCAGGTCGTCGCCGCCGTAGTCCGGGGCGCCGCCGGCCGCCGCGCCCTTGGCCTTCTTCTTCGGGCGCTCGGCCACCATGGCCTCGGTGGTCAGCAGCAGCGAGGCGACGGAGGCGGCGTTCTGCAGCGCGGTGCGCTCCACCTTGGTCGGGTCGATGACGCCGGCCTTCTCCAGGTCCTCGAACACCTCGGTGCGGGCGTTGAAGCCGTAGGCGCCCTTGCCCTCGCGCACCTTGTTGATGATGACGGCGCCCTCGAGGCCGGCGTTGGAGGCGATCTTCCGCAGCGGCTCCTGCAGGGACTTGCGGATGATCTCCACGCCGAAGTCCAGCTCACCGCCCAGCTTCAGCTTCTCGAGCGCGTCCAGGCAGCGCAGGTAGGCCACGCCGCCGCCGGGGACGATGCCCTCCTCGACGGCCGCGCGCGTGGCGTGCAGCGCGTCCTCGACGCGAGCCTTCTTCTCCTTCATCTCCGTCTCGGTCGCGGCGCCCACGTGGATCACCGCCACACCACCGGCCAGCTTGGCGAGACGCTCCTGCAGCTTCTCGCGGTCGTAGTCGCTGGTGGTCTTGTCGATGGCGGCGCGGATCTCGTTGATGCGGCCCTTGATCAGGTCCTGCTCGCCGGC
>NZ_DASVSO010000954.1:0-4053 GCF_036388035.1 Archangium sp.
GGCGCCTTCGACTACCTCGCCAAGCCCTTCGACGTGGACGCCATCGTGCGCGTGGCCCGGCGAGCGCTGGAGCAGAAGCGCTTGGTGGAGGAGAACCGCTCGCTGCGCAAGCAGGTGGAGCGCGGCTCCATGGTGGGGCGCAGCCCGGCGCTGCTGGAGGTGTACAAGCAGGTGGCGCGGGCGGCGGCCACCTCGGTGCCGGTGCTCATCACCGGCGAGACGGGCACGGGCAAGGAGATGGTGGCGCGGGCGCTGCACCGGCGCTCGCCGCGCGCCAGTGCGTCGTTCATCCCCGTGGACTGTGGCGCCATCGCCGAGTCCCTCATGGAGAGCGAGCTGTTCGGCCATGCGCGGGGCTCGTTCACCGGGGCCACGGGCGCGCGGCGCGGCGTCTTCGAGGAGGCGCACGGCGGCACGCTGTTCCTCGACGAGATTGGCGACGTGGGGCCCAAGGTGCAGGCGCAGTTGCTGCGCGCGTTGCAGGAGGGGGAGATCCGCCGCGTGGGCGAGAGCGCGCCCGTGAAGGTGGACGTGCGCGTGGTGGCCGCGACGAACAAGGACCTGAAGCAGCGCGTGGCCGAGGGGCTGTTCCGCGAGGATCTGCTCTACCGGCTGGACGTGGTGCACCTGCACCTGCCGCCCCTGCGCGAGCGGCGGGAGGACATTCCGGCGCTGGTGGAGCACTTCGCCGCGCTGCACGCTCGCGGGGGCGTGGCGCCCGTGGTGACGGCCGAGGCCATGACGCGGCTCACCGCGTACGACTGGCCGGGCAACGTGCGGCAGTTGGAGAACGTGGTGGCGCGGGCGCTCGCGCTGAACGTGACGGGCGTGCTGGGGCCGCAGGACTTCCCCGAGCCCATCGGTGACGCGCCCAAGCGGCTGAGTGGACTGGCCGGGGACATGCCGAGCCTCGCCGAGCTGTCCCGCCGGTACGCCGCCCAGGTGCTCCAGCACGTCGGCGGCAACAAGAGCGAGGCCGCGCGCCTGCTCGATGTGGATCGCAAGACGCTCTACAAGCTGCTCGAGGCCCAGGGCTCGACGGAGTAGGGGGCTCAGCTCACCACGGAGACGGTGACCCGGCGATGGTGCGGGGACGTGCGGTGCTCCCAGACGTAGATGCCCTGCCACGTCCCGAGGTGCGCGTCGCCGCCCTTCACCGGGACATTCAGCGAGTTCTGCGTCAGCACCGTGCGCACGTGCGCCGGCATGTCGTCCGGCCCTTCGGCGTCGTGGCGGAAGAGCGGGTCCCCGTCCTTCACCAGCCGGGAGAAGAAGGACTCCAGGTCCCGACGCACGTCCGGGTCCGCGTTCTCACAGAGCAGCAGCGAGGCGCTCGTGTGGTGCAGGAAGATGGTGCACAGGCCCTCGCGTGCACCCGTCTCCGAGATGGCTCGCCGCACCTCGTCCGTGATGTCGTAGAAGCCCCGGCCCCGGGTGGCCACCGTCAGTTCCTTCGCGTGATACATGGCTCGCCTCCCGGGGCTTCGGGTGCCCTCAACGACTCGTGAGTCGGGTGTGCAGGAACTCCGCCATCCGCTCCAGCGTTTCCGGGGCGATGGTGTGCGGTCCGTTGAAGGGGACGAACTCCAGCGACAGCCCCGCGTCCGTGAACAGCTTCTGGAGCTGCTCGGCCTGACGGAACGCGAGGATGTCGTCGTAGCGTCCGTGGCTCTGCAGCACGGGCAGGCTCTTGCGCTTCTCCGCTCGCTGCTTCCACTCGTCCTGGCAGATGAGCGTCCCCGAGAGGATGCACAACCCCGCCGGGGCCTCCTCCAGCCGCAGCGCCACGTCCGTCGACACCATGCCGCCCTGGCTGAAGCCGCCCAGGACGATCCGCCCGTAGGGCAGCTTCGTCGCCGTCGAGAGCGCCGACAGCAGGCTCATCAGCCCGCGCCGCGCCTGCACCAGCCCCTCCGGCGTCGAGACCGCGAACTTCTCCCAGTCCCGCTCCTGCCCCATCAGCACCTCCTGGGGCAGGTGGAACCACGCCCGGGCGAACGGCATCCCCATCGCCGAGAGGGACAGCGGCGCCGCCGGGAAGACGAAGCGCACCTTGGCTCCCAGCTCCGGCTTCAGCTCCACCAGCTCGTTGGCCAGCGGCACCAGGTCCGTCGCGGGCGCGCCGAAGCCGTGGCACAGCACCACCGCCAGCTCTGGGTTCGCTCCCTCGGCGAGCGCCTCCACCACCACACAGTCCAGCTCGCCCAGCCGCGTTCTGACACTTCGCATCGCTCGCTCCACTACTGGGGCTGCGTGTCGCTGATCGCCACCTTCTTCAGCACCACGTCCTTCTGCGGCCTGTCGCGCTCGGCCGTCGGCACCAGCGAGATGCGCTCCACCACCTCGTAGCCCTTCACCACCTCGCCGAAGATGGTGTGCCGGTTGTTGAGGTGCTGCGGCGTCGACGTGGTGATGAAGAACTGGCTGCCGTTCGTCTCCGGGCCCCGGTTCGCCATCGCCAGCAGGCCCTTCTTGTCGAACGTCCGGCCGCTCTTGAACTCGTCCTCGAAGGTGTAGCCCGGCGAGCCCGCTCCCACGCCGAGCGGATCTCCTCCTTGAATCATGAAGTCCGGAATCACCCGGTGGAAGACGATGCCCTGGTACAGCGGCGTGCCCTTCTTCACCTCCTGGGTGCGGGGGTCGGTCCACGTCTGCTCACCGGTCGCGAGCCCCACGAAGTTGGCCACCGTGAGCGGCGCGTCCTTCGCGAAGAGCTTCACCACGATGGTGCCCTCGCTCGTGTCGAGGGTGGCGTACAACTCCTGCCCCTTGAGCGCCTTCTGCTGCCAGGGCCCCGGGTTCTCCGCCGGAGGGGACTTCCGAGGCTGATCTCCCGCGGGGCCGCCGCTGCCGGCCGGAGCGGTCTGGGTCGCCTGGGGCGCGGTGCCAGGGGGGGCCTTGCCCTCGGCCTGCTTCTCCTTGTCCTTGGAGCAGGCGGTGAGGGCCAGGAGGAGCGTCATCGTCAGGATTCGGGTTCGCATGGGCCGGGCATCCTACAGAGCGAGAGAGGGCTCGCAACCCGGCTCGTGGAGGAATGGTGAGAGCTGAACCGCTGTTCAGAAGGCCGCACCGCGGTCCGGAGCGTTCACTCCTGTACCGATGCCCTGTGTCGCCGAGTCGGAAGGGAACCGTAGAATCCCAGGCATCGTCAGTTCTCCGAGTCCTCGCTCGTACGCGGAACCGGGTCGCTCCCTCTGGAGGAAGCAATGGCTGCCAGCGTCACCAAGGATGTCGTCGTTCTGCTGCCGGGTCTGCTCGGCAGCGTGCTGGAGCGGGACGGGAAGGAGGTCTGGGGCCTCTCCGGTGGCGCGCTCCTGCGGGCGATGACGAGCTTTGGCGGGAGCGTGGAGTCGCTGGCCCTCGAGTCCGACAGCGGCGGCGAGCGCGCCGACGATGGCGTGGTGGCGACGAAGGTGCTGCCCGACACCCAGCTGCTGCCCGGCTTCTGGAAGGTGGACGGCTACACCAAGGTGGCGCAGACGCTGCAGAGCCGCTTCGGCCTCATCCCCGGCCAGAACTTCTTCGAGTTCCCCTACGACTGGCGGCGCGACATCCGCATCACCGCGAAGCGGCTCGAGCGGGAGGCCCGGGGCTGGCTCCACGACTGGCGCCAGAAGTACGGCGGCGACAAGGAGTCGCGCCTGCTCCTCGTGGGCCACTCCATGGGCGGCATCGTCTCGCGCTACTTCCTCGAGTGCCTCGGGGGGTGGCAGTACACCCGTGCGCTCATCACCTTCGGCACGCCCCACCGGGGCTCGTTCATGGCGCTGCAGGCGCTCTCGCTCGGCTTCCGCAAGAGCCTCGGGCCGGTGAAGCTCTTCGACCTGTCCGCCATGGTGCGCTCGCTGCCCTCGGCCTACCAGCTGCTGCCCACCTACCGCTGCATCCAGCTGCCGGATGGGAGCCTGGTGCGCCCGGGCGAGGCCCAGGGCATCCCCAACCTGGACCCGGCCAAGGCCGCCGCGGGCCTCGCCTTCCAGCAGGAGATCGTGAGCGCCATGGAGTCCAACTCCAAGGGCTCCGAGTACCTCGAGCGCGGCTACTCCCTCTACC
>NZ_DASVSO010000955.1:0-1503 GCF_036388035.1 Archangium sp.
CGAGCGCCTCCACGACGGCAGCCGCAAGACGATCGCCCTCTCCGAGGTGCTCCCCCTCACCGAGAAGGGCGACTACCGCACCCAGGACATCTTCGTCTTCACGCCGGTGACGAAGGATGAGGACGGCCACATCCTCGGCTACCACGCGCCCACCGGCATCATCCCCAACTTCGTCGCCCGGGCGCGCGCCTACGGCTTCTCGGACCTGGACGAGTCCTTCTTCGACCCGGCCACCTACGGCGTGCCGGCCCCGCCCTCCTTCGCCGCCGGCGAGAGCTACAGCGTGCGCTGGGCGCCCTCGCTCAAGCACCGCGAGCGCGGCGAGCCGGATCCCTCGAGCTTCAAGAAGGAGTGGCAGTCCTTCGAGCAGCGCCTGAAGGACGAGGCCCACGACGCCAGGGGGGACAAGCCCCCGACGCCGGCCTCCGCGCCGGTGCAGGTGCAGGTGCCCGCCAACCTCCCCACCATGTCCCGCTCGCCCGAGCCGGCCCCCGCGCGTCCGAAGACGGCCGAGGCGCCTGCCGCGGTGCGCAACGGCCCCGCCCTCCGGCCCAACCAGGCGGCCCACAACCGCCCGGCCCCGCCCGTCCCGGACGACGACCGGACGCCGCCGCCCACGCGCAACCCCTTCGCCTCCGAGGCGGATGACGGGCTCGGCGCGCCCGACGAGCCCAAGGTGCAGGTGTCCGCGGACCTCCTGGCCGACGGGGACGAGACCCAGGGCCGGGGCGTCCCCCCGCCGCGTCCGGGCCGCCCGGCCTCGCCTCCGCCGCGCCCCGGGGGCCCCTCCACCGGCCAGCGCCCCGCCCTGGCCGCTCCCGCGCGCCCGCCGGCCCGCCCGGCCTCGCCCCCGGCGCGGCCCCCGCCTCCCGTGCCCGACGACGAGGATGACGCGCTGCCCGAGCTGGACGACTCGGAGAAGACGAACATCCGGCCCATGCCCGAGAAGCCGCGTCGCTGAGCCCGCCTGGCTGGTCGCCGGGGGGTCGCCGCCCGGCGACACTGGCAGTGCGTGACCTTGCGGTGAGCGCGCCAGGAGGGGAAAGTGACGCCATCGTGTTCCTTCCACTCCTCGCCACGCTCGTCGTGCTCGGCCAGGCGCCCGCGTCCGCCGAGGCGACCCTCACCGTGCTGATCGCCCCGCCCGAGGCCGCGGGCGTCCCCTCTCACATCGTCTCCTTCGCACAGGAGCACGTCTACGAGCAGCTCAAGACGGACGGCCTGCAGGTGGTCCGCGCCTCGGAGCTGTCCCAGCAGTTGCCGCCCGCGCAGCGCAAGTCGGTGCTCGGGTGCAACCGCCTGGAAGCCGCCTGCCGCATCACCCTGGGCGAGGCCGCCTCGGCCGACGCGGTGATGATCGCCGAGCTGGTGCAGTTCCTCAGCGGCTACCGGGTGGGGCTGAAGGCCTACGCGACTCGCGACGGTGAGCTGCTGGCCGAGTACTACGTGCCCGGGGTGCGGGAGGATCAGCTCCTCGACGCGCTCACCCAGGCCAGCGAGAAG
>NZ_DASVSO010000956.1:0-2915 GCF_036388035.1 Archangium sp.
GCGGGGGCCGCATTCATGGGCGGCACTCGGATCAGCAACAAGGTGCGTCTGCTGGGTGTGAAGCACGCGAAGATCGGAACGGACGGTAAGTACGTCAACGACGCCGACCCGACCATCGAATTCCTGACCCCTCCCGTACCGGGTTCCGCCGAGACGCTCACCCAGGCCCCTCAGTGCTCCGTGGCGATCTCTCTGACCACCGACAGGGCACGCGGCTTCGCTTCTTCGGGGCGCTTCTACACACCTACTCCGTGCCTCGGGATCGGTCCCGATGGACGCATGACCACCGCTGACCAGGACATCTTCGTCGCCGGCGCGACTGCGTTCGTGAACGCCGTCAACGCGGCCGACTTCGGCCCCGTGACCATCTACAGCAAGGCCGGCGCGGGAGCGAAGCGCGCGGTCACCGGTATCCGCGTAGGGCGCGTGGTCGACACGATCCGGTCCCGGCGCAGCAGCTTGGACGAGGCGTACGTCGCGGCGGCCCTCACCCCTTAGGGGGCCCCCTGGGTTCACGTCGACCCATCCCAGGAGGCGCACAGAAGTGGTGGGTCACGCCGTCCGATGTCGGAGAGGACCTGGTCGACGGCCAGAGCGTCGAGCGCAGCGACCAGGGCGAGGTGGCGGTCTACTCGGACGGGTCGCCGTTCCTGGATGGCATGTACGTGGCAGCGGAAGCGGCTCTGGCGCTGGTCTACTCGCGCTACTTCGCCGTGAACGAGGTCGACGGGGTCATCGTCGACCAGCCACCCCCCCGCCTAGCCGACTAGGACCCGGCTGCGCCGGCCGACCGGGCCACAACTGGACTGCCTAGTAGGCCCAGGTCGCGGGCGTCGCTCTGACGTCCACGTGGACGGCCCACGGGCCCCGGGTGCCGATCCCCCGAGCGCCGCAGCGCGCAGCCGCAGCCGCCGTTGCGCGGATCGGGGGGATATCGGCGGCGGTCACGAACAGGTGCTGCGAGGCTGACGCGCCGCCCACGGCCTTGTTGTGAGCCGGGCACCGGTAGCCGCTGACGACGACCAGGGGCTTACCTGTGCCGGCTCTGATCGCTTCCAAGCACGCAATCAGTGCCGGGCTGATCGGGACTATCCCTCGGCAGTGCTTACACCGGAACTCGTTGCTGTCGAAGTGCGCCGACAAGTCGCCCATCAGTAGCCATCCATCCAGTTGCGGAAGAAAGCGTCACCCTCTAGTTGACGGTCGACGCATCGGACGTAGTCGGTGCATTGGAGGGCCTGGTGCCCAGCCAGCCACGCAGCGATGCGCTGACGACGCACAACAGAGATGCCGCAACGACTGCATCGATCCTGTGCCCACTCGCCCAGACGACGACAAGCACCGAAGGCGGCCCAGCATTCACAGCGGCCGAGAGTGAGCGCCAAAACGGCGTCAGTCGTCGGCTTTCCTCCAGGCTGCTCTTGTGTTTGCTCATGCTTGGTTATCGGCGCTGTGAGCCGAGCCATTGATCGGCCAGGTGGGCGCCGACCGTCCGAGCGACTAGGCCGCGCTATCGGCATGCCTCTGGCCCCCTGAAAGCACTGGTTCCGAGCAAGTCCGCTGCGCCTCAGAACCTGCACTTCCGAGTGTACTCTGTGGACAAAGGGTAACCACGATCATCGCAGGTCCTTGGGCGCGTCTTAAACGTCGGTAACTTGTGTTCGAATCGCCCTTCGAACAGTTTTCCACAGGTGACAGCGCCTACCTGTGGGTACTACCGTAGGCGCACGCGCCCACCGAGAGGACACACAGACGATGGCTTTCCCCGAGGCACACAGCCTGTTCACTTGGTTCGGAGACGGGTGGACGGTGAGTGAGACCTGGCAATTCGGTCTGCGCGTCGACAGCGGCTTCACGACTTCGGGCGACCCCTCACCGGCAGTCATGGACGCGATGGCAGCGGCGGGGGCCGCATTCATGGGCGGCACTCGGATCAGCAACAAGGTGCGTCTCCTGGGCGTCAAGCACGCTTACATCGGGACGGACGGTAAGTACGTCGGTGACGCCGACCCGACCATCGAGTTCCTGACGCCTGCCGTGCCGGGTTCCGCCGAGACGCTGACCCAGGCCCCGCAGTGCTCCGTGGCCATCTCTCTCACCACCGACAGGGCGCGCGGATTCGCGTCGTCCGGGCGGTTCTACACGCCCACTCCGTGCCTGGGAATCGGCGCTGACGGACGCATGACGACCGCCGATCAGGACATCTTCGTCGCAGGCGCGACCGCGTTCGTGAATGCCGTCAACGCCGCCGACTTCGGGCCCGTCACCATCTACAGCCGTGCCGGCGCGGGGGCTAAGCGTGCGGTCACCGGTATCCGCGTAGGGCGCGTGGTCGACACCATCCGGTCTAGGCGCAGCAGCCTGGACGAGGCGTACGTGGCGGCGGCCCTCACCCCTTAGGAGGCCCCCTGGGGTCACGTCGACCCATCCCAGGAGGCGCGCAGAAGTGGTGGGTCAGCACGACGGCGGCGGGAGAGGGCCTGGTCGCCGGCCAGGCGGTCGAGCGCAGCGACCAGGGCGAGGTGGCGGTCTACTCGCAGGGGTCGCCGTTCCTGGACGGCATGTACGTCGCGGCGGAAGCGACTCTGGCGCTGGTCTACTCGCGGTACTTCGCCGTGAACGAGGTCGACGGCGTCATCGTCGACCAGCCACCGCCCCGCCTCGCGGACTAGGCCATGTACGGTGCGGGACATGGACCCTCTGGAGATCGCGCACGAGGAGCTCACGCTCTTAGGCCTGGTCGACGCGGACGCCGCCGCCGTCCTAGCGGCGTTCCTGGGTGAGCCGGACGCCTAGTAGGCCCAGGTCGCGGGCGTCGCTCTGACGTCCACGTGGACGGCCCAGGGGCCCCGTATGCCGATCCCTCGCGCGCCGCAGCGCGCAGCCGCAGCCGCCGTTGCGCGGATCGGGGGGAT
>NZ_DASVSO010000957.1:0-4885 GCF_036388035.1 Archangium sp.
CTTCTCGCGGTCGTAGTCGCTGGTGGTGGTCTCCATCTGGCCGCGGATGAGCTTGATGCGGCCCTCGATGTCCGCCCGCGCGCCCGCGCCGTCGACGATGGTGGTGTTGTCCTTGTCGATGGTGACGCGCTTGGCGCGGCCCAGGTCGTTGAGGGTGAGGGCCTCGTACTTGTGGCCCAGCTCCTCGCTCACCACCGTGCCGCCCGTCAGCGTGGCCAGGTCCTTGAGCATCTCCTTGCGGCGGTCACCGAAGCCCGGCGCCTTCACCGCGGCCACGTTGAGCACGCCGCGGATCTTGTTGACCACCAGGGTGGCCAGGGCCTCGCCCTCGATGTCGTCGGCGATGATGAGCAGGGGCTTTCCAGCGCGCGCCACCTGCTCGAGGATGGGGATCATGTCCTGCATCGACGAGACCTTCTTCTCGCTGATGAGCAGGTAGGCGTCGTCGAGCACGACCTCCATGCGCTCGCGGTTGGTGACGAAGTACGGCGACACGTAGCCGCGGTCGAACTGCATGCCCTCGACCACGTCCAGCGTCGTCTCGAGGCCCTTGGCCTCCTCCACCGTGATGACGCCCTCCTTACCCACCTTCTCCATGGCGTCGGCGATGATGTGGCCGATCGTCTCGTCGCCGTTGGCGGAGATGGTGCCCACCTGGGCGATGGCCTTCTTGTCCGTGGTGCTCTTGGACAGCTTCTTGAGCTCGGCGACCACGACCTCGACGGCCTTGTCGATGCCGCGCTTGAGGTCCATCGGGCTGTGGCCGGCGGCCACCAGCTTCAGGCCCTCCTCGTAGATGGCGCGGGCGAGCACCGTGGCCGTGGTGGTGCCATCACCGGCCTTGTCCGAGGTCTTGGAGGCCACCTCCTTGACCATCTGGGCGCCCATGTTCTCGAAGCGGTTCTCGAGATCGATCTCCTTGGCGACCGTCACACCGTCCTTGGTCACCGTGGGCGAGCCGAACGACTTCTCGATGACCACGTTGCGGCCCTTGGGACCCAGGGTCACCGCCACCGCATCCGAGAGAATCCGCACGCCGCGCAGAATGGCCTCGCGGGCGGACTGGTGGAAGAAGATCTCCTTGGCTGGCATCATAACCTCCTGAAAAGACTGGGGAATGGACTACGGGGGCCGAAGTGCGGGTGTTAGCACTCGGCCCGAGCGAGCGCCAAAATAAGAGCCGGCTCCGGCTTGTCAACACGGAACGGCGGGCCTGTGGGGGAGCGGACGGCGCGGAGGCCAGGCGGGCTACTCGGCGAAGCGCACGAGGTTGAGAAGCTGATTGAAGTCCAGGGGCTTCTCGAGCGTGAGGGCCACGCCCTTGCGCAGGCCCTTGTCGTGGACGTTGCCGTCGGCATTGCCCGTCATGAGGATGACGGCGGTGCGCTGGTGGCGGGGGTCGGCCTTGAGCATCGCGGTGAACTGGATGCCGTCCATGTGGGGCATCCGGTAGTCGCTGATGACGAGCCCCACCGTGTGCCGCTCGAGGATGTCCAGGGCCTGCAAAGCATCGGCCGCAGAATAGACGGTGTACCCATGCTTCTCGAGGAACCGAGAGAGCAGCGTGCACAACTCGACATCGTCATCCACGACCAGGATGTTCACGGGCCCTTTCGAGGGGTGACGGGGCCGCGGAACGTAACAGCCACACCGCACGTTGACAACGCGCGGAAGGGGTTCGTATGTGGCCGCGCATGGGGAAGCGTACGTCGAAACAGGCGGCGCCGTCGGACGTGGAGGTACGGCTCGACGGGGTGGCGGCGGCATTTGAAGAGGGAGCGTTCGAGGAGGCGCTGGCCGGGGCGGAGTCGCTGCTGGCCGAGGCCCCCGGGCTCCCCGAGGCCCTGCACTGGCGGGCGGCCGTCCTGACGGAGCTGGGACGCCTGGAGGAGGCCCTGGAGGCCTATGGGCGGGCCCTGAAGGCGGCCCCGGACGACCTGGAGCTGCTGATGGGGGCGGCGGAGTGCCTGGTGGGCCGCGCGGGAGACGACCGCGAGGCGGTGGAGGAAGGCCTGGAGCTGTGCGCCCGAGGCAAGAAGCTGGCCCAGCGGGCGGGCGACGTGGAGCTGCTCTTCGAGTTCCTCCTGCTGGAGGGCACGGGGCTGAACCAGGTGGGCGAATGTGCGCGGGCCCTGGTGAGCCTGGAGGCGGCGCTGGGGCATGTGCCGAAGTCGGTGGACGCGCGGCTGGAGCGGGCCATCGCCCTGTTCGAGCTGTGCCAGTTCCCGCAGGCGCAAGAGGCCTTCGAGCAGCTGCTGCGGGACACGGCGGACGAGCCGTGGGCGCACCACTACCTGGGGCTGCTGGCGGAGCGGCGGGGCGAGGCGAAGGAGGCGCGCAAACGATTCGCGAAGGCACAGGCGCTGGCGCCCGAGGAGTTCCCCCCGCCGGTGGAGCTGGGCGAGGAGGCCTTCGACAAGGCGGTGGAGGCCGCGGTGAAGGCGCTGCCCGGGCACGTGAAGGAGTACCTGGACAACGTGACGATCGCCGTGGAGGAGATTCCCAAGGACGAGGATCTGCTGGGGGAGTCGCCGCCGCTCTCGCCGTGCATCCTGGGGGTGTTCCGGGGCTCGCCGGTGGGAGAGCGACACAGCATCATGGGAGAGTTCGACCCCTACCCCGCGTCGATCGTGCTGTACCAGAAGAACCTGGAGCGCTTCGCGAAGACGCGGGACGAGCTCATCGAGCAGATCGGCATCACGGTGATGCATGAGGTGGGGCACCTGATGGGGCTCGACGAGGACGACCTGTGGGAGCGCGGGTTGGACTGAAACGCGACGTTGACGCGGAGCACGAGGCCCGGCAGTAATCGCGAGTGGTAGGACCTCCGGACCTGGTGGCCGGCCCGGTCTTCAAAACCGGTGGGGGGCATGGAGACATGTCCCTGGGAGGTTCGATTCCTCTGTCCTACCGACCCGTTTCTCTTCTGAAAACGGACACTTGGCGCCATCGACTCAACAGGTCCAAGTGTTCGGACGGGTACGCAGGCGTTCAGTCGACTACGTACAAATTGCGTAGAAGGCTGGGTGGGCATTCGCCTCGCGCGATTGCCGGTGAGTGACCATCAACACCGGCGATGTTCAGCCGGCTCGCGACCACCTCCCTGCTTGTGCCCACCAGCAGGGACCGCTATGGTCGATCCGCGCTCTTCGGTCTCCCTCGAGATGGGAAGGAGAAGCACCGACCCAACCGGGCCCGTGCTTCTCTTGCGGCACACGCCAGAACGTAGTTCCCAGGCTGTAGTGGGGCTCTTTCTGGATCTGCCAATCCTTCGCTCCTCGGTCCGAAGCCGCCGCAGCTACGTCGGCATCGGTGCCGTCCGCTGCGGGGGGCCGTGTGCGACATAGGGCTTGGCCCCCGTCATAGATCGAGCGCCTCTCTGGGAGAGGAGCGCTCTCGTTGATGAGGATGAGCAGATGTCCACGGAAACCCCAACCCAATACGAGACAGAGCGACCTCTCGCTCTGGTCACCCTGCCCAAGGAGTCATCGCGCGCCCACCTCACGGAGCGATTCGTCCGCGAGTACGAGATGCGGCCTGAACACGCGGCCGCCATTGGTCGCGCTCTCGTCGACCCCACCGCCGTACGACGACAGCTCGATTCACCCCTGATCAAGCGGTTCCCCGGCGGCGTCGCGAAGTTCATCATCGCCGACGTGTTCACACCGATGATCTCGGTGAACCCTGTGAACCCCCGTGAAAGGGAACGCCGTGCCTACCCTGTGTCGGGAATGGGAGGAGGCGCGAAGAACAAGACCCTGACGGTGGAGGCGGACGGCACCAACACCGCTCTCATCCTCACTGGTGATAGCCCCGAGCACGTCGAGGAGATCCTACGAGACTCGGCTGCCCACCTGCGTCACCAGAATGCGTCCCTCGGGGAGGACATCGGGGTTGATGGCGCCCTTGAACCCCTGACGGTGGCGCTTACCGAAATCCGCCACCGGGACGGTGCCGATAAGGTCGTCGCGCTCACCGCGATGGACGGTGCCACCCGCGTGTCCTGGTGCCACCAGTTCACGTCCTTCGACTCGGCTGACGTGGTCTACCGACTGACCAGCGCGGACCCCCGCACCTGGCGTGCTGAACTCGGACGAATCACCGCCATTCAGAACCGGCCCCTCGGAGAAACAACGTTCGAGGAGCGGCGATCGCACCGTGCGCTGGTCGCGCAAGCGCGGATCCTGCTCTCAATCGAACCAGTGCGGCCAGGCGCGGTGGTGCCGAGCATCGTCGAGGCGATAAGGGCGATCTTGGCCGAGATCCACGTCGCGCCCCCGAAAGGTTGGCCCGAGGGGTCGCAAATCGATGAGATCGCAGACAAGGTTCTCGACCTTCTGCTGGACGCAGGGCGAATCACCGAAACCGAGCGTAACTACCTCATGGGGATGATCCCGCCCGACCAGCTCAAGCGCCACGGGTTCTCGGTGTACCCCGATGTGCGGGCGGCCAAGCTTCTGCGCGTCTTCCATGACGAACGCAACAGCGCGGTGGTTTCGGCGGCGGTCCGCGGACTCGGCGAGAAGAAGCGGCTGGCGAAGGACGACAAGATCAAGCTCGCCGCCGAGTTGATCATGCGTCCCTACCGCCACATGTATCGGCGGCCAGGGAATGACCTGCTCGTCCACGCCGTGCGCTCGGCCGTGCAGCGCACCTTCACGCTGCCGGGCGTCCGCAAGAACACCTCGTGGGAAATTAGTCCCCGCGCGATAGAAGAGGCGCGCCTAGCGGAGCTTAGGGACGCAGCTCTCGCTGAGTTGCGCGCAAATCCGAGCAACGAGGAATTGGGAGCGGCTCGCCTGGAGCTGGGCGTCCTCGCCTCCTACTGGCTGACCGCCACCCGAGCGTTGCAGCGCGACACGCCCCAGGACACGCGGGGTCCTTC
>NZ_DASVSO010000958.1:0-2730 GCF_036388035.1 Archangium sp.
CCTCGAGCTCGCGCGCGAGCGGCGTGGCGATCTGCAACATGGTGTGGCGCACCGTCTCGTCGACGGCCGTGAGCGGCAGGTCTCCCTTCGAGTAGGAGACGACCCCCTCCAGGAAGCGCCGGTCGGTGAAGAGCTCCGCGAGCCGCTTGCGCAGGCGCGGCAGGGTCGTCGCGGACGACTGGAGCACCCCCACCCGGGCCGCGAGCGCCCGGCGCAGGGCCGGGTGGCGCTTGAGCTTCGAGATGAGGGGTGGTGTGTCCTCCCACAGCTTGATGCCCTTGGCACCGAACGAGACCCGCGCCGTCGTGGCCGCCCACGCATCGAGCGTCTCCACCGTCACCTTCCCCAGCCCGAGCGGAGCGAGCAGACGTCGGGAGAGCCTCGCCAGCCCCTCCTCGGGGACGATGACCTTCATCCGGGACTCGGGGTAGCGGGCGTGGTCGTCGAAGGCGATCTTCGCGAGCCGGTGCAGGGCCACCGTCGTCTTCCCGCTGCCCGCGCTGCCCAACACGAGCAGCGGCTGGTCCGCGTTCGCGCTCACGGCCTCGAACTGTTCGGCATCCAGCAGTGCCGTCACGTCGAGCGCCCCCTCGCGCCGGGAGGCCCCCTCCCCCACTCCGAGCTGACCCGGGCGCACCGCCGTCCCCGTTCCACCGGCGAGCTGCCCGGGGCCCACGCTCCGCCAGGTGCCCTCGGAGGTGCGCGTGAGGAGGAGCGGGCCGGCCTGGATGCGGACGAGCACCCCGCGCTCGATGACCACCAACCGCCGCACCTCGACGGTGCCCTCGGACAGCCGCTCGCCGAACCACTCCTCATATGCGTCTCCCTCACCATAGCGGTAGAAGACGCGGGCCACCGGAGCGAAGCGCCAGTCGATGACGCGCACGTCGGCGGAGGCATCGGCGAAGCTGGTACGGCCCAGCAGATAGTCCCGGATGCCCGCGGGCCCATTCAGGCGCAGGTGCGCGAAGTACGGGGCACTGGCCTCCGGGAGCGCCGTCGTCTCCTGTCGCTCGAGGAGGGCCCGGGCCTGGGTCATCTGGTGGAGCAGGTGGGGCAGGTCGGCCACGGGCGCGGTCGCCGCCTCGTCGCGCAGTACCTGCAACTGGGCGACGAGCCCCTGCGTCTCCTGGGTGCGATTGGCACCCCGGCGTCGCGCGGCCTCCAGCGAGGCGTGGACGCGGCCGAGGAGCGCCTCCTCCTCCGCGATGATGGCCCTCGCCTCCGCGGGCAGCTCTCCGTCAGGGTTGCTCATGGTCGTGGGCGCGCAAGGTGACGCGCGGGCACGGATTGGTCAACCCATTGAATTTCCATCCATCCAGCAGCGGGTAGAGCGGGTGAAGGTCTGTTCACGGCCGGTGACGTATTTTCTATTGAACAACTCGAGCCGCGGATTCACGCGCGAACATGCGGGGAGATCCATCCACGGGGGGCAGCCGCAATAGCAGATGGCACATCAACTGACCGGAGCCCCCACCCCATGCGGATCTCAGCATCTCGTTTTGCATCATGGACCCTGGTATGGACCCTCGCCGTGCTCGTGGGTCTCGCGCCCAGCGCATCCAAGGCGCAGGTCCTCGACCCTCTGCAAGTCAGCATCACCACCGCCCAGAGCAGCTACGCGCGTGGCAGCCCGGCACTCCTGACACTGGAGGTGAGGAACGTCGGTCTCGTTCCCGTGACGGTGAGCTTCGCCAACGGGCAGAAGTACGAGTTCACGGCGCAGGATGCCAGCGGCGCCACCGTGTGGACCTGGTCCTTCGGGAAGACCTTCGACCCCGCTTCGTCCAGCAGGACGCTGGCCGCGGGTGAGACGGTGCGCTACCAGGAGACCTGGACGTACAACGCCAACGTGGGCGGCCCGGCGGCGGACGGCTCCTATACCGTTCGTGGCACCTTCCTGGGCAACTACACGGGCCGGAGCGGAACCAAGTCCGCGCAGAAGGCCATCTCCCTCTACACGCCGGACTACCTGCAGGTCTCCTTCGCCGCCGACAAGAGCGCCTACCGCCGGGGCGAGCAGGCCCTCCTCTCCCTGACGATGACCAACACCGCCCCGTATGCCCTCGAGGTGAGCTTCGCCAATGGCCAGTCCTACGACTTCAACGCCACGGATGCCGCGGGCAACGTGGTGTGGACCTGGTCCTTCGGGAAGGCCTTCGACGGCAACCCCCAGACGCGCACGCTGGCTCCCGGTGAGACGTGGACCGTGCAGGAAGCCTGGAGCTTCGTGGATGACGCTGGAGCCGGGGTGCCGGATGGCGACTTCGCCGTGAGCGGCGTCCTGCTGGGCAACTACCTGGGCCGCAGCGGCACCAAGGGTGGCTCGCAGACCCTCAACCTGCTCACGCCGGATCCCCTCCAGGTGACGTTCGCGACCGACAAGAGCAACTACGTGCGCACCCAGTCGCCGGCCCAGCTGAGCCTGGTGGTGACCAACATCTCGACCTACTCGGTGACCATCGACTTCGCGACCGGGAAGACCTACGACTTCAGCGCTCGGAACTCCAGCGGCCAGGTGGTGTGGACCTGGTCGAATGGCAAGAGCTTCCCTCCGGGGCCCACGCAGGTGGTGCTCGCTCCTGGCCAGTCCCTCCAGTACACGCAGACCTGGTCGTACGTGAACAACAGCGGCCTGCCCGTGGCCGATGGCACGTACACCGTCAGCGGGTCCTTCCTGGGCTCCTGGTACGCCGAGTCCAGCAAGGGTGGGCAGAAGCAGATTCGCGT
>NZ_DASVSO010000959.1:0-15894 GCF_036388035.1 Archangium sp.
GCCTGCACGGGCGGAGGCGGCGCGCCGAGGCCCTCCACGGGCAGCACCTCCCACGCGGACACGTCGAGCCAGGTCGACACCTCCACCCGCCGGGACACCTCGAGGGGGAACACCTCCGCCGTCCCCGCGCGCACCAGCACGGCGGCGCCCGGAGGCGCGGCGAGGCGCTCGCGCTCGGAGGGAGACAGGGGGGCGGAGAGGAGGACACCGTCCTCCAGCGTGAAGGGCAGGCCCGGCGACCCCGCACTGGCCACGCGGCGCGGAGCGGGCAGCCGCAACAGGAAGCCCCCGGCGAGCGCGTACACGCCCGCGCCCGGACTCCACGCGGACAGCACGCGCCGACGCGCCTCCGCCTCGCCCAGGAGCGCGGGGTCGAACCAGAGCGCCACGGCCTCCACGGTGCCCTGGTGGACATGGGCCCGGGGCCCCGGATGTCGCGCGGGTTTCATGACGTCCCTCCCCGGGTGGAGCGGAAGACGAGGGCCCGGTACGGGAAGCTCCACACGCCCACCTCGCCCTTGTCCGTCAGCCACGCGACCATGGGCAGGGCGTTGCTGACGCAGGCGGTGACGACCCGGGACGGAGCCCGCATCAGGAGCTCGGCCGTGCCGCCCCCCTTCACCAGATAGAAGGAGCGCTGGTCCTGCCCGAGCGCCACCAGTCCCATGCCCGGCCATTGCGAGAGCGGGCTCCAGGCGCACAACCCCACCACGCACATGCCCACGGGAAGGGACAGCTGCGTGCTCCCTTTCCCGGTGGTGTCCTGTGCCATCCACCAACGGCCAGGCTGCTGGCGCACCGCGAGCGGGAGGCCCAAGGCCTCGTGGGCGTCCTGCGCTTGGCCGAAATACGCCTCTCCATCGCCCTCCACCGGGAGGGGCTGGGGCTGCCCCCCGTTCGCGGGCGAATAGCACCAGAGGCTCAACTTGCGCGAGCCCTCCTCGGTGGAGAACCCACCCACGAGGACGAGGGTGCCACGGCGCTCGGCGAGCGCGGTCACGCCCCGCCAGGTGGCGACGGCGCTCGGATGAGGCGCATCCCAGGAGAGCGTGTGGAGCACGCCCGCGGCATCCAGCACGAGGGGCGTCTCCCGGCCATGCCGCACCAGGGACACCACCAGCAGCGGAGGCTCGCCAGCGCGGGGCAACCGGAAGGAGTCGTCCTCGGGCAGAGAGAAGGACACGCCGCGACTGTTGGGAACGCCCTGCACCACCCCATGCACGCGCAGGGCGCGCTCGCGCAGCGTCACCGCGAGCAGCCCGCCATTGCGACGCCAGCCCATGGCCACCACGGCCCCCCCGCGCGGGGTCTGGAAGCGCTTGGGCCTGGGGAGGGTGGCGCGGGGGGACTGGGGGAGCGCCTGGGCCGCGACGCCGCCATCTCCGTATGCCAGCAGCAGCCGCAGCCCGTCCGGGGAGAAGCGGATGCCGCGCACGGTGGTGTGGCTGGTGTCGAACACCGGAGCGGCGACGGCGGTGGCGAAGGGGTCACGCAGCAGCCGCACGCACTGGGGCTCGGGGGGCAGCTCCAGCACCACCTGTCGCGGCGGTCGCGACGCGGGCCTCACCTCCACCGCGAGCTGCCGGGCCCCGGGAGCCACCACCTCCTCCACGGCCACGCGGGACAGGCCCTCCACCCCGGGGAGCCGGGAGAGCCGCGAGCCGCCCACCAACCACACGTCATCGGCTCCGCGCCCGAGTTGGAGCGCCTCGCGCCAGTCCGCGAGCCGTGCGTCCGTGGGGGGCTCGATGCTGGCGGCCTTCAGCCACTGGCCGATGGCGGCGGGGTCCACCGTGGTGAAGGGCCCCCTCTCGGGCGAGGACTGGAGCACGCCCCAGGCGAAGCCCGCTCCGGCCGCCTCGGCGCGCCGGGCGAGCACCACCAGCAGCGCGAGGTGCGCGATGCGCGGGGCTCCCAACTGGTCCGGCCCGGCATCCAGGAGGGCCACGGCGCGGCGCCCGCCCTGGGGCTGGCGGAAGGCGGGCCGGAGGAAGGCCTGCTCGCCGAAGGCCGCGCGGCGCACGAATTCGTCCGGGGCCTCCATCGCCAGCAACCACTCGCTCATCAGCAGCCGCTCGGGCGAGCCGCGCCGGGTGAGGCCGTCATAGCCGTGGAGCTCGTCCCCCTCGGTCTCGGTGCGCGCGCGCATGGGGCCGAGCGCCGCGGCCAGCCGCGCCACATGAGCCCCGATGCTGAGCGCCAGGTCCTCCGGGAAGAGGGACAGCTCCGTCGCCCACGGGCGCAGCGCCTCGGGCAGAGCGCTCATGGGCCCACCTGCTTCGCCAACCACGTGCCCAGCGTCTCGCGGGAGACGGGACGCGCCGCGCCCACGGGCACGAGGTGTCCCGAGCGGGGCAGCACGGCGAGCGGCGTGCCCACACGGGCCCGGGCGACGAGCGCGCGGTCGAGCAGCGCGGGGGCCACATTTGGAGCGAGCGTGCACGGCAGCAGCAGGGAGGGCGCCGCCGCGTCACGCCCGAGGTACACGACACCATCCACCCACGGGAGCGACTCCGCGTCGCCCAGCAACACCAGCACGCCGGGCCCGGCCACACCGCTCCACCGGGCGAGCGCCGCGTCCCGCTCCGCCAGCACCCGCCGCGCGAGCGCGAGCGCCACCGGCCCCACGCCCGCCACCGCGAGCGCGGGCAGCGGTTGGGTCCGAGGACTCCAGGAAGGGAGGAAGTGCGACTCTCGACTCGACGGGCTCACCACGAGGCGGAGCCTACCTCACCCGGGGCCTGGTACTCGCGTCACTCCAGGAAGCGGCGATCCCAACGGAGCAGCTCCTCGGGGACCGGGTTTCCGAAGAACGATTTTCGTTGGTAGAGGGAGGGCGCGAGGAGTTGGGCGAGCGCGCGGTGCAGGGGAAGCGTCTGGCCGGCCTCCACGTCCCCGACCTCTGGCCGCTCGCCGAGCGTGATGAGTACCCGGTCTCCGCTCATCTCTTGGAGGGAGAGGCCCGGGAGCACCAAGCGCTCACGCAACCCGGACACACCGCCGAGCTTCCCGAGCACCGGCTGCCCGAGGAAGTTCATCCAATGCACCCCGTCCACCCAGGTGCCCACGTTCATGGTGGCTCCGCTCAAGGCGAGGGGCACCCCCTGGTAGCGCGGACGGATGAGCTTGAGGGCCTCGGTCTCGTCCTCACTGGACGAGCAAAGGACGAAGTCTACATAGCCCGAGCTGAAGGGGAGTTCCGCCGCCAATTCGAGGGCGAGCACACGGACGTGCTCCGGACCCCGCTCTTCCAGGTACTGCGTGGGCAGGCGCAGGTACAGGACGCACACGTCGTCCTTCCGGTCTGGCCACGGAAGGGGAACGGCGGACAACCCCCTGTAATCCACATGGAGGCCACCAAACCTGCGCGGGCTGTCCCACATTTGTATGAACGCGGCCCTCTTGGGCCCTGCCAGCATGTCCCTGCGGGTTCTTTCCCAGGAAGCCTCATCGAGCGGCTCGGCTTGCCCCTCTCCCGTGTCGTTCCATGCGAGTTGGTGGGGCCGTATCCGTTCCCGGAAGAGTTCCACGGCACGAACGACAGCGGGTGCGATTCGCTCGTTGGGATGCGGCATGTAAAAGCACATGAGCAGGGCATCGCTCGCCCCTAGCCAACCGTCTTTGTCGTAGTACCGCAACCTCGGGTAGCGCATGGTAGGCCTCTCGATCTACTTCATCTTCGGCACGACTCCTTCCTGTGGGGAGACGAGCTTGGGTGTCACCCCGAGGGCTCTTTTATAGAGCTCTCCCTGTGACCCTTCCTTCCCGCTCCCCTCCCTGTACCACTCCCAGTTAGCAACATTGGTCTTCGGGCACGGGAACTTGAGATCGTACACATGGACGACGACGCCGTTCTCATCCAGGAGGATGATGTCCGGCTCGATGGTTCCCCGCAGACCCGACCAGCCCTCCTGCGTCACGATCTGACTCACCTCGTTCTCATTCAGGTACTCCCATTTTCCCGTCCGTGCGTTGAGCTGGAATCGGGGATGGAGCAGGTAGCGTCCCGGCACCAGCGCTTCCAGCGCCTCGCGCAGGCACGGCCAGGCCTGCTCGTGCTTGAAGAGCCCCAGGTAGACGGCCCACGTCGTCCGTTCGCCCACCTTCACCTGCTGACAGAGCTCCCGGCTCGGGCTCTTTCCGTTGAAGTGGTGATCGTTGACCTGCTGATCCGCCCGGCGGACGCACCGCACGATGGCCTTCTCGACCTTCGCGAGCAGATCCGCCACCAGTTCCACGCCCCGGCGCTCGGCGGAGCCGATGTGCACGGCTTGCACCGCCAAGCCCCCAGCCACGCCGATGGCAGTGGTCTTGAACGCCAGGGAGTGAGCCCGCGCCGCCTCGGACGAGCCGGTGCAACGCTCCCACTGACCTGGGTTCTGCTTGAGACAGCACTCGGGCGTCAGGTCTGGGAGCGAGCAGGCAACCCTCGCCACGCCGCCGGTTGTTGCGGTGGGCCCTGGGGCTGGTGCCCGTCGTGGCCGGCGGCGGGTGGGCCACCTTCCAGTGGCTGGAGTCGCGGGACGCGGCGGACAAGCGGATACGGGCAGCGCGGTCGACCCAGGAAGCCGCCTGGCTGTGTTTCGCCCGCCACCCGGACACGCGCCGCATCTTGTCCGCTGCGCTCGAGGCCGGCAGGTTCTACGCGCCAGCCTGGCTGGTGAACGCATGCTGGTACCTGGAGCAGGGCGAGTGGAACCTGACGCGGGCGATCCTCTCGCACCCACGTCTGCGGGATACGCCAGAAGCGCGCCTGCTGCTGGAACTCGCCGAGCGCCGGCCCCGCTCATCCGATTGGCGTCATGCCTTCTTCGAGGCCTGGAAATCCCTCGGGCGACCGGACTTCAGCAAGAGCCCCCTGCTTCCCGAGCCGCTGGAGGTGTTTCATGTGCTCGCCCACGTCCGGGGGGCCTGGGAGGCGGCCGACCCGAACCAGCGCCTCATGCTGGTGGCGTTGGAAGTGACGCTGGCGGAGGCAAGCCACCCCGGGGTGCTCGAACAGGTGCGCGCCACCTCCTCGGTGCCCCTCCTCCTGGCGCTGCGCGAGCAACTCCTCCTCATCGAGACGCGAGTGCCATCGCGCCAACTCCTGCTGCCCGCGGTGGACGAGCGGCTCGGGCAGCTCGCCGGCCCCTCCCCGCGAACCCTCCAGCTCGCCCTGTTTTCCTTCCTGGCTGGCAGCGTGCCCTCGGCGCTCCTCGAGCGCGGCGACCTGGAAGTGCTCGAGAAGCTCGTCGTGCTGTCCGAGTGGAAGCAGCCCTCGAGCGAGCGGTTCTTCTTGGAGACGCGTGAGCGCTTCGAGGGGTTGCTGCCCGCGCCCGGCCACCATGCCTGGCTGCTGGCCAGCTCGGCCCAGGGGGGATCCCTCGGCATGGAGCTGCTGCGACGCGCCCAGGCCAGCAAGGCGCACCTGAGCGAGGACGAGCAGCGGTGGATGGGACGACTGCTGTGGGAAGTGGGGGCCCGCCTGCGAGAGCAGCGCTCACGCCTGGAGTTGGAGATGGGGCTGCGGCTCCAGCTGTTCGGCTCCGAGCTGACGGGGCACAGCGACACCCGGATGGACAGCATCACCCTGTGGGTGGAGCTGGGCCAGTGGGAGGAGTCGGTGAAGCGGTCAGCCTACAACCGCTGGCCCCTGGCCTCGCTGCAGGAGGAGTCCTGCGAGCTCCGGGCTCGCGACGAGCACGCCTGGCTGCGAGCCTTCGCGGGCAAGGGCGAGCTGCCCTGTCGCAGCGGCGGAGACGTCAGGCCGCCTCGGTCCGGGGTGCCTGGGAGAGGGCCGCGCGCAGCTCCTCGCGCACCGCCCGGAGCTCCGGGGGCAGGGCCTCGGGAGCGAAGCCCGCGTCCATCTCGCGCGCCACGCCCTCCAGCTTCAGCCGCCACGAGGCGAGGGCCTCGGCGTCCGCGTCCGAGGGCCGCTCGGCGAGCACGCTCCGGCCGGCCTGGGCGATGCGCTGCGCCCGCGCGAGCGGCCCGGCGCTGGCCTCGAGGGCGGCGGCGGCCAGGGCCGGGTTCTCCGAGTGGGCCAGCAGCTCGCGCAGCACGTCGCGCGCGAGGGCCTGTCCCTCCTTGGTGGGCACCGCGTAGATGAGGGGCCACAGGTCGGCGACGCTCGGGGTGGAGCGCCCGGCGAGCGCGGCGGCGGCGGCCACGAGGCGCTGCACCTTCACCATGCGCCGGTCGCTCAGGCCGATGCCGGCGGCACGCAGGGTGCGCAGCGCGTGGGCGAGGTGGGGGCGCGCGGGCCCGAGGTCCGCCTCGCGCGCGGCCTGGGCGAGCACGTCCAGCGCCTCCAATGACGCGGTGCGTGCCTCCTCCGCGCGCCACAGCGAGGCGCCCCCGGCGAGCAGGTCCTCCAGCCGCGGGTCGGGCACGGACTCGACGAAGGTGCGCGCGAGGAAGCGGTCGGCGAAGGCGGCGAGGGACTCGTCCTCGGGCAGGGCGTTGGAGGCGCCCACGCACACGCGCAGGGGGCAGCGCATGCGGGTGTGGCCACGCCGGAAGACGCGCTCGTTGAGCAGGCCCAGCAGCGTATTGAGGATGGCGGTGGAGCCGAGGAACACCTCGTCGAGGAAGGCCACCTCGGCCTCGGGCAGCATGCCGGCCGTCTCCGTCTCCACGAGGCCCTCGCGCAGCTTGCGCAGATCCACCGGGCCGAAGATCTCGGACGGCTCGGTGAAGCGACCCAGGAGGTACTCGAAGTAGCCGCCCCCGAGCGCTCGCGCGGTGCGTCGTACGGCCTCGCTCTTGGCGGTGCCGGGCGGGCCGATGACGAGCAGGTGCTCCCCGGCCACGGCGCACAGCGCCACCAGCTCCACCATGGCCTCACGCTCCACCAGGCCACGGCCCGCGTCGGTGAGGGCCTCGCGCACGGCGCGAGCAGCCGCATCAAAAGAGAGAGACATGGAGCGGACTCTACCCCGACCCGCGGCCACCGACTGCCCGCCAGAGCACGTACCCACCGTGTGGGTGGACCTGATGGGGCGGGTCTGGGCTAAGCTTCGTGCCCAATGCGACACGTTGCGCGTCTCGGAAGCCTGGTGGTGGGGTTGTTGTGGGCGGGGACATCGGCAGCGGGGGAGTGGCGAGGCTACGCCTCGGCCAGCACCGGCTTCATCATCGATCACGTCTCCGGAGTGCGAGCCAAGGGCGGCGCGCTCCAGGCCTACGTTGGAGTGGAGGCCCCCTTCGGGCTGTCGCTCGGCGTGGTGGGCGAAGGAGTCGAGACGTGGGGCGCGAGCATCCAGGGCCAGCAGCTGCAACTGGACTACCGCTCGCTGGGGCTGGAGATGCGCCTGCGCTTCCTGCGGGACGGCGGGGTGAACCCGTGGGTGGGGCTGCGTGTGGCGCAGAGCCGCTCCACGCCGCTGACGCTGGATGACTTCGGGGCGCCGCGGCGGATGCTGCATGACGGGTTGAGCACGGCGGTGCGCCTGGGCATGGACACGTGGCTGGGCGAGCACCTGGGCATCTCGGTCTCCACGGCCTGGCAGTGGTGCGACGTGCGGGTGGACGGCACCACCCCCAGCCCGTCCGGCGAGTGCGCCAAGCCACTGCACTCCATCCTGGGCGGCCCCATGCTGCGCTTCTGAGCCGCCCCTCCCCGCGTGTTGTTCACTGTCGCGCGCCCCGCCCGTCCCGAGTGACGGGAAGATGCTCGCGCTCCACGCACGGGGAGTTAAGGTGCGGCCATGAATCGCGAATACCACAAGTGGTACAGCGAGCGTCTGGGCCGGGACATGGAGCTGCTGACCTTCGGGCACTCCGGAGAGCCCGTGCTGCTGTTGCCCACGAGCAAGGGACGCTTCTACCAGGCGGAGGACTTCGGCCTCATCGGGGCGATCGCGGATCGCATCCAGGCGGGGCGCTACTTCGTGGTGTGCGCGGACTCGGTGGACGAGGAGAGCTGGTTCAACACGTCCATCCATCCGCATGACCGGGTGGCGAGGCACGCCGCGTACGAGCAGTACCTGCTGCACGAGGTGGTGCCGCTGCTGAAGTCGCGCAGCACGGGAGGCCGGCTGACGCTGGGCGGGTGCAGCTTCGGAGGCTTCCACACCTACAACATCGGGCTGCGCCACCCGCACGTCTTCCAGCGCCTGCTGTCGATGGGCGGCAAGTTCGAGACGGAGGACTTCCTCAACGGCCACCAGGACGAGAGCGTGTACTACCACTCGTGCATGCAGTGGCTGCCGGGGGTGAGCGACCCGGGGCATCTCTCGGCGCTGCGCCGGGTGGAGATGATGCTCGCGGTGGGCGAGCACGACTTCTGCCGCCCGTCCAACGAGAACCTGTCCAAGCTGCTGTGGTCCAAGGACATCAGCAACCAGCTGGCCATCTGGTGGGGCGGGACGCACGACTGGCCGGTGTGGCGGCAGATGATCCAGCACTACCTGCCGGGGTGAGGTAAGGGCGGCGCTCGTTCAGCCGCCTTGCTTCTCCCGCTCACGCAGGGAGACGAACTCGGCGACGAAGTCGAGGAACTTGTGGATGGCGCGCTCGTGGTCGCCGTCGCAGTCGCGCAGGTACTTCACGTCCCAGCCCTCCATGGGGAATTCGTGCTTCACGTCGCGGAGCCAGTCGCGGAAGCGAATGTACTCCTCATCTCTGATGCCATTGGCGGACTGGCAGGCCCGGTATCCAGCGGTGAATGCCACCAACAGGGAGACGTTGACTTCCCCCATATCCAGCAACAAGCCCCTCGTCTTTTCCTGCCGCATGCGCATCAGGTAATCGAGCAGGTAGACATGACGATGAGGGGCCGGGCCTGTCGCGTCATTCTCTTCGCTCATGGTTGGGATACCATTTCCCAGGTCACTCCTTGCCTGGCATGAAGACGGGGAAGGTAATCCGCGAGCTTCATCCCAAGCGGTCCCGTATACGCATCGTAGATCAAGTCTCCTACCCTGACAGCCACGTGGTAGGCATTGCGTGAGACAGGAGCACTCTTTCCACTCGCAAGCTCGAAGACCATGAATTCTTCAGCTCCTTTCGCCTTGAACGCGATGTATTGCGGCGTCTGTCCCAGCTTGGAGAAGGCGGTGGAGATGATGCGAGCCACCTGCTGGCACTTGCCGGCGGCCTGATTCGCGACGCTGTAGGCCACCTGCAGGTCCATCAACCACGCCGGTGCGACTTTTCCCGTATGGGCCTCGTACATCGCGATGGCACCTGGAATGTCACCGCGAGCCAGGTACGCCAGCAGCTTGACCCGGATGGAATCCGCGCCGAGCAAGCTGGCGTGTACCAGGGAGGCCACCGATGAAGGGGACGCCGCCTGGGCTGGGCCAGATACGACCCCAGCCAACAGCAGCAGCCAGGGCACCATCGCTCGAAGCATGCGCATGCTTCGAGCCTAGAGCGCTCGCCCCTCACGCCTCCAGCGGCTGGAACGTGCCCGTGCTCTGGCGCTCGAAGCGCCAGAAGAGTGCGAGCGCCACGGCGGTGAGCCCCACGCACAGGCCCCACCAGATGCCCACCACGCCGAGCTTCAGCCCGAAGCCCAGCAGCAGCGCCACCGGCAGCCCCACCCCGTAGTGCCCCACCATGTTGGCGATGAAGGTGAAGCGCGTGTCTCCCGTCCCGCGCAGCACGCCCGCGCCCACGCCCTGCACGCCGTCGGAGATCTGGAAGACGGCGGCCACCATCAGCACCGGCACCACCAGGGGAATCACCTCCGGCGGTGTCCCCATCAGGCGTGCCAGCCACTCGGGGAAGAGCGCGAACACCAGCGCCCCCAGCGACATGAAGCCCGCGCCCGAGGCGAAGGCCATCAATCCGCTCAGCCGGGCCTGGGGGGTGTTGCGCGCGCCCACGGCCCAGCCCACCCGCACGCTGCCCGCGTTGCCGATGCCCAGGGCCACCGTGAAGGAGAGGCTGGCGAAGGAGATGGCGATCTGGTGCGCGCTGATGCTCTCCGGGCCGAGCCACCGCGCCAGCACGCCCGCCAGGGAGAAGACGCCCACCTCGGCCGCGATGTGCAGGCCGATGGGCAGTCCCACCCGGACTGCCTGGAGGAGGTCCGCCCGCACCGGCCGCACCGAGGGCATGCCGCCGGGCACGGAGATCTGCCGCACCGCCCACGCGACGATGGCCCACTGCAGCACGCAGCACAGCAACGTCGCGATGGCCGAGCCCTTCACCCCCATGGCCGGCACCAGGCGCAGCGGACCACACCAGGCCGGCAGCCCCTCGCCGCCAAAGACGAAGAGGATGTCCGCCCCCAGGTTGAAGACGTTGGCCACCACGGTGGCCACCACCAGCGGGCGGGTGAGCGCTGCGGACTGGAGGTAGGAGCGCGTGCTGATGAAGAGCAACATCAGGGGCAGACTGGGCGCCCGCCAGTCGAGGTAGTCCCTCACCTCGGGCAGCTCGGCGAAGTCCACCCCGAAGGAGGGCAGCAGCCGCGGCACCACCACCAGCGGCACCGCCAGCACCGTCCCGGCGATGACGGCCAGGTAGCTGCCCTGCCAGAGGAGGGCCCGCGCGCGCCGCGCATGGCCCGCCCCGAAGGCCTGCGACACCAGCGGGTCCACCCCCATCATCAGCCCGACGGCGAAGCTGCTGACGGCGAAGAACACCGCCGTGGACAGCCCCACCGCCGCCAGGGCCTGTGTGCCAGCCCGCCCCACCACGGCGGTGTCCACGAAACTCATGAGGGACTGGCCCGCCTGGGCAATGGCGATGGGCAGGGCGAGCTTCCAGAGCGCTCGGAGCTCTTGGCGACGGGTCGGGAGTTCGGCGGACATGGCAGCGACTCGCCTATAGCGGGTTTCCGCGCGGGATGCGCGGCCCTCCCTCGCGGACGCACCGGGCCCTCCTTGCCTGACCCGGGAGCCGGTCGCCTCCCCCTCGGGCGACCGGCCTGTCTACTGCCTCACGGGTAGAAGGAGATGATGGGGTCGAAGCGCGAGGTGGCCAGCGGCTGCGAGAGGTTGCCCAGGGGAGCTACGCGCACACCGGCGTCGGAGATGGCGTACACGTAGTCGTCCGCCATCACGCTGCGGCGCACGACGGGCGAGTAGACATAGCTCCAGGTGGGGGCGCTGAACGTCTGGTACACGTCCTTCATGGAGATGGCGCCCACCGGGGTGAAGCCGGTGGCCGGGTCCACGCGCAGGACGCGCAGCTCGCTCACGAAGTTGCTCCAGTAGTCCCCGGAGTAGGGCTGCGGCGACCAGTCCGCGAAGGGGATGGCCACCAGGCCCTTGGCCGGGAAGTAGTTGAAGGCCTTGTGCTCGTAGAGCGACTCGCTCCAGCCGTAGGCCGTGCCCACCAGCTGCGTGAAGGCCTCGCGCGGGTTGGCCGGGTCCGTCACGTCGAAGAGCGACAGCTTGAGGGCCCGCGCGCGCCAGTCACCGTTCTCCGGCACGTGCACGCCGATGGTCAGCAGGTGCGTGTCCCCCACCGGGTGGATGTACGTGGAGAAGCCCGGCACCTTCAGCTCGCCCACCTTGCGCGGGTGCGCCGGGTCCGACAGGTCGAAGGTGAAGAGCGGATCCACCTGCCGGAACGTCACCACGTAGCCCTTGTCGCCCAGGAAGCGCGCGCTGTAGATGCGCTCGCCCTTGGCCAGCTCCTCGCTCTGCCCCAGCAACGCGAGCTGGTCGCCCTCCTCCCTATAGGTGGAGACGCGGTTGGTCGTCTCGACGCGGCCCCACGAGTTGCCGAGCTCCGACACGCGCGAGGAGATGGTGGTGGCCACGCGCAGCACGCCCTCGTGCTCGTCCATGCTGAACTGGTCCAGCAGGCGCCCCTCCACCGTGCCGCTGGCCACGTAGCGCGCCTGCTCCGGCTGGCTCAGGTCGAGCTTGTGGAGATAGGTGTGGTCCTTCTGCCCCGGCTCCGGCCACCACCACCAGTGGGACGTGGCCAGGTAGAGCGCGCTGTCGGTGGCATACACCTCGCCCGGCTCGGTCACCAGGGAGGTGCGGCCCGGGGCCTGCACCACCGCCGCGTCCAGGTTGATGGAGGCCACCGTGACGATGCCCACCTTCGTGGGCGCGTTCGTCTTGTGGAAGTCCTCGCAGTTGTAACCCACGGTCTCCACGGTGCCGTCCGGCAGCTTGCGCCGGCCCACGGGCAGCCAGTCCGTCAGCGTCTGCGCGCGGATGAGCTGCTCGTTGTGCTTCATCAGCTTGTCGATCTCCCTCTCCAGCTTGGGCTCGTCCTCCCAGAGCCCCTGGGAGTAGTCCGGCCACCAGCGCATGCTCGAGGGCCAGCGCAACACGTCGCGCATCACCAGCCGCACCGAGCCGCCCGTCAGCCGCGCGTTGTGGTAGTCGCCCGGCAGGTACAGCTCGCCCGTCACCCGGGGCACGGCCAGGTTGGACACGTCCACCGTCGTCAGCTTGGTGAGCGGCGCCGAGTAGGCCCCACAGGGACGCATGGGCGGGCACGACCACTGGGTGGCAGCATCGCCCCCGCCCGGAAGCGGCTCGTGCACCACGGAGAAGACGACCACCTGGTCGCCCTTGAGGAACATCTCCCGCGGCCAGCCCTCGAGCTTCAGCGAGGACTCGGCGCGCATCGACTCGGCGGGCCAGGAGCGGTGCACGTACAGCTTCTGCCCGGAGAGGACGAAGATGCGCGTGCCATCGTTCTTCACGAAGTCCGCCTCGTCCACGCCGGCCACCTGGTTGTTGGTGCCGGTGTGGTCCTTCGGACCGGAGGACGGATTGCCGCCCGCGCCCGGTGCGTTCGGAGCGCCCTCGGCGGGCGACGGGGCCCTGTCGTCCACGGCAATGGGGCCGCCCCACCAGCCGCCGCGCGACTTCCAATAGGACGGCTTGGACTGCTCCATCGTGGTGCGCATGTCCAGCACCGCGGTGTCCTCGAGATAGGACTCGAGCGCCCCGCAGCTCGCGAATGACTCCAGCTTCGCCTTCATCTGCACCGGCTGGTTCTCGGGAATCCCGCCCTTGTCACCGCACCCCACGAGCCCCAGCAACGCGAGCCCCAGCCAACCGCTGTTCTTCCAGTGCATGTACTGACTCCTCGTCTTCATCCGGCCCGGCACTCCGTGGCGCGGGCTCTGCCACCCCTGTGCCAGGGCCCCCCACGCGGCCCGCCGCTCGGGATTTCGCGGAGTTGGCGCTGACGGTTGAGCGGAGGGGCCCCTCGAAAAACCGAGGGCGGGGGCTCGGACAGCCAGAAAACCGAGCAGGGCGCCCCGGCGCTCGGGGGTCGCGGGAGGCGGGCGCGCGGGACTGTCAACGCACGGGCGGAGGAAGGGGCCACCCCTCGGGGTGGTCGTCGTACTCCGCCCGCAGCCGGTCGAGCGCCTCGCGCCGCACGTCCCGGTTGTACTTCTGGGCACCGCTCACCGCGCCGAAGATGGTGCCCGAGTACCAGAGGGACTCGAGCACCCCGAGCAGCACCGCGACGCCAATCTGCTCCCGTCGGATGGACTCGTAGAGGGCATAGCCGAAGAGGCCATTCCAGACGAGGGCAGCCACTCCCGTCACGGGCTCGCCGATGTAGACATGGCCCGCGCCCGGCACCACCGACAGCACTCCCGCCAGCAGGGGCGACTTGCGAGGCAGGGCCTTCCAGTTGCGTGCGGCCTCGGTGAGAGGCTTCTGCCCCGGGAAGGGGGAGACCGCGGAGAAGGCCTCCGACGCACCGGCCCCATCGCCCTGGTTCAACAGGGCCCACCCCAGCAGGTACCGGGCCCGGTCGAGCTGCTCCGGCGAACGGGGCATCTCCTCCACGGACAGGAAGGAGCGAAGAGAACGCGTGGCGGCCTCGAACTCGCCGCCCGTGTGACGCGCCCAGCCCGTTTCCAGGAGGGCGAGGCCGCGCCACTCGGGCGAGCGTCCCGAGAGCGAGCGCAGGTGCTCCACGGCGGCCTCGGTCTGTCCGCCGCGCACGTAGGCCCGGGCGATGGCGAGGCGGGCCTCGTCCGCGGCCGGCGACTCCGGGTACAGGTAGAGGAAGCGCTTGTACTCGCCGATGGCGCGGTAGTGGTCCCCCTCGGCGAGCAGGGAGTGGGCGAAGCCGAGCTGCTCGGGCTCGGAGCCCAGCGCCAACGTCAGGGCGAGCAGGGTCGTCAGGGCAACCAGAAGGTACTCTCCGTCACGGGGTCCAGATAGACGATGCGCGCGTCCTCGAGGCGCACGGGCAGCCGCCGCACCGAGGAGGAGCGCGCATCGCGCAGGAGCCGGTCATAGGTCAGCCACACCCCCACCACCAGGCCGTGCCGGGCCAGGGCCTCGCGGGAGTAGAGCGAGCACGTGGGCCGGTGGGAGCAGCGCGGACCATCGATGGGGCTGAGGACGTACCGGTAGAAGCCCTGGGCCGTCCCGAGGAAGCTGGCGGAGGAGGACGGAGTGGCTTGCACGCGTTGCGTGGGGGGTAACCGCACCTCGCGCGTGACGGGATGGCGGGTGTTGCCGAAGGGTCCCGGGGGCGCGGCGAGCAATGCCAGCGCGGTCACCATCTCGAACGTTGACACCATCGCGCCGGGCACACTATCCCGCGCACCATGACCCTTCAATCCAAGCGTTTCCTGCGCCTCACCGCCGCGAGCACGGCGCTCGTGTTCTCCGTCGGCTGCGCCAGCACCACCATCATCCGCACCGAGCCGGGCGAGGCCAACCTCTACATCGACGGCAGCAAGGTGGGGAAGACGCCGTACACGTACGAGGACACCAAGGTCGTCGGCTCCTCCACGCGCGTCCGCATCACGAAGGAGGGCTACAAGGACTTCGAGACCGTCCTCAAGCGTGACGAGGAGTTCCAGGTCGGTCCCTGCATCGGTGGCTTCTTCTTCCTCGTCCCCTGGCTGTGGATCATGGGCTACAAGCCGGAGCACACCTACGAGCTGACGCCGGAGAAGGCGGCCGAGAAAAAGGGCGATATCAACGCCCAGGTCGGCGCCCCGGCCGCTCCGGGCACCATCTGAGCCAGTCACCCGGGTCCCTGACCCTCGTCAGGGACTCTCTCAGCGCCCCGAGGAGAGAAGCTGGGTGAGCTGACGTGACACCTGGGCGCACTGCTCGACGTCGTGCGTCTCCAAGGCGTTGCGGCCCGACTCCAGCAGCGACTTCACGTTGCTCACCGCCGCCGTCGCCTGCTCGCTGGGGTTCTCCTCGGCGCTGCGCTGCAGCAGCTTCGCCAGCTTCTCCCCGCGCTCCAGCAGCCTGCGGAACGTCTCCTCCGTCTTCTTCACGTCCTCCTTCGCCTGCTTCTGCGCGTAGGCCGCCTGCTCCTTCACGAGCCGCTCGGCCTCCTGGCCCGGCAGGTTCGGCCGCGCCTCCAGCTTCACCGACTCGGCCAGTCCTGTCTTCAGGTCCGTGGCCCGCACCGACAGCGTGCCCTCGTTGGACAGCTCGAACGTCACCTCCAGCGGCGTGTCCGTGCGCGAGGCCCCCTGGAGGTTGCGCAGCACCACCTCGCCCAGCTTCTGGTTCTCGTCCGTCAGGTCGCTCTCCCCCTGGTAGATGGAGATGCGCGCCTCCGTCTGTCCATGGCGGCCCGGGTAGAAGACGTCCTTGGCACTCACCGGCACCGAGCTGTTCTTGGCGATGAGCCGCTTCACCCTCCCGCCCAGCACCCCCACCCCCAGCGAGTTGCCCACCACGTCCAGCAGCAGCGCCGCGCCCGACTGGCGCGCCAGCTCGTCCGCGTGGATGGCCGCCCCCAGCGCCACCGCCTCGTCCGGGTTCACCTCCGTGGAGGGCACCTTGTCGAAGAAGTCCGTCACGAGCTGCCGGATCAGCGGCACCCGCGTCATGCCGCCCACCAGCAGCACCGTCCCCACCGCCCCCGGCGCCATCCCCGCCTCCTTCATCACCGCGTCGCACACGGCGATGCAGCGCTTGGACAGCGGCTCGCACAGCCGATCGAAGAACTCGCGGGTGAGCGCCGTCTCCAGGCCCGTCAGCTTGCGCG
>NZ_DASVSO010000960.1:0-9937 GCF_036388035.1 Archangium sp.
TGGCCCTCGTCGACATCAACGACTACGCCGAGGGCCCCTTGCTGGTGCAGGTGAAGGGCCTGGAGGACGTCACCGCCACGGCGGGTGGACGGGTGAGCCGGGTGCTGGTGAGCCGCGGACAGCACGTGAAGGCCGGCCAGCCGCTGGTGGAGCTGTACTCGGGCGTGGAGTCCGGGGATCGCGAGCGCCTGGAGCACGAGTTCCGCAACCAGCTCGCCGCCTCGCTGCTCAATCCCTCCAACGCCACCGCGCAGGCGGCGCTCTCGGCCCTGCGCTCCCAGCTCGAGTCGAGCCAGGCGCGCCTGGCGGAGCGCTCCCTGCGGGCCACGTTCGACGGGCAGGTCAACGACGTGCGCGTGCGCGAGGGCCAGTTCCTGGGCGCGGGCGAGGTGGTGGTCTCCATCCTCCGCGACGGGGCCGAGTCCTGGGCGCTGGCGCTGGTGCCCGGCCGCTACCGGCCGATGATCAAGCAGGGGCAGGGCTTCCGGTTGGAGCTGGAGGGCTTTCCCTACGAGTACCAGGAGCTGGAAGTCACGGCGATCAGCGACGAGCTGGTGGGACCGACCGAGGTACGGCGCTACCTGGGGCCGGGCCTGGGGGACGCGTTGACGTTGCAGGGCCCGGTGGTGGCGGTGTCGGCGCGGCTGCCCGCGAGCACCTTCCAGTCCGATGGCCGCAGCTACACCTACTACACCGGCATGCCTGGCATCGCCCGGGTGAAGGTGCGCGCGCGCAACGGCTGGGTGACGCTGCTGCCGATTCTCGAGTACCTCGGGGGTGACGACCGTGGCTGATTCCGAATCGCCGACGCCCGAGTCGCCCTCGCTCGCCGAGCGCTTTCCCGCGCTCCAGCGGCTGGGCGAGCGGCTGCGGCAGCGGCGCATCCCCTACGTGGCGCAGCTCACCAACGTGGACTGCGGGGCGGCGTGCGTGGCCATGGTGCTGGGCTACTACGGCCGCAAGGTGTCGCTGGATGAGATCCACGTGGCGGCCGGACTGAGCACGCAGGGCATCAGCGCGCGCGGCATCCTGGAGGCCGGCCGGCGCTTCGGCCTGCTGGGCCGGGCGGCCAAGGTGGACATGGATCAGATCCACCTGCTCGAGCCCGGCGCCGTGCTGCACTGGGAGTTCAAGCACTTCGTCGTCTTCGAGAAGCTGACGCGCAAGGGCGTGCAGGTGGTGGATCCGTCCTTCGGGCGCCGCCACGTCACCCTGGAGCAGTTCCGCAAGTCCTTCACCGGCGTCACGCTGCTCTTCGAGCCCTCCGAGACGTTCCAGAAGGGCTCCTCGGCGCGCGGCTCTGATCGCTACCTGCGCCTGCTGTCGGAGGCGCGCGCCCTGCTGGGGCGGGTGGCGGTGATGTCGCTGATGCTGCAGCTCTTCGCCCTGGCGCTGCCCTCGCTCACCGGGGCGGTGGTGGATCGGGTGCTGCCCAACGGGGACAGGTCACTGCTGGCCATCCTCGCCACGGGCATGGGCGCCCTGGTGGGCTTCCAGCTCATCTCCTCGCTGGTGCGCGCCCACCTGCTGCTGCACCTGCGCACGGCGATGGATACCCGGCTGACGCTGGGCTTCCTGGACCACCTGGTGCACCTGCCGTTCTCCTTCTTCCAGGTGCGCTCCGCCGGCGACCTGATGAGCCGGCTCAACAGCAACGCCACCGTGCGCGAGCTGCTCACCTCGGGCGCGCTGTCCGCGGTGCTCGACGGTAGCCTGGTGATGGTCTACCTGGTGCTGCTGTTCTTCGGCAGCTGGCAGATCGCCCTGCTGGCCGTGGGACTGGCCCTGCTGCAGGTGCTCGTCTTCCTCTTCGCGCGGGGCAAGCAGCGCGAGCTGATGTCCAAGAACCTCGAGGTGAGCGCCAGCTCGCAGAACTTCGAGGTGGAGATGTTCACCGGCATCCAGACGCTCAAGGCCATGGGCCTGGAGGACCGGGCCGTGCAGAACTGGTCCAACCTCTACGTGGACGTGCTCAACGTCTCGCTGGAGCGGGGGCGCTTGCAGGCGCTCACCGAGTCCATCGCCAGCACGCTGCGCATGGCCTCGCCGCTGGCCATCCTGGCGGTGGGAACCATCCAGGTGCTCGACGGCGAGCTGAGCCTGGGCGAGATGCTGGCGCTCAACGCGCTGGCGGGCAGCTTCCTCAGCCCCATCGCCAACCTGGTGGCCACCGCCTTCCAGCTCCAGTTGGTGGGCAGCTACCTGGAGCGCGTGGACGACGTGCTCCAGGCCCCGCGCGAGCAGGTGCCCGCCACCACGCGCCGCACCCCCAAGCTACAGGGCAGCATCCAGGTGGAGAACGTCTCCTTCCGCTACAGCCCCTACGCGCCCCTGGTGGTGCAGGACGTGTCGGTGGAGATCCAGCCGGGCCAGTTCGTGGCCATCGTCGGCCGCTCGGGCGCGGGCAAGTCCAGCCTGGCGCACCTGATGCTCGGCCTGTACCTGCCCACCGGCGGCGCCATCCGCTACGACGGCACCCCCATTCAGGACATGGACCTGCAGGAGATGCGGCAGCAGATGGGCGTGGTGCTGCAGAGCCCCTCGCTCTTCCGCGGGGACATCCGCCGCAACATCGCCTACGCGGACCCCACGCTGCCGCTGGAGCAGGTGGTGGAGGCCGCCAAGCGCGCCCAGGTGCACGACGACATCGTGGCCATGCCGATGAACTACGAGACGGTGCTCAGCGAGATGGGCGTCTCGCTCTCGGGCGGTCAGCGTCAGCGCATCGCCATTGCCCGGGCGTTGGTGCACCACCCCGCCATCCTCCTGCTGGACGAGGCCACCAACGCGCTGGATGCGAAGACGGAGCGCGCCGTACAGGACGCCCTCTCGCAGCTGCGCTGCACGCGCGTGGTGATCGCCCACCGGCTGAGCACCATCCAGGGCGCGGACGTCATCCTCGTGATGAACCAGGGACGGCTGGTCGAGCGGGGGACGCACGACGAGCTGATGTCCCAGCGGGGTTATTACTTTGAGCTGGTGTCGTCCCAGGATCGCACCAGTGCCAGCAGCCCGGTCCCGGAGCGGACCGCCAAGGTGGGGTGACCGACAATGCTCTCTCCGAATTTCGTCGTGGACCTGGTGTCGCTGCCGGACCTCGGCGGGGTGAAGTTCGGCGATCTGCTCAACGGGATGATCCGCGCGAACCTGGATCCCCAGGCCACGCGGGAGCTGTTCGAGCGCGCCAACAAGCTGCTCCCCCAGCCGGTGCTGCGCCCGAAGGGGGCGGAGGACGGCGGCTTCCTCGTCGAGGACAGCGTGCTGTTCCCCGAGAAGAGCACCTGGTGGGTCGTCTTCCAGGATGGCGAGGAGCGCCTGAGCAGTGAGCTGCCCGAGGAGGCGGTGCCCGTGGTGGCCGAGTTCTTCCGCACGGCCACCCATACGAGCGATCCACGCAAGGTGCGCGAGGCCTGGCCCTTCGATGACGAGGCGTGGATCGAGCGGCTCGTGGAGGCCCCGCAGCCCGGGCTCCAGTGGCCCGAGCCGGACGGACCCGGCATCTACCGCCGCGAGCACGCCTCGCTGCTCATCCGCTCGCGCACCACGGGCCTCCTGGTGGATCCCGTGGGTATGCAGCGCCGGCTGCTGAACATTCGCGGGGCCCCCAACAACCTGCGGCCGGAGCTGGTGGACGCGGTGGCCATCACCCACAGCCACGTGGACCACTGGCACGTGCCCTCGTTCCTGGCGCACCTGGCCCGGCGGGAGCTGCCGGTGATCGTGCCGCGCGTGCCTCGGGTGAGCCTGCTCACCTTCCAGGACTTCGCGGCCACGGTGCGCGCGTGCGGTCAGTCCGTCCAGGCCGCCGCCTGGGGCGAGACGGTGAAGGTGGGCGACATCGAGATCGACATCCTGCCCTTCTACGGCGAGCAGCCCACGCGCGAGGGTCCCCGGCTGCGCGAGGGACTGAGGAGCTGGGGCAACTGCTACCGCATCAACACCGAGGACTTCTCGTGCGTGCTGCTGGTGGACAGCGGGGCGGACCCGGAAGGTGGCATGGCGGAGGTGCTGGCCGAGTCCTGCCGGCGTCGCGGCCCGGCGGACGTGGTGATGTGCTGCCAGCGTGAGTTCCAGTCGCCCTTCTTCGGCGGGCTGAACCATTACTGGGCGGCGGTGCCGTTCGAGCAACTCCGGGGGCTGTACCGGCAGTACCAGCAGGGGCAGCTCAAGAACACCACGGCGGGCATCGATGGCGCGGTGGAGGCGTGCGCCGCGGCCCAGGCCCGCTACTTCCTGCCCTACGCCAACGGCTTCGAGGGCGTGGGCCACATCATCACCGACATCGGCTGGGGCGAGGGCGAGCCCTCGGAGGCCAGCCGCAACGTGCTCATGCGCGAGGAGTTCGCGCGCCGGGGCCTCCAGACGCAGGTACTGGAGTGGAACCCGGGTGACGTGGCGCGGCTCTCGGGCGGCCAGGCGAAGATCTCCCAGGGCCGCTAGGCCTCCCGGTCGCGCGGCGCGCGAACTTGTCCACTAAGTGTACAGGTTGCGCGAGTTCGCGCCCGGGAGGTCCCCCCCTTCCTTCGCGAGCCCCGGGGAAGTGCCTTGCACGGGAGGCACTTCCTCCTGGCGGGCTCAGGGCACGGTGGCGGCGACGTTGGGGCGCAGCTCCACCTGGGCGAGCAGTCCGGTGGGAATGCGCCCGCGCTGGGCCGCCGGGACATTCAGCTTCGCCTCGGCTCGCAGGTGCCGCGAGGCCGGGTCGAGCTCGGGCGAGATGCTGTCCACGGTACCCGTCACGGTGACGTCCAGGGCCTCCAGCCGCACGCGCACCTCGGTGCCGGGGCGGACGTTGCCCGACTGGGCCGCGGGCACGGCGAAGCGCAGCCGCAGCTCGTCGCTCACCAGCCGCAGCAGGGGCGTGGTCCGCCCCACCAGCACGCCGGGTTGGAGGAGGACCTCGGACACCACTCCCGCGAAGGGCGCGCGCACCCGCGCGTTCGCGAGGTTGCTGGCGGCCAGGTCGAACCGGGCCTTGGCCTCGGCGGTACGGGCCTTGGCCAGATCCAGGTCGGCGAGTGCGAGCGCCACCTGCGTCTCGGCCGTCTCCAGCGCCTCGGCGGCGGAGTACTCGCGGATGCGCTTCTCACGCTCCAGCCGCTGCTGGGCCTGGGTGAGAAGGAGGTGGTTCTTGGCCTGGTCGGCTTCGGCCGCCTTGAGGTTGGCCAGCCGCGCGGCGAGCTCGAGCTCGAAGGGCTCCAGTTCCAGCAGGGCTATCTCCTGACCTGCGGAGACGCGCTCGCCCAGGCGCACCTTCAGCACCTCCATGCGGCCTTCCACCTTGGGTGCGAGGTCCAGCGTCCGACTGGCCACCACCACGCCCACCAGCGCTCCCGGAGGCGAGGCGGTCAGGGCGGGGGAGTTGGCCTCGGAGGCCTGGGCCAGCGCGATGCCGGGCCCGAGCATCATCAGGCATGCGACGACCCAACGGCCTGCGCGCAGTGGCTTCCGAGGAAGGAGCATGGGCTCGGATGATAGCACCGCGAGCCCCGTATCCAGGAGACCCGGGTCTAGCGCGACAGGGTCTGGGCCCGCTCCAGGGCCGCGCGAATCCGGGGCTCGTAGCGGCTCCACCCCTGAGAGAGCTCCTGATCGAGCTCCCGGGCGAGGGCGAGCTGCTGGAGGGCGGTGGAGGCGTCACCGGCCTCCAGGGCGGCACTGCCCGCGGCCCAGGCGGCCTGGAAGCGCACGAGCCGGTCGGAGAGGGCGTCGAGGTGGGCCCCGCGGGCGATGGCGAGGGCGGTGCCGACATCTCCGGCCTCGTAGCGGGTACGGGCCTCGGTCTCCGCTTCCTTGTTCACGACGGGGGAAGCGGAGGGAGCAGGCGAGGAGGCAGCCGCCTTCCCCGTTGTCAGGGCCGAGCGGTTCCCGGTGGCCTTCGGACGGGCCGGAATTTCCCTGGGGGCCTGCTCCCTCTTGGCGCCGGCCTTGTTGGCGATGGCCTGGGCGCTCAGGGGGCGCGTCTGGGGCGCGGCACGCAGCTGCTCCTCTGGGAGGGGCTCCGCGGCGGGCTCGGGATTGGGCACCGGGTCCGGAGCCTCCTCCGGGGCAGCGAGGTCCGCCGAGGGAGTCTCGGGGACGGGAGCCGCCACCTCGACCGGCGGGGCCTGCCACTCCGCCACCGGAGCGGAGGCGGGCTCGGCCTTGCCTCGCATGAGCCGCACCAGGGCCAGCGTGAGGAACACGGCCAGCAGGGCGCCCATGGCGACGGAGAGCAGCACGACGCGGCGGGCGCTCATCCCCACGCGGAGCGAGGACGGGGTCCGGCTGGGGGCGGCCCGAGGGGGCTCGGGGGTGGCTCCCGGCCCACGCACCCGGAGGAGCGCATTGCCGAGGGCGACCTCATCTCCGGCGTGGAGCTCGACCTCCCCGGTGAGGCGGACGCGGTTGACGAAGGTGCCGTTCTGGCTGCCGAGGTCCTTCAGGGAGAGCTGGTCGCCCCGGCGGGTGAGCTGGGCGTGGCGGCGGCTGATGGAGGGGTGCTGCAGGCGCAGGTCGGACGAGGAGGCGCGGCCGAGCACGAGCACCCCCTGCTTCAGGGGCTGGAGCTGACCGGCGCCGGGGCCGCGCTCGACATAGAGGAAGGCGGGGGAGTGGCCCGGGTCCTCATACTCGCCGGAGTCGAAGCGGGCGGGCATCTCGCGGTCGCGACCCTCGCGCGAGGCGCCGCTGGAGCCGCGCCGGGGCCGGCGACGAGGGCCCGCGGGGTACTGGGGGACGCGCTGGGGGCGGGGGTCATCCGCCTGGAGCGGGGCCACCTCGTCATCGTCGAAGGGGAGTTCCACCTCCGGCTCCTGGCGCGACGCGGACTCCCCCGGCGGGCGGGACGAGCGAGGCGGGCGCTTGGGGTTGGGAGGCGACATGGGGGGCATTCTCCCAGATTGGCGGCCAGGGGGGACAGGGGGCAGCGCAGGAGAGGGGGAAGATAGTCCTTTTTCAGGTGCCTGGAGTGCTCAGGGGACGGCAGTAGTGTTGAGTGTCCTGTCAGGCACTTGTGGTCGTGGCCGTGGGGAAGTCCTAGAGTCCGGCGTTCCAACCCGGACGGAACAGCGGGAGGTTCGCACACGTGGCCGCAACATCGATCCGCCTCTTCAACACGATGACGATGCAGAAGGAATCCCTGGAGCCGGCGGTGCCGGGCAAGCTGGGGATCTACGTCTGCGGCCCGACGGTCTACAGCTACATCCACATCGGCAACGCGAGGACGTTCACCTCGTTCGACGTGGTGGTGCGCTACCTGCGCTACCGGGGCTTCCAGGTGATGTACGTGCGCAACTACACGGACGTGGACGACAGGATCATCAAGACCGCGCAAGAGACGGGCGAGGCGCCGGTGGCCCTGGCGGCCCGGTTCGTGGAGATCTTCCGCGAGGACGCGCGGGCGCTGCACCTGCTGGAGCCGGACGTCTCGCCGAAGGTGAGCGAGACCATCCCCGAGATCGTCGGCATCATCGAGAAGCTGGTGGAGCGGGGCGTGGCGTACGAGTCCCAGGGGGACGTGTACTTCTCGGTGAAGCGCTACCCGGAGTACGCGAAGCTGTCCAAGCGGAACGTGGACGACCTGTGCGCGGGCGAGCGGGTGCAGCCAGGCGAGCAGAAGCACGAGCCGCTGGACTTCGCGCTGTGGAAGGCGGCGAAGCCGGGCGAGCCGTCCTGGGACAGCCCCTGGGGCAAGGGGCGGCCGGGCTGGCACATCGAGTGCTCGGCGATGAGCAAGAAGTACCTCGGGGAGAGCTTCGACATCCACGGGGGCGCGTTGGATCTCATCTTCCCCCACCACGAGAACGAGATCGCCCAGAGCGAGGCGGCGAGCGGGAAGACCCTCGCGCGCTACTGGATGCACTGCGGCTTCCTCGACCTCGAGGGGGCCAAGATGTCCAAGTCGCTCGGCAACGTGGTGCGGCTGCGGGACGCGCTGGAGAAGGTGGACCCGGAGGCCCTGCGCTTCTTCTTCCTGTCGACGCACTACCGGCACCCGCTGGGCTTCGCCGACAAGGGGCTGGCGGACGCCGAGCAGCGCATGGAGTACTTCTACGAGACGCTGCGCAAGGTGGACGAGCGCGTGAGCGGGAAGGACTTCGGCAAGGGCGCGCTGCACGGCGAGCCGGGCAGGTTCCTCACCGAGTTCGAGTCGCAGATGGACGACGACTTCAACTCGGCGGGCGCGCTGGGCGTGCTGTCGGGCCTGTTCGCGCTGATGAACGAGCTGACGGACAAGCCTCCGGTGAAGGACAAGGCGCTGGTGGGGCGGACGCTCCAGGCGCTGCGCGAGGACGTGCGCAAGGTGGCCGGCGTGCTGGGCCTGTTCGAGGACGAGCCGGCGCGGTGGCTGCTGCGGCGGCGCGAGCGGGCGGTGAAGGAGCGGGGCCTCGACGTGGCGAAGGTGGAGCAGCTCATCCAGGCGCGCAATGACGCCCGCAAGGCGAAGGACTTCGCCGAGGCGGACCGGGTGCGCGAGGCGCTGAAGGGGCTCGGGGTGGAGATCATGGACACCGCCGGAGGCACCGTGTGGAAGGTGGCCCCGGCGTCGACCTCGGAGCAGCCGAGCGCCTGATGATGAAGCAGACGCTGGTGCTCCTCACCACCCTGTTCCTGCCGCTCGCCGCCCAGGCCCAGCTCACCACGGCGGCGGAGAAGACCGCCGCCCGGACCATCGAGCCCGAGGACCTCCGGGCCCACATCGGCTTCCTGGCCTCGGATCTGCTCGAGGGCCGGGGTCCGGGCACGCGGGGGGATGCGCTGGCGCAGCAGTACATCGCCACGCAGTTCCAGCTCCTGGGCTTGAAGCCAGCGGGCCCGAACGGGAGCTACCTCCAGCCCTTCGAGCTGGTGGGCATGATGGGTCACCCCGAGACGCTGACCTTCACCACGGCCTCGGGCAGCACCCAGCTCCAGTACCACGAGGACTTCGTCGCCTACTCGGGGGTGCAGGCCGAGGTGTCCTCGCTCCAGGACTCGGAGCTGGTCTTCGTGGGCTACGGCATCCAGGCGCCCGAGTACGAGTGGGACGACTTCAAGGGGATGGACCTGAGGGGCAAGACGCTCCTCATCCTGAACAGCGACCCGGAGGACGACCCGAAGCTCTTCGCGGGCAAGGCGCGGCTCTGGTACGGCCGGTGGGACTACAAGTACGCGCAGGCCGCGAAGGTGGGGGCGGCGGGGGCGATCATCATCCACACCACGCAGAGCGCGGGCTATCCGTGGCAGGTGGTGCAGACGTCCTGGTCCGGCGAGCAGTTCGAGCTGCCGGCCTCGGGAGAGAGGCCGCGCCTGCAGGTGAAGGCCTGGGCGACGGACGAGGCCTCGCGCCAGGTGGTGCAGCTGGCGGGGAAGGACCTCGATACGTTGCGCGAGGCGGCGCGCAAGCGCGACTTCCGCCCGGTGCCGCTGGGGATGAAGGTGTCCACGCGCTTCGCCACCCAGGTGCGCCGCCGGCCCACGGCGAACGTGCTGGCCCTGCTGCCCGGGAGCGACCCGAAGCTGGCCCGGGAGGTGGTGCTCTACACGGCGCACCATGATCACCTGGGGGCGAAGGCGGACGCGAAGCCAGGCGAGGACGCCATCTACAATGGCGCGGTGGACAACGCGTCCGGCGTGGCGGCCATGCTCGAGGTGGCCAAGGCCTTCACCGCGCTGCCGAAGGCGCCGCCGCGCTCCATCCTCTTCGCGGCGGTGGCGGCCGAGGAGCAGGGGCTGCTGGGCTCGCAGTACCTCGCCGAGCACCTGCCGGTGCACCCGGGGCGCGTGGCGGCCAACGTCAACATCGACGGGCTCAACATCCACGGGCGCACGCGGGACGTGACGGTCATCGGGCTGGGCAAGTCCTCGCTGGACAAGCCCCTCACGGCGCTCGCCCACGCGCAGGGGCGGCTCGTGAGGGCGGACCAGCTGCCGGACCGGGGCTTCTTCTACCGCTCGGACCAGTTCAACTTCGCGA
>NZ_DASVSO010000961.1:0-9109 GCF_036388035.1 Archangium sp.
CCCTGCACCTGCTCAGCGTCGCCGACGTCTACAACGACGTGGGCTCGGAGGAGCGCCGCCCCTCGCGCAAGGTGGAGTACAGCCCCAAGCTCTCCGTGGACGCGGCGGCGCTCGCCACCCTGCCCCGCGCCTTCCTCGAGCAGTTGCGGCTCACCCCCCGCGAGTTCATCCGCGACTGCCTCCGGGGAGATGCGTCCCTCGTCACCGTGTACGAGACGTTCCTCGGCCGCATCGGCCTCATCGTGCTCCCGCTGGAGGACGCGACGCTCTACGTGGACCAGCAGCGCACCGTGGAGGCCGTCGTCCGGGGGCTCGAGGAGGCCGCGCGGCTGGGCGCCGACACCGTGTCCCTCACCGGCCTCATCCCCTCGGCCACGGACTACGGGCACGCGGTGCAGGCGGCCACCGCCGGTCGCTCCGGCCTGCCGAGGCTCACCACCGGCCATGCCACCACCGCCGCCTCCTTCGTGATGATGGTGGAGCAGGTGCTGAAGGTCGCCGGACGCGGGTTGGAGGACGAGCGCCTGGCGCTCCTCGGTGTGGGCTCCATCGGCACCTCCATCCTGCGGCTGCTGCTGCGGACGCTGCCCCACCCGCCGAGCCTCCAGTTGTGCGACGTGCCCGCCAGGCGCGAGTACCTGCTGCGGCTGAAGGAGGAGCTGCGCACGGAGCTCGGCTTCCGGGGGGAGGTGAGCGTGGTGGCCATTGCTGGGGCCGAGGCGCCCGCGGAGGTGTACGAGGCCTCCGTCCTGCTCAGCGCCACCAGCGCCGCCAACCTGCTGGATGTGGAGCGGCTCCGGCCGGGGACGCTCGTGGTGGATGACTCGGCGCCGCACTGCTTCGACCCGCGCCGCGCCATCCGCCGCTTCCAGGAGCGGCGGGACGTCCTCTTCACCGAGGCCGGCGCCATCCGCAGCCACCGGCCCATGCAGGAGATCCGGGAGCTGTCCTTCGCCACTGGCTGGGACCACAAGGTGCGAGCGGCCCTCAAGCTGCTGCACCCCGCCGAGGACACCGTCATGGGGTGCGTCTTCTCCAGCATCCTCAGCTCGCGCTTCGAGGACGCGCCGTGCCTCGTGGGCACGCCCACGCCGAGAGACCTCGATCTGCACTACCGCAAGCTGCGCGAGCTGCGCTTCGAGGCCGCACGGCTCTATCTCGAGGACCACGTCCTCGATGAGGACCTGGTGGGCATGTTCCGCGTGCGCTTCGGGCGTGGTTAGCCGTCGGCCTCTTCCTCCTCACTCGCGGCCATGGAGAGGGGGTAGAGGGCCCGGTGGTTGATGTTGGGGTAATACGCCGCGAGGTAGAACTCCCCCGCGATCAGCACCCATGTCCACCTGGCCGGCCTGGGCTGCCTCGCCAGCCAGGCTTCCGCCTCCTCGCGAGTGGCGAATGAAGCTTCGGCGACAGGCGACTCCTCCCGCTTGAGCCATGCGAGATGGCGCTCGAGGTGGCGATTCCATGGCAGGCGGCGGAAATCCGTTTCGCGCTCATACACCACGTCATGGGAGCGGTTGCCGATCAGGATCTCAGCGAAAGTGGGCGGGTTTGGATGGCTCTTGAGCCAGGCTTCCGCCTCGCTCTTTGTTTCAAACGAGGCCATGACGAATGGGGGCGCATTGGATTCGACATGCTCGAGGAAATCACCGAAGGCCGCGTGCTGACGGGTCGAGGAGATGAAACGAAACGCATCGAGGATGACCTGGATGGCCGGCTGTTCTCCGGCGGCCTCGGGCTCGTCTCGGAGTTCCTCGAAGAAGCGCTCGGCCTCGCTCAAGCTTTCTTGTAGCCCGTGAGCTGTACCCGCCGGGGAGGAACCGCTGGAGGCGCGATTCCCTCGAAAATCCACGAAGGGGTACCACTGCCCCGTAACGGAGATGAAGTCCAGGGCGTCGCGCGCGAGGATGAGAATCCGCGCCCGCTCTGGAGGCTGTCCCTCGCTCCAGCGCCTCCCAATCACCTGCTGTGCATCCGAAAGAATGAGAGGATTCGTCATGGCGTCACCGCCAGGGCTCGGGGCTCGGAAGCAACCTCGGACGAGGCCAAGGTGACGACGGGCACGAGCAACAGGACCACGCCACCGCTCCCTCCGACGACGACGAAGGCCACGCCCGCGATGACGATGACGGCCCCCGCCAGCAACTTGTCGCTGTTCTGCTTCACCCAGGCGATAGCCTCATCCGTGGCATGGAACTCCACGGCTTCGCCTTCGGCCAGTTCCTTGAGCCTGCAACAGTCGAGGTAGGGTCGCCTGCACGCGCGGATGCAATGCTCCTTCTTCGCGCCTTTGCGCATATGGCTCCAATCGTCACCCTGCAGGCCCGCCAGGCACATGCGCTCACACGCATCGCGCTCCCCCTCACAGTCGCGGTTGAAGGCGGCCTGGACGACGCGTCCTTGGACGCTGGGGGTGGTCGCCAGGTACGAATGTGCCGGCACCTGGAAGTCCTCGACGGGCTTCCATGAATGGACCATCTGCCCGTCCGCGCCCCGCTCGAGGATGAGTACGTAACGACCCAGGTTCTGCGCACCGGTAGGGGCCGTGACCGGGTGGCGAGCCACACAACAGGAAAGAAGCAGCAGGCTCAGGCTCGACGCCACGAGCCGCCCAGGCGCTGATGTCATTCCAGGGCTCTACCACGTCCTCGATGAGGGCCTGGTGGGCATGTTCCGCGTGCGCTTCGGGCGTGGTTAGCCGCGCGCTCGCGCCCGCGCCCGGGCCAGCAGCTCTTCAATCTCCTCCTGCCGCATCGCCGCGCGCGCCAGCACCGAGCCGGTGAGGCGGTAGAGGGCCGTGGCCACTTCCAGCGCCAGGGGATGCAGCCGCTTGCCGAGCAGCACCACGCCGGCACCCGCGCCGCACCCGAGCAGGACCGAGGGAAGATCGAGCTTCACGAGGACACCTCCGGATGTCGCCCTGACCCCCTCTAGGTGGAGCCGCCCCCCGCATTGTGCAAGGGCCCACACTACGTTCCCCTACACTGGAGGACAGAGCCGTCGGGCCATGTGGGGGAAACGCTCAGATTGCGATAGATTGAGACCGTGCCGCGTTGTGTGACATGCGGGCAGCGTTGGGAGGGGACCCACGCGCACTGTCCCCGAGGAGCCACCCCGACCAACGCCCTGTCCGCGGGGCGTGAGCGGCCTGCTGCATCCATCGCCCTCCCCGGCTACCTCGTGGAGGACGAGGTGGCACGCGGTGGCTTTGGCACCCTCTACTCCGCGCGGCGCGAGCACGACGCCCTGCACGTGGCCATCAAGGTGGCCCACCCCGACGTGCCCCTGGCGCACACCCAGCTCACCCGCGAGGCCGAGGTGCTGCGCGCCATCGGCCCGCCCACCGTGCCCGCCGTGTACGAGCTGGGCACCCTGTCCGCAGGCGCGCCCTACCTCGTCATGCAGTTCATCGCGCGGCCCACCCTGGCGCAGCGCCTGGCGCAGGTGTCCGGCCCCATGCGGGACGCCGAGTTCAGCGCGCGCGCGCGCTCCCTGCTGGACGCGCTGGAGGTGGTGCACGCCCGGGGCTACCTGCACGGAGACCTCAAGCCGGAGAACGTCTTCCTCGACGACACCACGGGGGCCGCGGGCTTCTTCGACTTCGGCCTCGCGCGGCCCGCGGGCGCACCCGCCCCCTCCTCCGCCGACGAGCCCACCCCGCCCGTCGGCGACTCCTTCGCGGGCACCGCCGAGTACATGTCCCCGGAGCAGTGCTCGGGCGCGCCGCGCCTGGACGTGCGCTCGGACCTCTACTCCCTGGGCGTCCTCTTCTACGAGATGCTCACCGGCCGGCCGCCCTTCTTCGGCACCCCGTCCGACGTCATCCACGCCCACCTCGCGCGCCGGCCCACCCGCCCCTCGGAGCTGGCCCCCGTGCCCTCCGCGCTCGAGCAGGTGGTGCTGCGCTGTCTGGCCAAGGAGCCCGAGCGCCGCTACGACTCCGTGGCCCCCCTGCGGCTCGCGCTCCGGGACGCGCTGGCCCACATCACCGAGCGGACCTCGCCCTCGGCGGCGCCCCCTCCCCGCCCGCAGGAGAAGGCCGCGCCGCCCGGGCCCGCGCGCCGCTCGGTGGCGGTGCTCTTCTTCCGCTCGGGCGCCAACCCCGTCACGGTGCAGAAGGCGCTCGCCAGCTTCGGCGGGCAGATGGCCTTCCACGAGGGCACCCGCTTCGCCGGCGCCTTTGATCCCGACGTGGGGGAGAACCCCGTGCAGCGCGCGCGACAAGCCGCCGAGGGACTCGCCGCGCAGAACCTCGCGTCCGCCGCGCTGGTGGACGTGGCCGCGGTGACGGTGCAGCGCCGCCCGGGTGGCCCCGCGCGCTACCTCGGCCCCGTCTTCTCCCGCAAGGACCGCTACCCCACCGACGACGACCCCGCCACGCTGCTGCTCACCGCCGCGGCGGCCGAGGCGCTGCCGGACCTCGCGTGCGAGCCCCTGCCGGACCGCGAGGGCCTCTTCCGGCGCGCGTCCACCAGCCTGGAGCGCGAGGACGTCACCGTCCTCCAGCACGGCAGCGGGGTGCTGGTGGGCCGCAGCAACGAGCTGGCCGAGCTGATGGAGAGCGCGGGCCTGGCGCTGGTGGAGCGCGCGCCCACCGTCATGACGGTGCTGGGGGACCGGGGCCAGGGCAAGACGCACCTGTGCGCGGCCCTCACCCAGCAGCTCCAGGTGGCCCTGCCCCACGCGAAGGTGTCCGCGTGGCGCGCCCGCGAGCCGGTGCAGGGCGACCCCGAGGGCACCCTGCGCCTGCTGCTGCGCGGCGCGCTGTACGGCTTCCAGACGGGCGTCGAGCTGACGGGCTCGGACCACGAGGGGCGCTCCACCTGCTTCGAGCTGCTGGGACCGAAGCTCGCCACCGAGCTGTGGCCCGGCGTGGCCTCCACCCTCGGGTGGCTCGCCCCGGGTGCCGCCGGGCTGCAGAACTGGGCCGCGGCCCCTGGCGCGCTGCGCTCGCTGGCCATGCGCGCCGCCGGTGAGCTGCTGGCCGCACGGGCCCGGCAGCAACCCCTGTGCCTCATCCTCGATGACGCGCAGTACGCCGAGGAGACGGCGCTGGACGCGCTGGAGTACGCCGCGCTCGCCGAGTCCCGCGTCCCCCTGTGGGTGTGCGTGCTGGCGCGTCCGGGCTTCCAGGGCCTGCGCCCCTCGTGGGGGACGCGCGCCGCCCGCCGCGACGTGCTGCCGCTCGGCCCCCTGGCGCAGGCCAGCGCGGTGGAGCTGTGCCGCACCCTGCTGCGCCCGGCGGAGAACGTCCCCGCCGCCGCCATCGAGCGCCTGGCCGAGCGCGCCCAGCACGTCCCGCTCTTCCTCGTGGAGCTGGTGCGCGGCCTCAAGCGCCAGGGACTGGTGCGCCAGCGCGCCAGCGGCGGCAGTTGGTACCTCGCCACGGACGAGCTGGACCGCATGCCGGAGCTGCGGCTGGTGGAGTGGCTGGCGGACCGGGAGTTGGGCGCCCTGCCCGTGGAGCTCGCGGCGCACGCGCGGCTGTGCGCGCTGCTCGGCCCGGACTTCACCGCCGCCGAGGCCGAGGGCGTGGTGCACGCGCTGGAGGAGGACGGCGGCGCGGCGGACTTCCCGTTGGATCCGCGCCACGCCACGCGCCGGCTGTTGGACCTGGGGCTGCTGGTGTCCCACCGCCAGGAGGGGCTGAGCTTCCGCAATGAGCTGCTGCGCGCCACGGTGGAGCGCTCGCTGCCCGAGGCGGACCGGGTGCGCATCCACCGCGCCGCCTACCGCTACTACGACAGCCATGCCGCCGCCGCCGAGCGCCAGCGCCTGCCCCGCCTGGCCCTGCATGCCGCCGCCGCCGGCCTGCGCGACCAGGCCGCCGCCCTCTACATCGACCTGGCGGAGTCCGCGCGCGGCCGGCACGCGTACATCGAGGCCGAGTCCACCTATACGCGCGCGCTGGAGCTGCTGGACGGCGATGACCGGCGGCGGCGCCTCACCGTGCTCCGGGGCCGGGGCCTCATGCGCTACCGCGTGGGGCGCTACGAGGACTCGCTGGCGGACTTCGCCGGCGCGCGCGAGCTGGCCCGCCAGCTCGGGGACGTGGCCGACGAGGTGGACCTGCTGCTGGACGAGGCCATGGCGTACGATTGGATCAACGACTACGCGCGCTCGGAGGAGCGGGTGTACGCGGCCCAGGAGCTGGCCTTCTCGGTGAAGCTCCAGTCGCCGCTGCTCCAGGTGCGGATGCTGCTGGGCCTGGGGCGCGCGCAGTTCCGCAATGGCCAGTGGGAGGAGTGCTGCGAGCCCTTGCAGGAGGCGGCGGACCGGGCCCGGAAGCTGGGGGACGCCGGCTACGAGTCGCGGGTGGTGGCGCAGCTCCTGCTGGGCGTCATCCTCCCCAACCTCGGCCGCATCGACGAGGCGGAGCGCATCTTCGAGGAGGTCATCGCCGCGTGTACCGAGCGCGGAGACCGGCTCCACCTGGGCAGCGCCATCAACAACCGCCGCAACCTGTGGGTGGCGCGCAACGACTTCCAGGGCGCCATGCAGGACCAGGAGCGCTTCATGCACCTGGGGCGCGAGCTGGGCATGGTGGGCTGGGAGTACTTCGCCGAGCACAACATGGGCGAGCTGCTCCTCCAGTCAGGAGACGCGGAGGCGGCCAACCCGCACATCTCCCGCGCCATCGCGCTGGAGCGGCACCACCCGGAGATGGCCTCGCGGCCCTGGGCGCTGCTGCTCAAGGCGCGCGCGCTCGCCTACACCGGGGAGAACGAGCGCGCGCGGGAGCTGCTCACGGACATCCGCCGGACGCTGAAGGAGAGCGGCGCGGAGTTCAGCCCCTCGGAAGAGGTCATCTTCTCCACCGTGGAGCTGGCCACGCGCGAGGCCTCCCCGGAGGAGTGGGAGGCGCTGCTGGCGCGCTCCAACGAAGTCTCCGTGGAGCAGGAGCCGTTGGAGGTGCTGGAGCTGCGCGGGCTGGCGTGCCTGCGCCGGGGCGAGCGGGAAGCGGCCGTGCGCATGCTGGAGGAGGCGCTGCGCCGCGCCGAGACCGTCCCCAACGTCATGCGGGGCCGGCTGCGGCGCAGCCTGGAGCGCGCGCGCCTCACCCCGGCCGCTGCATGAGGCCGAACGCCAGCAGTGCCGAGATGAGCACGCCCAGGAGGGCCTCGGCGACGATGGCACCGGCCCCCGCGGCTTGAACCGTCTGGGTGGAGGAAGGCCGCAGGCGGCTCACGCCCCCGGCCAGCAGGGCCCCCAGGCAGATGGTCACCGCGTAGTAGGCCGGCAGGCAGAAGCCGATGCCCATGGCCGCCGCCGAGGGCAGCAGGCGCGCCAGCCGCCCGCGAGCCGCCACCGACAGCACGACGCCGAGCGCGAAGGCCAGCGAGGAGACGAGCGTGGAGGAGGGCGGCATGCCCTCCAGCCCTCGCGAGGTGAGTTCCGCCACGGCCTTGAATTGCAGTCCCGTGGGCACGGGCAGCGCCTGGGAGCCCAGCCCGTGCGTGGACACGAGCAGGAAGTAGGCGGGGACGGCCACGGCGGCGCCCAGCAGCAGCCCCGAGAGCTGGAGGAGGAGCTGGCGCGAGGCGCTCGCCCCGAGCAGGCGCCCGGCCTGGAGCGACCACAGACTCCCGCTGGTGTGCGAGGCGGCGCCCGACACCACCGCGCCCGTCACGACGTTGAGGCCGGGCAGCCCCGGCGCCACCATGCCGAAGCCCACCTGGGCCAGCTGCCCCACGGGGCTGATGGGAGCGATGTCCGACTGACCGGTGGCCCGGGCGCACACCGCGCACAGCGGGAAGGCCATCACCAGTGCGAGGAGGAAGGAGAGCGGGCCGAGCTGGAAGGCGAACCACCCCACCACCCCGGTGAGGACGATGGCCGCGGGCACCGCCCGGGCCACCCACGGGCCGAGCCGGGCCTCCCAGCCCTCACCCTGCCGTCCGAGCCCGCGCAGGTCGGCGACCACCGCCGGGAGGGCACGCACCTGGGACACGAGCGACGAGGCCGACGCGCCCACCATCAACCCCACGCCGGGCCAGAGGAGCCACGCGGAGAGGGAGTCATAGTCGGCCCCCGCGACGAGCCCCTCGCGCACCAGCCAGGGCGCCAGTCCCGTCCACGCCACCAGCGCGCCCAGCAGGATGCTCAACCCCGCCTGGGGCCCCACCAGCACGCCAATGCCCAACATCATCGGGTGCCAGCCGATGCCCAGCAGCAGGCTGTCCGCGCTCAGCCCGCCCACGCGCAGCGAGCCGGGCAGCAGCGAGGAGGCGGGGATGAGGCCGCGTGCCTCCCGCAGCCAGGTGAGCACTCCGGAGATGAGGCCACTGGCCCACAGGCCCCGGGCCCGCTCGGCGTAGGCCGTGCCGGTGGAGTGCAGGGTGGAGATGAGCTCCGCGGTGGCGGCACCGGTGGGAAACGGCAGGGCCTCGTCCTCGAGCAGGCGCCGCCGCAGCGAGAAGGCGAAGAGCACGCCGAGCGTCCCCAGCCCCACGCCCCACAGCGCCACGGCCCAGCCCGCCGGCTGCGTCCCCGTCCCGAGGAGCGCGAGCGCCGGCACCGCGCCCAGCAGTCCGGCGCTGGCGGGCATCGCCCCCACCGAGACGGCGGTCGTCATGGAGAGGTTGGTCTCCAGCGGGGAGAGCGGAGCCCCCCGCCGGGCGGCGAAGGCCGACAGGCCCCCGTAGGCCAGCAGCGACGCCAGCACGCACCCCGACTCCCAGAAGCCCGTCTTCAGCCCCATGTAGACGTTGGTGACGGCCAGCACCGAGCCGATGAGGCCCCCCGCCACCAGCGCGCGCGCTGTCAGCTCCGGCGGTCCGGGTTGGACGGCGGGCACGGCATGGAGCGAGGGCGTCTTCGTCTCGCCCGGAGCCGGCTTGGGGGCCACTCCCGCGCGTCCCGCGCGCCGCTCACTCATCTCGCACCTCCCTGGGCCACGGCGAGCGGAACAGCGGTGGCGGTGGCCTGGGCCGGCGCGCCCTGGGCGGAGCGGCCCACCAGCGCCCGGAGCTGGCGCAGGTCCAACGGCTTGCTGAGCTTCGGGTTGGACACCTCCTGCAGGAAGCTCAGCGCGCGCGGGGTGAAGGCCCCTCCCGTCATGAAGACGACGCGCTGGGCCTGCTCCGGCGCGAAGCGGTTGAGCTCGGCG
>NZ_DASVSO010000962.1:0-1641 GCF_036388035.1 Archangium sp.
CTCGTCTCCAGGGGACGCCCCCGGGCCTTCGCCAGCGCCGGACATGTCAGACCCATCCGGTAGTATTGCTTCATGCTCAACACCGGCAAGGAAGGGTCTTCCATGGCTGATTTCCGTGCGAGTCCGTGCGTCTCGGTCAACAAGCTGGGCCAGTACCTCACCGCGCGGCCCGCGCTGCGCAAGCGCATCATCCACGCCCAGAAGCACCCGTGCGACCCCAAGTACCTGCGCTACCCGGAGGCCGCCCAGGCCATCGTCGAGTTCCTCTGCGGTGGCCAGGACGAGGTCATCTTGCGCTACCACCAGCACCGGCTGCTCAACGCCGAGCCCGCGTCGGACTTCGACGCCCACCGGCTGGCCCTGTGCGCCGAGGCCCTCCAGCACTTCCTCGAGGCCTCGGGCGAGCTGGCGCTGACGCACGCGGTGGCCAGCCCCGCGGACGAGGGTCTGCCGCCGCTGGCGCTGGCGGGGGTGGCCATCAACGTGCGTCCGGAGCTCCTCCTGCGCAGCGTGGACCGCCACGGGGTGATGCGCTCGGGGCTGCTGAAGCTCTACTTCTCCAAGCACACGCCGCTGGACGAAGCCTCCGGGCACTACATCGCCACGGTGCTCCAGCTGTTCGCCGAGCAGAACCTCAAGCAGCAGGGCGAGGTGGACCACCGGCTGGTGCGCGTCTTCGACGTGTTCGCGGGTAAGGTGTTCGTGGCGCCCAAGGCCCAGCAGCGGCGGCTGGGGGACGTGCACCTGGCGTGCGAGGAGATCGCCGCGCGCTGGGACATGAACTGAGGCACACGCGCCTCCAGGCCGGGGTAGGGGAAGCGTGGTCCCCTCCCCCGCCCGCTCCGACAGGGGCTGCTCAGCAGCCGAGGTTGCTTCCGGGGCTCACGCCGAGCAGGTTGGTGAAGCGCAGGTAGGTGTCTACGCGGCTCTGCACCTGGGCGGGGTTGCGGCCGTTGCACTCCATCGCGCCGTTGATGGTGCGGATCGTCTCGCCGAAGCCGGCGCCGTTGACCATGGCGTTGTGCGCCGTCATGGTGCCCGCCCCCGTCTGCGTCATCCAGAACCAGAAGCCCGAGCGCCACGAGGCGTTCGCGTCCTGCGCGAGCAGGTCCGGGTTGCTCTGCAGCGGCAGCCCGAGCGCGTTACCGGCGGCGCAGTAGTTGCCATTCCAGGACAGCTGCATCGGGCCGCGTCCGTAGTACCACTTGCCCGCCGCGCAGCCGCAGCCCGGCGGCCCCCACGAGGTGTCGCAATACACCGCCTTGTTGATCTCCTCGGTGTACACGAGGCCGCCGGTCTCGTGCGAGACGTTGGCGAGGAAGGCCGCCACCTCGCGCTTGCGCGTGTCGGTGTCACCCGTGGTGGCGAGCCCCTGGAACGTCGACGCCGCGGCCACCAGGGCGTCGTACGTGTAGAACGGGTTGCGGTTGGGGAACATGGTGTCGAACGTGGCCCGGCTGAGGATCGCCCCGAACCCGCTGGCGCCACTGCCGCCACCGCCGACGTTATCGAAGGTCCAGCGCTGGTTGGCGCCGCCGCTGTACGGGTACTGCACGAGGATCGTCCCGTTGTCCGCCGAGCCCCAGTACAGGTCGACCGCCATGTCCGTGTGGCGCGCGTGGATGCTGAACTGGTTGTTGC
>NZ_DASVSO010000963.1:0-24579 GCF_036388035.1 Archangium sp.
GCGGTGCTGGCCCCGCTCAACGCGAGGCTCACCCGGGCGGAGCTGCAACCCCTCGTCGAGGACGTGGCCCCGAGGCTCACCCTGGCCCTCGGAGGACTCGCCGAGCGGCTCCCCGGCGCCGAGCCCCTGGAGTCCTTCGCGGAGCCGGCGGGCCCAACATCCTCCTGGTGTGTCCCCCCGGAGACGGCGACGCCCCGGGTCATCCTCTTCACGTCGGGCACGACAGGGCGCCCCAAGGGAGCGGTGCTGACGGAGGGGAACTTCCGGGCCTCGGCGCGCTGCTCCGAGGCGAACCTGGGAGCGCACCCGGCGCCGTACTGGCTGGGCACACTCCCGCTCTTCCACGTGGGCGGCCTGGCGATGCTCACCCGCACGGCGTACGACGGAGGCTGCCTCGTCCTGAGGGATCGCTTCGAGGCGGACGACACCAACCAGGCCATCGACGAGGAGGGCGTCACCCACGCGAGCTTCGTGGCCACGACGCTGGAGCGCGTGCTGGACGCGCGGAAGGACCGCCCGGTGCCCGCCACCTTCCGGCTGGCGCTGATTGGCGGAGGCCCCGTCCCCGCGCCGCTGCTGGCGAGGGCGAGGGCGGCGGGCATCCTGGCACTCCAGACCTACGGACTGACGGAGGCCTGCTCTCAGGTGACGACGGAGCGCCCGGACGAGGCGGACGGACGCACGGCGGGCCGAGCCCTCCCGGGCCTGGAGGTGCGCATCGTGGGCCCGGAGGGCGAGGCGCTGGGCCCGGGGAGGGAAGGGGACATCGAGGTCCGGGGCCCCACGGTGATGGCGGGCTACCTGAACCGGCCCGAGGCCACGCGCGAGGCCGTCCGGGACGGCTGGCTGCGGACGAAGGACCTGGGGACGCTGGACGCCAGGGGCCGCCTCACGGTGCTCTCCCGGCGGACGGACCTGATCGTCCGAGGCGGGGAGAACATCTACCCGGCGGAGCTGGAGGCGGTGCTGGCCGCGCACCCGGCGGTGCAGGAGGTGGCGGTGGCGGGAGTGCCGGACGCGCGCTGGGGCGAGGTGCCGGTGGCCTTCGTGGTGACGCGCAACGGAGCCCCGCTCCCGGAGGACCTGGGGGCGTGGTGCCGCGAGTCCCTGGCCGGCTTCAAGGTGCCCGCGCGCTTCCTGTCCCTCGAGGCGCTGCCGCGCAACGCGATGGGCAAGGTGGAGCGCACGGTGCTGCGCCAGCGGGCCCAGACGACCTGAACTCAGGCCACGTCGGCGTGCTCGCCTTCCTCGAGGAGCCAGCGCCGGGCCTCCGCCTCGTCGTTGAAGCGGCGGAGGATGCGGTCCATGCCACTGGCGCGCGCGATGCGGTTGAGCTGGAGCGTGGCGACCTCGCTGGAGACGAGCTCGGCGATGCGCGTCATGCCGGCCTTCATCGCGGCCGCCTGACCCTGGCGGAGGATGTCCGTGGCCTCGGGCGAGGTGGTCCGGAACTGACGCAGGTCGGCGAGGGACCGGACGCCCTTGCCCAGCTGCGCGAGGTCGCGAATGGCGGCCACGGACTGCTCGACGAACTGGTGCATCTCGTCCACGCGGACGGTGCCTTCCAGGGTGACGACCACGAGGGCGTTCGACCTATCGACCTTGACCTGGAACAGGGAGCATCACTCCTGGACAGAGCCTCGACCACGCTGCGTCCTACTGCGATTCCGTACCTCATACCAGATGCGCTGGGTGTGAAGGCGCGACGAAACCGGGCGCGGCCGTGGGGGAGGGGATATGAAGCGTCCCGGTCAGGTTCTTGGCCGTCCTGGGGTGCTTTCGCCTAGAATCCGCGGCCGACGAGAGAGGTAACTCCCCTGGATCAGGCAACGCTCAACAAGCTGCTCACGGTCGGCGTGCAGAACGGCGCCTCGGACATCCATTTCCGCCCGGGCGATCCTCCCATCTACCGGGTCAACGGTGTGCTCCGGCCGCTGAAGATGGAGAAGCTCCAGCCGGACCATACCAAGCAGGTCGCCCTCCACATCATCAACGATCCGCTGACGAAGTCGCAGATCGACAGCGTGCAGGAGTACGACACCTCGTACGGCCTGCCGGGAGTGGCGCGCTTCCGGGTGAACATCTACCGGCAGCGAGGCACGCTGGCGTGCATCCTGCGCATCATCCCGGATGAGATCCCCACCATCGACGGGCTGGGGCTGCCGCAGGTGCTCAAGACGATCGCCGGCAACGAGCGAGGGCTGGTGCTGGTGACGGGCGCGACGGGCTCGGGCAAGAGCTCGACGCTCGCGTCGATGATCGACCACATCAACCGCACCGAGAACCTGCACATCCTCACCATCGAGGACCCGGTCGAGTTCATCTACAAGAACATCAAGTCCTCCATCTCGCAGCGGGAGATCGGCCCGGACACGGAGAACTTCGCGATCGCCCTGCGCGCCGCGCTGCGCCAGGACCCGGACGTCATCCTGGTGGGCGAGATGCGCGACACGGAGACGATCGACATCGCGATGAAGGCCTCGGAGACGGGCCACCTGGTGCTCTCGACGGTGCACACGACGGACGCCTCGCGCACGATCAACCGCCTCGTCTCGGTGTTCCCGGCCGAGGAGCAGACGATGGTGCGCATGCGCCTGGCGGACAGCCTCAAGGCGACCATCTCGCAGCGACTGCTGCCGAAGGCGGACGGCAAGGGGCGCACGGTGGCGCTGGAGATCATGGTCCAGACCAAGTCGGTGGAGCAGTACATCCGCGAGGACCGGGCCAACGAGCTCAAGGACGTCATCGAGAAGGGCCGGGACATGTTCGGCATGCAGTCCTTCGACCAGCACCTGAGCCAGCTCTACAAGGAGGGCCACATCACGCTGGAGACGGCGCAGAGCGCGGCCTCCAACCCGGCGGACTTCCAGCGCGCGCTCGAGTTCGAGTGAGCCGAGCCGCGGGGCGGCGAGGGCGAGCGAAAGCCCCCTCGCCCCCCCTGCCGAGCGCTACTTCTTGCCTTCGGGAGGCGTCTGCGAGCCGCCGGTGGCGCCCGGGGGCGACATTCCGCCATAGCCGGCCTCGACCATGACCTTCCACTTCCACTGGCCGTCACGCTTCACGAGCAGGGAGGCGTTGCGGCCGGTCACCTTCTGCTTGCCCTGGGTCATCGTGAAGTCGTTGATCACGCTCACCAGCGAGTCCGAGAGCACGGTGACGGTCGGCTTGTAGGTCGTCTTCAGGTCCTTGGGCATGCCCTCGAACATGGGCTTCATCATCGCGACGTACTCCTCGCGGCTGAACTCCTTCGTCTCGGGCACGCCCTTCAGGTCGTCGGTCGCCATGTAGACCGGGAAGTCGTGCATCGCGATCATCGCCTCGAAGTCGTGCTTCTTCTCGATCTCCTCCATCTGCTTGAAGAACGCCTGGACCTCCTGCTTCGTCTGCTTCTCGTTGGTGGGCTTGCGAGCTCCCGGGCCCATCTTCGACAGGTCCATCGCGGGCGCCTGCTCGCCAGCGGTCGCGGGCTTCTGCCCCTTGTCCTGCGCCCAGGCGGAACCCGCGAGCGCGACGGCCGTGACGCACACCAGAATCGAACGCTTCATGAAGTGCCCCCTCCAAAGTGGGCGGCCGTGACCTATTTCACGCGGTGTGAACCCGTCAAATAAGCGAGTTCTCCGCGCGACGGTCGCCGCGGCCACCTGACGTGAGGTGCACGGGTGCGTGTCCCGTCCCTCGCCGCCAGTCCCACGTGGGAATGATGGCGGGGGCGCGTGGGCCGGCCTATGGTGCCGCGCGCCGCGTCACCCGGCATCCCCATGGGCCACGTCCACATCCTCCGAGACTTCGCCTCCCCCCTGGAGGGGGTCGCCCGCACCGTGCGCATCTACACCCCGGATGCGTATGACCACGAACCCCACCGGCACTTCCCCGTGCTCTACATGCACGATGGGCAGAACGTCTTCGCGCACCCCGAGTCCTCGCTCTTCAATACCTGGTGCGCCAACGTCACCCTGGAGCGTCTGGTCTCCGAGGGGAGCCTGGAGCCGTGGATCCTCGTCGCGGTGGACTCGACGCCCAACCGGCTCGCCGAGTACTCGCCCTGGGACGAGCCGCGCAGCAACGTGCGCGCGCGGGGACTCGGCCATGTCCGCTTCCTCGTCGAGACGCTCAAGCCCTACATCGAGTCCACCTACCGCGTGCGCCAGGGCCCCGAGTGGACGGGAGTGATGGGCTCGTCGCTGGGGGGCCTGATGTCGCTGTACACGGGGTGGAAGCACCCCGAGCTGTTCGGCCGCATCGGAGGGCTGTCGCCCTCGGTGATGTGGGGCTGGAACCGGCTCTTCGAGGAGTGGACGGCCCACACGCGGCGCTGGTCGCGCATCTACCTGGACGCGGGGCTGCACGAGACCATCGATCCGGTGGGCTACACCATGCGCTACGGCGAGGCCACGCGTGACTTCTTCCACCACCTCAAGCGGCTGGGGTACGGCGACCACGAGCTGTTCCTCGTGCTGGAGCCGGGGGGGCACCACCACGAGACGGACTGGCAGCGCCGGTTGCCGCTCGCCATGCGCTGGCTGTTGAGCTGAGGCCCCCGGCGGCCGCCGCGCTCAGCGGCGAGCCTGGATGAAGCGCACGGCCTCGCGCATGGAGTCCAGCTCCGGGTGCCGGGTGAGGTACATCTCATCCCCCAGGGCGCTGGTGAAGACGGAGGGCATCTCGCGGTGTTGCAGCAGCGCGTCACCGAGCCGGGCCACCACCTCGGCGTGGCCGTGGCGGTACGCGTGGCCGGTACGCCGGGCGATGTGACACACGTGGTACTTGGACGTGTAGCGAAAGCCCCGCAGGTCCTCGCCGGTGAGCATGCGCGCCCAGAGACGGTAGACGTCCATGTCGCACGCGTAGTTCATCATGTCCGTGAGGAAGGCCCCGGGCGGACGCAGGTTGGCCTCCAGCGCGACGTAGCTGCCATCGGCCATGCGGAAGAACTCCAGGTGGAACCAGCGCTCGCGCAGGCCGAGTGCGGCCACCGCCTTGCGGCCCAGGGAGTCCAGCGCGGGGGCGAGCTCCTTGTGGCTCCAGATGGTCAGGTCCCGCTGCTCGAGCACCGACTCCATGATGCCGTCGCTGTACTCGTGGCTGAAGGCGAAGACGATGTGGCCCGAGGCGTCGACGAGGCCGTCGTAGGTGACGATGGTGCCGCGCACGAAGGCCTGGGCGATGTAGCCGGGCAGGGGCGTGGAGAAGGCCTCGTCCACCTCCGCGTCGGTGGAGACCTTGAAGGTGCGGGCGGCGCCGACGCCCACGTCGGGCTTGAGGACGAGCGGATAGCCGACCTTCCGGGCGAAGGCCTTCACTCCGGCGGCATCGCGGGCGGGGATGGCATCCGGGTGGGCGACGCCGGCCTTCTTGAAGACGTCATGCATGCCGAGCTTGGAGCGAAGCTGGGCGATGTCGGCGGGCTGGAGGCCGGGGACGTGGAAGTCCTCGCGGAGCTGGGCCTCCAGCTCGAGCCACGTCTCGTTGAGCGAGTCGATGCGGTCGATGCGACCGTGGCGCCAGGTGAAGTAGCCGACGGCGCGCACGAGGGCCCCGACGTCATTCAGGTTGGGGGTGAAGAAGTACTCGGCGAGCGCCTCGCGAAGCTCATGGCGGAGGCTGTCATAGGGGGCATCACCGATGCCCAGCACGTTGACGCCGCGCTCGCGCAGGGCGGAGACGAAGTGGAAGAACTGGGGAGGGAACTGGGGCGAGATGAAGACGACGTTCACGACTGCGCCTCCGAGGGGGATTCTTCCGACGACGCACCACGATACCGGACTTGTCAGGTGCGCGGACAGCGAAGATGACGCGGGGCGCCATGATGACCCAGGAACGCGCGGGGCGCGCCAGCCTCGTGTGCTCGCGAGGTACGCTGCCGGACACGATGGTGGCTGATGAACAGGAGGAGGGGGTCCGGCAGGTGTACGGGGAGATCGCCGGGGTCTACGAGGCATTCTTCCCCTCGCTGCACCGGTACGAGGGGAGGGTGGAGCGCTTCCTCGGGGAGACGCTGCCACCGGGCCGTCGGGTGCTCGACGTGGGGTGTGGCCCGGGGCAGCTCACGCGGGAGCTCGACTCGACCGTGGAGGTCGTGGGCCTGGACCTCTCTCCCGAGATGCTCGAACAGGCCCGGAGGGGTCGACCCTCGGGCACTTACCGTGTGTACAGCTACCGCGACCCCGTGCCCGAGGAGCTCGGCCGCTTCGACGTGGCACTGGCGGTGGGGTGCCTGGACTTCTGCGACGACCTGACCCGGACGTTGCGCCACCTGTCCGAGGCGCTGAGGCCCGGAGGGCGCCTGCTCTTCACGGTGCTGGAGCGCCGCCCGGGTCTGGCCGGGCACGAGGAGGCACGGCGGCGGGTCCAGACGGCGGGCCCGGAGGTGACGCTCCACTTCTGGTCCTTCGAGGAAACGGCGCGGGCGCTCGAGGCCGCGAGGCTCCTCCCACGCGGCTACGCGCACGCGCCGGGCTGGGTGCAGCTCACCGAGCAGAAGACGATGCACTTCGGCTGGTGGGACGTGGAGCGGCGCTGCTGAAAGAGCCGGGAGGTGCTCTGGGAAGTAGGGTGCGGAATGCCACGCGAACCGGGCTCGGGGCCCCCCGGCGATTGGATCCGATAAGTCAGGACGCTCGGAGGGCAGGCGAACTCCCTTGACGCGGGGGGCCAGTGTTGCAAAGCATCCGCCGCCCACACGCACACCCTTCCTGAGTCAGGAGCTTCGTTCATGGCCCCTCCGAGCGGCGAGAAGATCACCCTGCAGAACGGCAAGCTGTCCGTGCCGAACAACCCCATCGTTCCGTACATCGAGGGTGACGGCACCGGCCGTGACATCTGGCGCGCCTCGCAGGCCGTCTTCGACGCGTCGGTCGAGAAGGCCTACAAGGGCAAGAAGAAGATCTCCTGGTTCGAGGTCCTCGCCGGCGAGAAGGCCTTCAAGACGGTCAACAACTGGCTGCCCGACGAGACGGTCACCGCGTTCCGCGAGTACCTGGTGGGCATCAAGGGCCCGCTGACCACGCCCGTGGGCGGTGGCATCCGCTCGCTCAACGTGGCGCTGCGCCAGATGCTGGACCTGTACGTGTGCCTGCGTCCCGTCCGCTACTTCAAGGGCGTGCCCAGCCCGGTGAAGACCCCCGAGAAGGTCGACATGACCATCTTCCGGGAGAACACCGAGGACATCTACGCCGGTATCGAGTTCGAGGGCGGCAGCGCCCAGGCGGCCAAGGTCCTGGACTTCCTGAAGAAGGAGTTCCCGAAGGACTTCGCGAAGATCCGGTTCGCGGAGAACGTGGGCATCGGCGTGAAGCCCGTGTCGAAGGAAGGCACGGAGCGCCTGGTGCGCGCCGCGATCGAGTACGCCATCGCGCACAAGCGCAAGAGCGTGACGATCGTGCACAAGGGCAACATCATGAAGTACACCGAGGGCGGCTTCCGCAAGTGGGGCTACGAGCTGGCCGCTCGCGAGTTCGGTGACAAGGTCTACACCTGGGATCAGTGGGAGGCCACCAAGGCCGCCAAGAGCGAGGACGCCGCCAACGCCGAGCAGAAGGCCGCGGTCTCCGCCGGGAAGATCATCATCAAGGACTCCATCGCGGACATCACCCTGCAGCAGGTGCTGACGCGTCCGGACGAGTTCGACGTCATCGCCACGCTCAACCTCAACGGCGACTACCTGTCCGACGCGCTGGCGGCGCAGGTGGGCGGCATCGGCATCGCGCCGGGCGGCAACATCAACTACGTCACCGGCCACGCCGTCTTCGAGGCCACCCACGGCACCGCGCCCAAGTACGCGGACCAGGACAAGGTGAACCCGGGCTCGGTCATCCTCTCGGGCGAGATGATGCTGCGCCACATGGGCTGGCACGAGGCCGCTGATCTCATCATCCAGGGCATGGACAAGGCCATCGGCAACAAGACGGTGACCTACGACTTCGCCCGCCTGATGCGTCAGGAAGGGCAGGGCAACGTCTCCGAGGTGAAGTGCTCGGAGTTCGGCCAGGCCATCATCAAGAACATGTAGTCGTCACGGAGAGACAATCCACATGGCTCACACCAAGAAGAAGATTGGCCTCATCGGCGGCGGTCAGATCGGCGGCAACCTGGCCCTGCTCGCGGTGCAGAAGCAGCTCGGCGACGTCGTCCTCTATGACATCCCGGTCGCCGAGGGCATGGTCAAGGGCAAGGCGCTGGACATCAACCAGCTCTCGGCCGTGGACGGCTACGACTGCCGCGTCACCGGCACCACGGACTGGAAGGACGTGGCGGGCTCGGACGTGGTCATCATCACGGCCGGCGTGCCCCGCAAGCCGGGCATGAGCCGCGAGGACCTGCTCGACGTCAACCTGAAGATCATGCGGGACGTGGCGGCCAACATCAAGCAGCACTGCCCCAACGCCTTCGTCATCAACGTGGCCAACCCGCTGGACGCGATGGTGTTCGCGCTCCAGAAGATCTCCGGGCTGCCCAAGAACATGGTCGTCGGCATGGCGGGCGTGCTGGACACCAGCCGCTTCAAGTGCTTCGTGGCCGAGGCGCTCGGCTGCTCCATCCGTGACGTGGAGGCGCTGGTGCTCGGCGGCCACGGTGACGACATGGTGCCGCTCGTGCGCCACAGCACCGTGGGCGGCGTGCCCCTCACCTCGCTCATCGCCAAGGACAAGCTGGACGCCATCATCGACCGCACCCGCAAGGGCGGCGCCGAGCTGGTGAACCTCTACAAGACGGGCAGCGCCTACTTCGCTCCCGCCTCCAGCTCCATCGCCATGGCCGAGAGCTACCTGCTCGACCGCAAGCGCGTGCTGCCGGCCGCCGCCCTCCTCGAGGGCCAGTACGGCATCAACGGCTTCTTCTTCGGCGTCCCGGTGCAGATCGGCGCCGGCGGCGTGGAGAAGATCGTCGAGGTGCAGCTCAACGAGGCCGAGAAGGCCGAGATGAACAAGTCCTTCGAGTCGGTGAAGAAGACCGTCGGTGAAGTGAAGCTGTAGTCCTTCCCGCTGCGAGCCAGCCAGGTCCCGTGCGGTGGTGCGAGCCACCGCGCGGGCCGGGCGGAGCGGGGCTGATGCCGGGGATGGAGTGGGCTTATCCCTTCGCGCCGGTAATCTTTGCGGCTCGCTGAATTCGCCAGTTAACTAGCCCTTTAGCATCGCACCGGAGGTCCGGGCGGCGCGCTCGCGGAGTCGCGACGCGGCGCCGGCCAAGACCCCAGGGGCGTCCGGCCCTCCGGTCACCAAGGAGACGCAGCATGGCAGCAGCAGCGCGGTTCACGGTGGTGGGCGGCGGACTCGCCGGGCTGATGACCACCATCAAGCTGGCCGAGGCCGGCCACCAGGTCGACATCCTGTCGCTCGTCCCGGTGAAGCGTTCCCACTCGGTCTGCGCCCAGGGCGGCATCAACGGCGCGGTGAATACGAAGGGTGAGGGCGACTCCCCGGAGATCCACGTCAAGGACACGCTGCGCGGCGGCGACTTCCTGGCCGAGCAGATCTCCGTGCGCGGCATGTGCCACGCGGCCCCGGGCATCATCTACCTGCTCGACCGCATGGGGGTGACCTTCAACCGCACGCCCGAGGGCTTGCTGGACTTCCGTCGCTTCGGCGGCACGCTGCACCACCGCACGGCCTTCGCGGGTGCCACCACCGGCCAGCAGCTGCTGTACGCGCTGGACGAGCAGGTGCGCCGCTGGGAGGCCGAGGGCCGCGTCACCAAGTACGAGTACTGGGAGTGGCTGGGCACGGTGAAGGACGGCACGGGCCGCGTCATCGGCAGCACGGCGATGGATCTGCGGACCAATGAGATCCGCACCTTCCCGGCCGAGGCCGTCTGCCTGGCCACGGGTGGTCCGGGCATCGTCTTCGGGCGCTCCACCAACTCCATCATCAACACGGGAACCGCCGCGGGCCGCGCCTTCATGGAGGGCGCCATCTACGCCAACGGCGAGTTCATCCAGGTGCACCCCACCTCCATTCCGGGTGAGGACAAGCTGCGCCTGATGAGCGAGTCGGTGCGTGGCGAGGGTGGCCGCGTCTGGGTGCCGCGCAAGAAGGGCGACAACCGCGACCCGAAGAACATCCCCGAGAGCGAGCGCTTCTACTTCCTCGAGGAGAAGTACCCCAAGTACAAGAACCTGGTGCCGCGCGACGTGGCCACCCGTGAGATCTTCACGGTGTGCCGCGAGCTGGGCCTGGGCCTGGACGGCGGCGACGCCGTGTACCTGGACGTCACGCACATCCCGGCCCACGTGCTCACCGCCAAGCTGGGCGGCGTGATGGAGATCTACGAGAAGTTCGTGGGCGATGACCCGCGCTACGTGCCCATGAAGATCTTCCCGGGCATGCACTACTCGATGGGCGGCCTGTACGTGCGCTTCGAGGCGGGCCCGAACAACGAGCCGCTGGCCGGCAGCCCCGTCAACCAGTCCACCAACGTCCCCGGCCTGTACGCCACGGGCGAGGCGGACTACGCCTACCACGGCGCGAACCGCCTGGGCGCCAACTCGCTGCTGTCCTGCATCTACGGCGGCATGATCGGCGGCCCGGCCATGGCGTCCTTCGCCAAGAGCCAGTCCAAGAGCGCCACCGACGCGGACAACCAGAGGTACTTCGCCGACGCGAAGAAGTTCTGGGAGGAGCGCTTCGCCACCATCAAGAAGATGGACGGCAAGGAGAACGCGTACGGGCTCACCAAGGAGCTCGGCGATCTGATGACGGAGAACTGCACCGTCGTCCGCTACAACGACCGGCTGAAGAAGACGGTGGAGCGCATCCGCGACTTCAAGGAGCGGTGGAAGAACTGCAACGCGCTGGACACCGGCAACGTGGGCAACCGGAGCATCTCCTACATCAACCAGCTCTGGAACATGTTCGAGCTGGCCGAGGTCATCTCCAAGAGCGCGCTGATGCGCGACGAGAGCCGCGGCGCCCACTACAAGCCGGAGTTCTCGCTGCCCGAGCCCAAGAGCAAGGATCCTCGCGAGGATCCGGAGTGGATGGCGCTCTGGAAGAAGCGCCACGAGAAGTGGGCCAAGACGACCATCGCGAAGCACTCGGTGGAGGGCCCGCAGATCAGCTACGAGGACATCCCCACGCCCGTGCTCGACCCCGAGCCGCGCTGGTACGCCTAGTTTCAGGAGGGAACGACATGGACAACGCGACCGCGAAGGCGTCCGTCAGCAGCACCACCAAGCACGTCACCTTCCGTATCTGGCGCCAGGACGGCCCGGACAAGGCGGGGCACTTCGACGAGTTCCGCGTGCCCTACGGCAAGGGTGCCAACGTCATCTCCTGCCTGATGGAGATCCAGCGCAACCCCGTGACGGTGGACGGCCGCAAGGTGGCCCCCGCCGTCTGGGACGCCGCCTGCCTCGAGGAGGTGTGCGGCAGCTGCGCCATGAACATCAACGGGCGGGTCCGCATGGCCTGCTCGGCGCTGATCGACAAGATCATCGGGGACGGGGAGCCCATCATCACCCTGGAGCCGATGAAGAAGTTCCCGGTCACGCGCGACCTGGCGGTGGATCGCAGCCGCATGTTCGAGGCGCTCAAGCGCGTCAAGGCGTGGATCAACATCGATGGCACGCACAACCTGGGTCCTGGCCCGCGCCAGTCCCAGGGTGACCACTCGGTCATGTACAAGCTGTCCGAGTGCATCACCTGCGGCAGCTGCCTCGAGGCGTGCCCCCAGGTGACGGTCGACAACGACTTCATCGGCGCCGCCGCCATCAGCCAGGCCCGGCTGTTCAACATGAACCCCACGGGCAAGATGAACTCCGAGGAGCGCGTCCGGGGCCTCATGGGTCCGGGCGGCATCCAGGACTGCGGCAAGGCACAGAACTGCGTGAAGGTGTGCCCGAAGGAGATCCCCCTCACCACCTCCATCGCGGTGATGAACCGCGAGGTGACCAAGCAGGTCATCAAGGACATCTTCTTCGACCAGGCCGATGAGAAGAAGTCCGCCGGCGGGCCGGGGTAGTCAGGAGAGCGCCCGTCGTTACAGGGTCGTTTCACAGTCGGGGCCCCGTGTCCGGCCGGTCCTCGCCGGCTCGGGGCCTCGGTGCGTTTTGAGGTCCGCGGGTTTGGCTCTTGACAGTAGGGCCTTGCCAAGCGGGCCATTCTGCGCGAGAGAGGCACCCGCGCCGTTCCGCCCCGGGGGCTCGCTTCCGGGTGCCAGTCTCTCGCATCACTCGCGTCACCCGGAGCCTCGATGAAGATCCACGAGTACCAGGGCAAGGAAATCTTCCGGAAGTACGGCGTCCCCACGCCGCGCGGCATTCTCGCGCTCTCGCCCAAGGATGCCGAGGCGGCCGCCAAGGAGCTGGGCACGCCGGTCGTCGTCGTGAAGGCCCAGATCCACGCGGGCGGTCGCGGCAAGGGCGGCGGCGTGAAGCTCGCCAAGAGCCCCGCCGAGGCCCGGGAGCTCGCCAAGCAGATGCTGGGCATGAAGCTCAAGACGATCCAGACCGGGCCCGAGGGCCAGACGGTCCACAAGGTCTACATCGAGGAGGGCCTGGCCATCGGTCAGGAGCTGTACCTCGGCGTGACGCTGGATCGCGCCACCTCGCGCATCACCTTCATGGCCTCCCGCGAGGGTGGCGTGGAGATCGAGGAAGTGGCCGCCCACAGCCCCGAGAAGATCCTCCGCGAGGCGGTGGATCCGGCGGTGGGCTTCCAGGACTTCCAGGGCCGCAAGCTGGCCTTCGGCCTGGGCCTCTCCGGCCCCACGGTGAACAAGTTCGTCCAGTTCTGCTCCGCGCTCTACCGCATGTTCATCGAGACGGATGCCTCCCTGGTGGAGATCAACCCGCTTGTCATCCTCAAGGACGGCGGCGTGGTGGCGCTCGACGCGAAGGTGGACTTCGACGAGAACGCCATGTACCGGCACAAGGATCTGCTCGAGTACCGCGACATCGCCGAGGAGGAGCCGCGCGAGACCCAGGCCAAGGAGTGGGACTTGGCCTACATCGCGCTGGAGGGCAACATCGGCTGCATGGTGAATGGCGCCGGTCTGGCCATGGCCACCATGGACACCATCAAGCTGGTGGGCGGCGCTCCGGCCAACTTCCTGGACGTGGGCGGCGGCGCGAGCAAGGAGAAGGTGACGGCGGCCTTCAAGCTGATCCTCGCCGACCCGGCCGTGAAGGCGGTGCTCGTCAACATCTTCGGCGGCATCATGAAGTGCGACGTCATCGCCGAGGGCATCATCGCCGCGGCGAAGGAAGTGCAGCTCAAGGTTCCGCTCGTGGTGCGCCTCGAGGGCACCAACGTGGAGAAGGGCAAGGAGCTGCTGCGCAACTCCGGCCTCGCCATCACCCCCGCCGACAACCTCCGCCAGGCCGCCGAGAAGGCCGTCGCGGCGTTGAAGTAGTCCAGGCAGAGAAAGGTTCAAGCCATGAGCATCCTCGTCAACGAGAACACGAAGGTCCTCTGCCAGGGCATCACCGGCTCGGCGGGCTCGTTCCACTCCAAGCAGATGCTGGAGTACGGAACGAAGCTGGTCGCCGGCGTTACGCCGGGCAAGGGTGGCACTGACTTCGAGGGCAAGGTCCCCGTCTTCAACTCGGTGGCCGACGCGGTGAAGCAGACCGGCGCCAACACCTCGGTCATCTTCGTTCCGCCCCCCTTCGCCGCCGACTCCATCATGGAGGCCGCCGACGCGGGCATCTCCCTCATCATCACCATCACCGAGGGCATCCCCGTCAACGACATGGTGAAGGCCAAGCGCTACCTGCAGGGCAAGCCGGGCGTTCGTCTGATCGGCCCCAACTGCCCCGGCGTCATCACCCCGGGCGCCAAGTGCAAGATCGGCATCATGCCGGGCCACATCCACAAGCCGGGCCGTATCGGCGTGGTGTCTCGCTCCGGTACGCTCACCTACGAGGCCGTGTTCCAGCTCACCCAGCTGGGCCTGGGCCAGTCCACCGCGGTGGGCATCGGCGGTGACCCGGTCAACGGCACGGACTTCGTGGACGTGCTGAAGCTCTTCAACGCCGACCCCGAGACGGACGCCGTCATCATGATCGGCGAGATCGGCGGAGATGCCGAGGAGCGCGGCGCCGAGTACGTGGCGCGCGAGTTCACCAAGCCCATCGCCGGCTTCATCGCCGGCCAGTCGGCGCCCCCGGGCAAGCGCATGGGTCACGCCGGCGCGATCATCTCCGGTGGCAAGGGCACGGCCTCGGAGAAGATGAAGGCCATGGAGGCCGCGGGCTTCGTCATGGCCGCCAGCCCCGCCGAGCTCGGCACCACGCTGCAGGAGGCCGTCAAGCGCGGCGTCCCCCACAAGAAGCGCTAGTCCCACCTTCCACACGACACACCGAGGACCACCACAATGGCCATCGAGCGTACGCTGTCCATCATCAAGCCCGACGGGCTTCAGAAGGGCGTCATCGGCAAGATCATCTCCCGCTTCGAGGAGAAGGGTCTCAAGCCGGTCGCCATCCGCCTGCAGCAGCTGTCCCAGGCCCAGGCCGAGGGGTTCTACGCCGTCCACAAGGCGCGCCCCTTCTTCAAGGACCTGGTGAGCTTCATGATCTCCGGCCCCGTGGTCCTCATGGTGCTGGAGGGTGAGAACGCCGTCCTGGCCAACCGCGACATCATGGGCGCCACCAACCCGGCCAACGCCGCCCCGGGCACCATCCGCCGCGACTTCGCCACCAGCATCGACCAGAACACGGTGCACGGCTCGGACAGCCTGGACAACGCGAAGATCGAGATCGCGTACTTCTTCCGTGAGACCGAGATCCACGGCTACGAGTACAGCGGCAAGAAGTAGTCGGTAGGGCCTCGCGCCCAGGACCCGGCCCGGCTCCCGCGCTCCTCCGCGGTGGCCGGGCCGTCGTCTTTCTCGCCCCTCACGCGGAGCAGGGGAGGGGACAGGTGCTCCTTTGACTCCACGTCCCAGGTTGTGGGAAGGGACACCCACACCCGCCCCGTTGGAACCATGACGATGCTGCCCGAGTCCAACAACATCACCTCGCCTGAGTTCTCGGTCACCGCTCCGGTGCCCGATCCGGCGCCCGCGCCCGTGAAGCTCACGGAGGTCTCCAGCCTCACGCTGGAGGGCCTCACCCGCTTCTTCACCGAGGAGCTGGGCGAGCGCTCGTTCCGCGCCAGCCAGCTCTACCGGTGGATCCACCAGCGCGGCGCCACCTCGTTCGACGAGATGACGGACCTCTCCAAGGCCTTGCGCGAGAAGCTCAAGCAGCGCGCGGAGATCGTCCCCCTGGTGAAGGACCTCGAGCAGCGCTCGGTGGACGGCACCATCAAGTACCGCTGGAAGACCCGCGACGGGCGCTTCATCGAGTCCGTCTACATGCCCTCGCCGGACCGCAAGACGCTCTGCGTGTCCACCCAGGTGGGCTGCGCCATGGCGTGCAGCTTCTGCATGACGGGCACCCTGGGCCTCAAGCGCAACCTCACCCCGGGGGAGATCGTCGCCCAGGTGCACGCGGTCAACCGCGAGGTGCGCAAGCTGGAGAAGCTGGAGACCTACCGCCCGCTCTCCAACCTGGTCTTCATGGGCATGGGCGAGCCCCTCCACAACTTCGAGAACCTGAAGACGGCGCTCTCCATCCTCCAGTCCGTGGACGGGCCCAACTTCAGCCACCGCCACATCACCGTCTCCACGGTGGGCCTGGTGCCGATGATTGAGCGCTTCGGCCAGGAGACGGACGTGAAGCTCGCCATCTCGCTCAACGCGAGCACCGACGAGCAGCGCTCCAAGACGATGCCCGTCAACCGCAAGTGGAACATCGCGGCGCTGCTCGACGCCTGCCGCAAGTTCCCCCTGCGCCAGGGCCGGCGCATCACCTTCGAGTACGTCCTGCTGCAGGGCTTCAACGACAGCGACGAGGACGCCTACCGCCTCATCGAGCTGCTCAAGGACATCCCCGCCAAGGTCAACCTCATCCCCTACAACGAGAACCCGGGGCTGGGCTTCAAGACGACCATGGACGAGCGCGCCGAGCAGTTCCGGGAGATCCTCACCAACGGGCATGTGGCGGCCTTCATCCGGCAGAACCGGGGCCGCGACATCGCCGGGGCGTGTGGGCAGCTCGCCAACCGGGGTGAGGAAAAGGCGTCGGAAACGACGCAAGGCCCCGAGCTTCCTTGACAATCCGCCAGGGGGGGAATTAGAAGCGCCCCCCTCCAAGCTGTGATCACCTTCGACTTACCTTCGACTCACCTGGAGCATTAGAAATGGCCGTTGTCCTCCGTCTCGCCCGCGCGGGCGCCAAGAAGAAGCCGTACTACCACGTGGTCGCCACCGACTCCCGCAACCCCCGCGACGGCAAGTTCCTCGAGGCCGTGGGCTCCTACGACCCCAACCACAACCCGGCCAAGGTGGAGTTCGTCGCTGAGCGCCTGGAGCACTGGCTGAAGTCCGGTGCGACGCCCTCCGAGACCGTTGGCGAGCTCATCAAGCGCCACAAGCGCGCCGCCGCCGCCGCGAAGCCCGCCTGAGTCCCTCTCGCAGGGCTGAACGGACAGCGTGGAGCAGCTCATCATCTATCTGGCGCGGGCCCTGGTCGATCAACCCGATCAGGTCAGCGTGCGCGCGTCCGACGCGGAAGGGGCCCGGCTCTTCGAGCTGAAGGTCGCTCCCGAGGATGTGGGCAAGGTCATCGGCCGTGATGGGCGCACTGTCGGCGCCCTCCGGACGCTGCTCGGCGCCGCGGCCCAGAAGCAGGGCCAGAAGGTCCGCCTGGAGATCCAGGACGACCGGCGTCAGGCCTCCCCCCCCGCGTCTCCCTCCTCCCCCGAAGGCCAGTGACGCTCAAATCCCACCTCGAGCTGGGCTACGTGTCCCGGGCCCATGGTCTCGGGGGCGAGGTGGCCGTGCGCCCCTTCGACCCCGCGTCCGAGACGCTCGACTTCGTCGAGCGCGTGCTCGTGCGCCCTCGCACCGGAGCCGAGCGCGTGCTGCGCATCGAGTCCGTGCGGCCCACCCCCAAGGAGATGCTCGTCGTCTTCGAGGGCGTGAAGGGGCGCACCCAGGCCGAGGCGCTCGTGGGCGCCACCGTGCTCGCGTTCCGCGAGGACCTCGAGCCCCCCGCCGAGGACGAGTACTTCCAGGGTGACCTGGTGGGCCTCACCGCGGTGGACGAGGCCGGCAACGTGCTCGGCCGCGTGGAGGAGCTCTGGAGCACCGGCGAGGTGCCCAACCTCGTCATCCGCGCCGAGGGCAAGGAGGAGCTGGTGGTGCCCTTCGCCGACGACTTCGTCTCCACGGTGGACATCCCGGGCGGACGCCTCGTGGTGAAGCCTCCGGAGTACCTGGAGGCCGGCGGGGACAAGGGCGAGGCGGAAGGGAGCGAGGACTGATGTACCCCGTGGAGGTGCTGACCCTCTTCCCGGACAGCGTGGCCGGGTACCTGGGCGCGAGCATCCTCGGGAAGGCCCAGGAGAAGGGCCTGCTCGGTGTCACCGTCACCTACATCCGTGACTTCGCCGAGGGCAAGCACCGCGTCACCGACGACACGCCCTACGGGGGCGGTGCCGGCATGGTGATGAAGCCCGAGCCGCTGGTGGCCGCCATCGAGGCCGCCCGGGCCCGCGCGCCCGCCGGGGCCAAGGTGCTGCTGATGAGCCCCCGGGGCCCCGTCTTCAACCAGGCGAAGGCGCGGGAGCTGGCCAAGGAGCCCGGGCTGATCCTCGTCTGTGGCCGCTACGAGGGCGTGGACGAGCGCGTCATGCCCTACCTCGACGGGGAACTGTCCCTGGGGGACTTCATCCTCACCGGGGGCGAGGTGGCCGCCCTGGCCGTGGTGGACGCCGTGGCGCGACTGCTACCCGGAGTGCTGGGCAACGAGACCTCCAGCGTTACCGAGAGCTTCGAGGAAGGCGTCCTGGAGCACCCGCACTACACCCGGCCCCCCGTCTTCCGCGGGGTGGAGGTGCCCGCCGCCCTCCAATCCGGCGACCACGCTCGCATCGCCCGCTGGCGCCGCTGGAAGGCGCTCCAGCTCACCCGGGAACGGCGCCCGGACCTGTATGCCCGCCTGGAGTTCGGCAAGGCGGACTTGAAGCTTCTGTCGAAGAAAGAGGAGGAGCTGTAACCCCTCCGACGGTTTCCCGAGCCACGGGTCGGTGTTCTGCGGGCTTGTCCGACCCCCGGCTCTCTGGTAGTACCGCCCGCTCTCTACACCCCGAGTCCCAGCTTAGCTGGACCCGAGTCGAGCTTTCTGGAGTCAGTCATGCGTCGCAGCGCCATCGAGTACGTGGAGGCCAAGAACCTCCGTAAGGACGTCACCCAGTTCCGCACCGGTGACTCTGTTCGCGTTCACTGGAAGGTCAAGGAGGGCGACAAGGAGCGCGTGCAGGCCTTCGAGGGGATCGTCATCCGCAAGAAGAAGGGCCACAACCGCGCCACCTTCACCGTCCGCAAGGTGTCCTTCGGCGTTGGCGTGGAGCGCGTGTTCCCCCTGCACAGCCCCCGCTATGAGCGCATCGAGGTCCTCTCGCGCGGCAACGTGAGCCGCAACCGTCTCTTCTACCTCCGCGCCCTCAAGGGCAAGGCCTCCCGCGTGGAGACCCAGGAGGACGCCGAGATGCGTCGCGCCACCGCCAGCCACCACTCGTCCGCCAAGCCGGGCGCCGTGCGGCCGAGCGCCTGAGCCGGTCCCGGCCCTCGCTGGCCGGTTCCTCCAAAAGGGAGCGTCCTTTCGAGGGCGCTCCCTTTTTTCATGCGCATTCGCGATAGAATGGGGGGCGCATGCACTTCGTCGAGGTTGCCGTCCAGAACGTCCGGGGGTTCTCCCCCGCGGGCCGTTTCGCTCTCAAGACCGGGTATCTGGTGCTCAAGCCGCCCGCGGAGCCGAGCCCGTTGGCCGGGCTCACGCTCGCGCTGCTCTACGCGGATGGGCGTGGCGGAGATGCCGCCATGGCCGCCTCGGCGCAGAAGCCGGGCAAGGCCGCCCTCACCCTCGTGGGGCAGGACAACGTCACCTACCGCGTGTTGCGTGAGCTGGGCGGCGGTGGCTCGCTGCACCGGCTCAACCCCAACACTCAGCAGCCGGAGCTGGTGACGCAGGACACCACCGACGCCAACCAGTTCCTCCGTGGCCAGGTGGGGGTGCCACCGCGCGCCACCTTCGAGCAGCTCTTCTGCCTCCAGGCGGCGCAGCTTCCCTCGCGCCGGCCCCGCGGTGGCATGGGCCGCGCGTCCACGTCGGGCGTGCGCACGCTGTCCTCGCCGGGCATGCCCAGCGTCCACGCGCCCTCGTCCCCGGGCCTGCGCACGCAGTCCTCTCCGGGCATGCTGGCGGTGATGCCCGCCTCGGACCTTCCCGCCGCCGAGGCGAAGGTGCGCGAGCTCGAGAAGGAGCTCCTCTTCTGCAAGGAGGTGGACAACCTCCAGTTCGAGGTGGACGGGCTCAACTCGCAGGTCTTCGACCTCGAGCGGAAGCTGAGCAGCACCGACGGCCTGAAGGCGAAGGTTCGCGAGGCGGAGGCGACCTGGGCCGCGGAGCCCACGCCCGAGTCCATGGGGCTGCCCCAGGACATCGTGGCGCGCGCCGAGCGCTTCCCGAGGATGCTGGCCCGCAAGGACGAGGCCATGGCGCGCCTCGAGTCCGAGCGCGAGGTGGCGGAGGAGGAGGCCGCGCGTCTGCCGGACGTGGAGCCGCTCGTTCGCAATCCCAGGTTCTGGGCCGCCATCGCCCTGGGCGTGGTCTGCTTCGTCGCGGGCTTCTTCTTCACCAACGCCGTCCGCTACGTGGCGCTGCTGGACATCCCCGCCTTCGGCTTCGCCGCCGTGCTGGCCCTGCGCTTCGTGGACGAGCTGCAGCACAAGGACTTCGTGAACCGCCGGGGCGAGATGTTCGCCGTGCGCGAGAAGAAGATCCTCGAGGAGTTCGAGGCCGAGGCCGGTCCGGTGCGCAAGGCCATGGACGTGTTCGACGTGGACACGCCCAAGGACATCGCGCCCCGCCTCCAGCGCCGCGAGCAGCTCGGCGCCGACGTGGCCCAGCTGCGCGCCCAGCTCATCGCGATGGAGAAGCACCCCGAGTACATCGACGCCGCCAACCAGCTGCCCATCATCCGCCAGCAGATCGAGCTGCTCAACGCGAAGATCGCCGAGAAGGGCACCTTCGTGCGCGACGTGCGCGAGGTGGAGCGGGAGCTCACCCGGCTCAAGGAGTCCATCCAGCTCGCGCGCAACCCGCAGATGATGGGGGGAATGCCCGGCGTCGAGGTGTCCGGCCCGGAGGCGCTCGAGGATCCCTCGCCCGTGCTCATCAACCTGGCGGCGGACGTGCTCGCCACCAACGCGTCGGCCGTCATGGGCGCGCTGCGAGACCGGTGCGTGCAGTACTTCAGCGCGCTCACGGATCGGCGCTACGTGGGCGTGGAGTGGGACCGGGAGGGGCGGACCACGGTGGTGTCCTCCTCGGGCCGGCGCATGGCCCTGAGCGAGCTGCCTCCCCGCGAGGTGGACGTCTTCTTCCTGAGCCTGCGGCTGACGGTCGTGGAGAAGCTGAGCGTCCGCGTGAAGCTGCCCCTGCTCGTGGAGGACGCGCTCATGGGCGTGGACGAGGCCAAGCTGCCGCTGCTGGCCCGGATGCTCAAGCACGTGGGCACCCTGACGCAGGTGCTGCACGTCACCTCGCACCCCGGCTTCGCGCAGCTGTCGGACGGGACTGTCAATCTGTAGCAAGTGGTGCGTGGCCCCCGAGGGCGGGGGCCCGGTAGCGAGGGGAGGGGATGGTGGTGGATCGGAAGGGGTATGGGGACGAGGGCGAGGAGGCCGCGGTGCGCTTCCTGGAGTCGAGGGGCTATCGGGTGCGCGCGCGCAACTACGCGTGCCGCCACGGGGAACTGGACGTGGTGGCCGAGTACGAGGACACCGTGTGCTTCGTGGAGGTGCGGATGCGCTCCACGGCGGTGTGGGGAGACCCTTCCCACACGGTGTCCTTCGCCAAGCAGCGCAAGGTGGTGAAGGCGGCGCTGCACTACCTCCTGACCCAGCGGCTGCGGGACAGGATGATTCGTTTCGACGTCATCTCGGTGGTGGGCCGCGGCGAGCGCGCGACGGTGGAGCACCTGCCGGGCGCCTTCGACGCCGGCATGTGAGGCACGCATGGCTGGGACGCTCTATCTGGTGGCCACCCCCATCGGGAACCTGGGGGACATCTCCTCGCGCGCCCTGGAGACGCTGCGGCAGGTGTCCTTCGTGGCCTGTGAGGACACGCGGCACTCGCGGGTGCTGTTGGACCACTTCGGCATCGCCGCCGACACGGTGAGCCTGCCCGCCTTCGCCGAGGGCCAGCGCGCCGGCCGCATCCTGGACCGGCTCGAGGCCGGCGAGGACTGCGCCCTGGTGACGGACGCGGGCAGCCCGGGCATCAGCGACCCCGGCGAGAAGCTGGTGGCCGAGGCGATCGAGCGCGGCGTGAAGGTGGTGCCGGTGCCGGGCGCCACGGCGCTGGTGTCGGCGCTGAGCGCCTCGGGGTTGCCCACCGGGCGCTTCCACTTCCTCGGCTTCCTGCCGCGCAAGGGGCCCGAGCGCCAGGCCATGCTGGAGGAGGTGGCCCCGCTGTCGGCCACGATCGCCCTCTATGAGTCCCCCCGCCGGCTGGCCGAGACGCTGACCGACCTGCGGGACGCGCTGGGAGAGCGGCGCGTGGTGGTGGCCCGGGAGCTCACCAAGGTGCACGAGGAGTTCGTGCGGGGCACGCTGAGCACCCTGGCCGAGCGCTACGCCACCGAGGAGCCCCGGGGCGAGGTGGTGGTGCTGGTGGAGGGGCGCACCGGCGAGCACCGCTGGTCCGAGGACGAGCTGCGGCGCGCGCTGGAGGAGGGACTGGGGCGGGGTGAGAAGCTCAAGGGCCTCAGCACCGAGCTGGCCCGCCGCGCCGGGTGGTCCGGTCAGGACGTGTACCGGCTGGGGCTCGGGCTGAAGAAACGGTGAAGAGCCAGGGCCTACCGGCCGAGCAGGGAAGCGCTTTCCTGTCGAGCCGCGGCTAGGAGCCCGGGATGACCCCCCACCCGGGCCTACAAGCCCCCTAGGCAGAAGAGTGACATTCGACGAACATTCCGGGCCCGTGGGGGGCCGGCGCGAGCTCGGAGTGTATCCCCCCGCTTGAGGAGTTCATGCTCGTCACCTACCTGTTGAGCGTGGGGCTGGCGCTGGTCGCCGGTGCTGCCCCCGATGATGCATCGACCGCGCAGCCGCCGGTGCGAACGCTGTTGTTGGTTCAGCCGCTGTATCCAGGGCAGGAGCTGGTGGCGCAACGCGCGGAGCAGTCCATTGGCGCGCTGCTGCCCCAGGAGATGAGGACGAGCCAGCTCATCGGGCGTGAGGCGCTGGCGACATGGCTGGAGGGCCGCAAGGTCCGTACGGGATGTCTCCTGGACAAGCGGGAGTGCCGCGAGCCGCTGGATGCGTGGCTGCGCGAGCTCGGGCTGGAGTCCGTGGTGCTGGTGAAGGGCGGGCAGGATGGGAGCGGCTTCCGCTTCCGGGCGGTGCGGGTGCACCCGGCGGGGCAGCGTCTGGAGGGCGAGGCTTCCGATCCCCACTTCGAGAAAGCGCTGATGGGCGCGCTGGTGAAGGTGTACTCGCTGGCGGCCACGGTGGAGGTGGCCTCCACGCCATCGGGCGCCACCCTCTTCGTGGATGGGGTGAAGTTGGGGACGACTCCCCTGTCCACCCAGGTGCTGCCCGGCGAGCACACCTTCCGTTTCGAGCTGGCCTCGCATGAGCCGCTCGAGGTGTCCCAGACGGTGAGGGCCCTGGCTCAGATGAAGGTGGAGCAGCGGCTCCAGGCGCTGCGCGGGCGGCTCATCGTCCAGGCCGAGCCCGAGGGCACCCGCATCCTGCTCGATGGTCGGGAGGTAGGGCGGAACAAGGTGGAGCTGGACATCCCCCCCGGCCCGCATGCGCTGCGACTGGAGCGCGAGGGCTACCGCGGCCTCGACACGACGCTCACGCTCGCCTCGGGAGAGCGGCACCGCGAGACGCACCGGCTGGAGAAGCTTCCGGAGTCCCCGCCCGCACCGGTGAAGCCCCAGGTGGAGCCCGTCCGCGTCGCGGCGGTCGACTCTCCGAAGCTCGAGCAGGTGAAGAACCCCCAGGCCAAGAACCCGCAGGTGAAGAGCGCTCGGGAAGAGCCCCTGGTGGTGAAGGATGTCCCGAAGAAGGACGAGAAGAAGGACGTCAAGAAGGACGCGCCGGAGAAGACGGCTCCCGCGGCGAGCGACGTGCCGGACAGCTACTTCGAAGTCACCGTGCAGGGCGTCGGCCTGCTGGGCCGGCAGCTCGAGACCAACCCCGCCTCTGGACAGCCGGCCGCCGCCTTGAACATCACGGGGCCCGGGGACCTGCGGATGCGCGGCTTCTCGTTCGAGCTGGGCAGCGTGAAGAGCTACTACTCGTGGATGATTCTGGGGGGCTCCCTGTCCTGGGCCGAGAACGCGTGGGAGACGCCCATGCAGGTCACCGGGGAGCCGCAGGCCAGCCTGCGGACGTTCCGGACCTCGCTCATCTCCGTGCGGCTGTTGCAGCCCCAGGTGCACTTCACGTTCTGGCGCATCACCACGTTCCTGCAGGTGGGCTTGGAGGGCAGGTTGGTGTTGCTGGAGGGGGAGGACGACAGCTTCAAGAAGCTCTACCCGGATGGCCTCCAGGGCTTCGACCTGCACGTGAACGAGCGGCTGGGACTGCGGGCACGGCTGGTCGAGGGGCTCTACGCCACCGTGGCCTTTCAGATGAGCCAATCGCTACCCATACCCATCTCCGCACTGCGGCACAGCGCCAACACGGCGGAGCTGAAGGGAGGGCTGGGCTATGTGTTCTAAGCTGCGCGGACTGATGCTGGTGGTGCTGGGCCTGTGGGCGGGGGTTGCCGGAGCGCAGCCGCTGGTGGGGCCCTCGGTGGGCAACGGCGACCTGCTGATGGCGGAGGGCAGCCGGCTGTACAACATGCGCAAGTACCCGGATGCCGCGGCGGCCTTCCTGAAGGCCACGCGCGTGCGGCCGGAGCTGCTGGGGGCCTACCTGGGCCTGGCGCGTGCGCAGCTCGCGGCGCAACGGCTGGAGGAGTCCTACCTGGCGTACCGGGCCTATGTGAAGGTCGCGCCCGAGTCGTCGGATCGCACCAAGGCGGAGCGGGAGCTGGAGCTGTGTGAGCGCAAGCTGAAGTCGGCTCGCAAGGTGGCTTCGGTGGAGAAGCTGGTGGCGGGGCACGTGGAGAAGAAGGCCGCCTTCTTCGCGGTCCTGGAGCAGCGGCAACTGGTGGGCGCCGACTCGGCGACCGAGGTGTTGCGCGCGTTGGTGCAGGAGGGCTACCTGGGGCCGGACCTGGGAGACATGGCGGGGCGGCTGCACACGGCGGCACGCGAGACCCTGGAGTCGCTGCACCAGCGCGCCCTGGAGGGCGAGGCCTTGCAGCCCCAGGACGTCGCCTCCGTGCGAGCGCTGTATGCGATGGCTCGCGAAGTAGGGGAGCCGCTGGTGAAGGAGTCCTCGCGCGCCCCCTTCCTGGAGGGCGTGGCCGCCCTGACGGCGGGGGATGCCGCGCGGGCCCGTGAGCTGCTGGCCGAGGCGGCGGCGGCCGAGCCGGGTCGCGGCGAGTACCGCCTGCTGCGGGCCGAGGCG
>NZ_DASVSO010000964.1:0-8238 GCF_036388035.1 Archangium sp.
ACGCACTTCGAGGAGATCTGCGAGATCCTCAAGGCGTACGACGTCAGCTTCAGCCTGGGAGACGGGCTGCGGCCGGGCTCCATCGCGGATGCCAACGACGCGGCGCAGTTCGGCGAGCTGGAGGCGCTCGGCGAGCTGACGAAGATCGCCTGGAAGCACGACGTGCAGGTGATGATCGAGGGCCCGGGCCACGTGCCCATGCACCTCATCCACGAGAACATGACGAAGCAGCTCGCCATCTGCCACGAGGCGCCCTTCTACACGCTGGGGCCCCTCACCACGGACATCGCGCCGGGGTATGACCACTTCACCAGTGGCATCGGCGCGGCGATGATCGGCTGGTTCGGCACGGCGATGCTCTGCTACGTCACCCCCAAGGAGCACCTGGGGCTGCCCAACCGGGACGACGTGAAGGAGGGCGTCATCACCTACAAGATCGCCGCCCACGCCGCGGACCTCGCCAAGGGGCACCCGGGCGCGCAGCTGCGCGACAACGCCCTGTCCAAGGCCCGCTTCGAGTTCCGCTGGGAGGACCAGTTCAACCTCTCGTTGGATCCCGAGCGCGCCCGCGCCTTCCACGATGAGACCCTGCCCGCCGAGGGCGCCAAGGTGGCCCACTTCTGCTCCATGTGCGGCCCGCAGTTCTGCTCGATGAAGATCACCCAGGACGTGCGCGACTACGCCGAGAAGACCGGGGTGCTCGACGAGCAGAAGGCGCTGGAGACCGGCATGGCCGAGAAGAGCGAGGAGTTCAAGAAGGCCGGCGCGGAGCTCTACCGCTGAGTTCCTCCTGACCCGTAAGGTCCCCTCCGACCTCTCCCCGGGATGCCTACTACGTGACATCTACCCGGGGAGTGGGGGAGTATGGAGGCGTCAGGGCGCGGCTTGACGCGCCCGGTAGTTCTCGGAGGGGTTCAATGGAGCAGCAGGGTCAGCAGGTCGGCTCGTTCATCACCGGTTCATCGATGCCGACGCAGGATGAGAAGACGTGGGGGATGCTGTCGCATCTGAGCGGTCTGTTGCTGGCCTTCATCGGCCCGCTCATCATCTGGCAGACGAAGGGCAAGGAGTCCGCCTGGGTGGAGCGTCAGGCGATCGAGGCGCTCAACTTCCAGATCACCGTCGGCATCGCGTTCGTCGCCTCGTTCATCCTGACCTTCGTGCTGATCGGCGCCTGCCTGATGCCGCTGGTGGGTCTGGCGGCGCTGGTGCTGTCCATCATCGGTGGCATCAAGGCCAACAACGGCGAGGCCTACCGCTACCCGGCCACCATCCGGCTGATCAAGTAACCCCACGCGTGGGGCAGTAGCGCCACGGGCGAGGCGGGCCTCCACGAGGGGGCCGGTCCTCGCCCGTCGTGCTTCCGGGGCTCAGCCGCCGATGCCCATCATGGACAGCAGCGAGGTCCCGGCGCCGGGCTCGGTGAAACGGTGGCCCTCGGGCTTCTCACCGAGGGCGTGGCGGATGGCCAGGGCCAGGTCCGTGTCCGTGGCACCGCCGCGGATGAGCGCGTGCAGCGGCGCCTGGGCCCGCCCGCCGAGGCAGCTCCGCAGGTCTCCATTGGAGGCCACGCGCACGCGGTTGCAGCCGCCGCAGAAGTTCTGGGTGAGGGGCGAGATGAAGCCCACCAGCCCCCCGGGGGCGCGCCAGTAGCTCGCCGGGCCCGAGGTGACATCGTGCCGCGCGTCCTCGGGGACGAGGGGGAGGCCCGAGGCCTGGATCTGCTCCACCAACTCCGCGGTGGGCACCGGCGTCCCCTGGCCGAAGGGCATCAGCTCGATGAAGCGCGGCACGATGCCCCGGGCGTGGGCATGGGCGATCAGGGCGGGCACCTCGAGGTCGTTCACCCCGCGCATGACGACGACGTTGAGCTTGAGGGAGGCGTAGCCCGCCGCCACGGACGCGTCGATGCCGCGCAGGATGGTGGCGAGGTCTCCCTGCTTGGAGATGCGCCGGAAGGTGGCCTCGGACAGGGTGTCCAGGCTGAGGTTGAGCTGGGTGACACCCGCCTCGCGCAGGGGCACGGCCAGCCGCTCCAGGTGGCTCGCGTTGGTGGTGATGGCCACCCGCTCCACCCCGGGCACCGCGGCGATGCGCTGGGCGACCTCGACGATGTCCGGGCGGATGAGGGGCTCGCCCCCGGTGAGTCGGACCCGCCGGATCCCCAGGCGGGCGAAGACGGAGACGATGCGCTCGAACTCCCCGGGCGTCAGGAGATCCTTCTTCCCACCCCAGCTCGCCGGCGAGCAGTACGTGCAGCGGAAGTTGCACCGATCCGTCACGGACAGGCGCAGGTACGTGATGGTCCGCCCCTGCGCGTCGAGCAGGGGAGCAGTCAGGGGATCCCTGGGCAGAGGGGAAGGGAGAGTCATCGTAGGAGCCTCACCTCTTAACCGTTCTGCCCGGTGCTGGCATCCCCATCAGTCGCGAGTGTTGCCCTGGCGTCCACCCGCCAGCACCGAGAGGACCAGCGGCTGCTGGGCCGGGGCTGCGGTGGCGGGGGGAGCGGCGGGAGGCGCGGCACGAGTCGAGGGCCCCGGGCCACCCGTTACCGGCGCCGGGTTGCCAGGGCCGGGGATGGTCTGGTCGAGGTCGTCCAGATCATCGCCGAGCCGGGCGAGGGTGGCCTCGGCCTCCTGGGCATGGACCTCCGCCTGCACCAGGGTCAGCTTCCGGTTTTGCATGTCCTCGCGGATCTTGATGAGCGCCTGCTCACCGATGTCGAGGAAGGCCCGGACGACCTCGCGGTCGAACTGCGTCCCCGCGCAGCGGTTGATCTCCGCGATCGCGTTGGCGAACGAGGTGCCCTTGCGATAGGGCCGGTCGCTCGTCATCGCGTCCAGGGTGTCCGCCACGGCGAAGATGCGCGCGCCGATGTGGATCTCCTGGCCTCGGAGGTTGCGCGGGTAGCCCTGGCCGTCCCAGCGCTCCTGGTGCGAGAGCACGATCTGCGCCGGCGTGGCCAGGAAGGGGATGTTCTGGATCATCTGGAAGCCGATGTCCGGATGCTTGCGCATCTCCTGCCACTCCTCCGGGGTGAGCTTTCCCGGCTTGAGCAGCACGGCGTCCGGCACGCCAATCTTCCCGATGTCATGCAGCAGGGCGCCGCGGCCGATCTCCTCCAACTCCTGGCCCTTGATGCTCAGACGCTCGGCGATGGCGTTGGTGTAGCGCACCACGCGCTGCGAGTGGTCCGACGTCTCGTGCTCGCGGGCGTCCAGCGCCGCCACCAGCGCCAGCAGGGTGGACTGGTAGGTGTGGGCGATGTCCCGGAGCGCGTTGCGCAGCTCCGTGGTGCGGTCCCTCACCTTGCGCTCCAGCTTCTTCTGGTAGCGCTTGCGTGCCAGCTCGATGCGGCGCTTGGCGAGCGCCCGCTCGATGGCGCGGATGAGATCCGTCAGCTTGGGTGGCTTGAGGAGGTAGTCCACGGCGCCGCGGCGCAGGCAGTCCACCGCGGACTCGGTGTCACCGTAGCCCGTCAGCATGATGACCGAGGTGTCCGGGTAGCGCTCGCGCAGGTTCTCGAGCAGCCACAGGCCGTCCTTGCCCGGCATCTTCATGTCGCTGATGACCAGCGGTGTCTCTTCCTGCCCGGCGATGTCCAGGGCCATCTCGGCGCCACTGGCGACCACGCAGTTGTAGCCCTCCTCTCTGAGGAGGACGGAGATGACGTCGCGCACGGAATCGTCGTCGTCGACGATCAGGATGCGGGGAGGTACGGGAGGAATAGCTTCCACAGGGGGCGATTCTAGGGGGATCGGGCCGCGGAAGGCCAACCCAACTCGGTTTTTCGAGATTCTCGGCCGTCCGGTCGTGAGACGGGGGGGGTAGGGAATGCCCCCCTGTCGGCTCAGCGACGGGGGAAGCGATCAAAACGAAACGGGGTGAGGTCCACGGAGGGAGACTCCCCGAGGACCACCTGGGCCACGAGCTTCGCGGTGATGGGGGCCAGGAGGATTCCGTTGCGGAAGTGACCGGTGGCCAGGAAGAGGCCGGGCAGGGGGCCCTCCCCCAGGATGGGGAGGTGATCCTCCGTATAGGGCCGCAAGCCCGCCCACGTCTCCTGGACCGGCGCCGAGGCCAACGCGGGGCAGATCTGCATGGCCAGGGAGAGGATGCGGTGCAGGCCCTCGGCGGTGACGTGCTTCTCGAAGCCGGCGAACTCCAGGGTGCTGCCGGCGAGGATGCGCCCGTCGGCCCGGGGGATGACGTAGCCCTTGTCGGAGAAGATGACGTGCGAGAAGAGCGGCAACCGGGTCTGGAGCTGCACCATCTGCCCACGCGCCGGGCGCACCACGCGCGGATCCAAGGCGATGCCCTGCACCAGGCCGGACCAGGAGCCGGCGGCGATCACCACGGCGTCCGCGCGCAGCGTGTCCCCATCCAGATCCACGCCCACCGCGCGGCCGTGCTCCTCCACCACGCCCCGCACGTAGCCGGTGCGGAAGGTGACGCCCACCTTCGCGGCGGCCATGGTGAGGGCCCGCGTCAGCAGCCGGTTGTCCACCTGGTGGTCATCCTGGAAGCGCGCGGCGGCCACCACCTGGGGCGAGAGCTGGGGCTCCAGGGCGTGCACCTCGGCCGTGGCGAGCAGCTCCGCGCGCAGGCCCAGGGCGCGCTGCCAGCCCACGGTGGTCTCCAGGCGCTGGGCCTCGGCCTCGTCGAAGGCCAGGTGCAGCAGGCCGCTGGGCAGGTAGTTCACGTTGACGCCCGTGAGGGCGAGCAGCTCCGCGGCGAAGTCCGGGTACAGGCCCCGGCTGCGCAGGCCCAGCTCGAGGAAGGGCCCCGGCCCCTCGGACTCCTGCTGGGGGGCGAGGATGCCGCCCGCCGCGCTAGAGGCCTCGGCCCCGGGGATGGAGCGCTCCAGCACCGTCACCCGCGCGCCGGCCTGGCGCAGCCGCAGGGCGATGCCACACCCCATGACTCCGCCCCCGACGATGACCACGTTCATGTCACGCATCGGTGGCGCTTGTGCTCGCACGGGGTGGGGTTTGGCAAGTGTGCGGTAGGTTGGGTTGACGGCACGGGGGGTTTTCCGCTACCAATGGACCCGTGCGTTTCGCGTCCGCTCATCACCACCCCGCGCATCATCGGCCGGCCCTGACGGGACCGTTCGCCGTGCGCATGTCCGGGTGAAGCGTAGAGACGCCCCCGATGCACCTGCCGCAGTGACCGGAAGCCCGTCCCACCCAGGACGGGCTTTTTTCGTTTTCGAGCCCGTCCCCCACCTCTCCGAGTACCCCAATGCTGAAAATCGCCCTGCCCAACAAAGGTCGCCTCTCCGAGGAGGTTCGTGAGCTCTTCAACGACGCCGGTCTGGAGGTCCGTGTCCGAGGAGAGCGGGCCCTCACCGCGTCGCTCGGCGGCGAGTTCGAGGCCATCTTCGTGCGCGCCCAGGACATCCCCGAGTTCGTCGCCGATGGCGCGGCGGCCGCCGGTGTCACCGGGTGGGACCTGGTGTGCGAGTCCGGCCGGGACCTGGAGCTCCTGATGGACCTGGAGTTCGGCAAGTGCCGGCTGGTGGTGGCCGCCCGCGAGGAGAGCGGCATCCAGAAGCTCGAGGACATCCAGGACGGAGTGCGCGTGGCCTCCTCCTTCACCCGGCTGACGCAGGAGTTCTTCACCAAGCGTGGCCAGAAGGTGACGGTGGTGCCGGTGTCGGGCGCCACGGAGATCGCCCCGCACCTGGGCATCGCGGACATCATCGTGGACCTGACGTCCTCGGGCTCGACGTTGAAGATGAACGGCCTGCGCGAGGTGGGCACGGTGGTGCAGTCGAGCGCCCGGCTCATCGCTCGCAAGGGCCATGCCTCCGAGGATGCGGCGAAGCTGGACGAGCTGCGGCAGGCGCTGGGCTCGGTGCTGGCGGCCCGGGGCAAGCGCTACCTGATGGCCAACGTGCCGCGCCGCGTGCTGCCCAACGTGCGCGAGGTGCTGCCGGGCCTCAATGGCCCCACCGTGGTGGACGTGCAGGGCGGAGACTTCGTGGCCGTGCACGCCGTGGTGCCCGCCAAGAGCATCTATCGCACCATCTCGGCCCTGAAGGCCCTGGGCTGCGAGGGCATCCTCGTCACCCGCATCGAGAGGCTGATGCCGTGAGCACCCCCACGCTCAAGTACCAGGGGCGGCTGAAGGACCTGTCCCCCGAGGCGCGTCGCCGCCTGCTGGATCGCACGGGCGAGTCGGATGCCCGCGTCGCGCAGCGCACCGCGGACCTCATCGCCCGCGTGCGCCGGGACGGGGACAAGGCGCTGCGCGAGATGGCGCGCGAGTTCGACCGCGCGGAGCTCCAGTCGCTGGAGGTGCCGCGCTCGGCGTGTGAGGCGGCGCTGGCGTCGCTGGAGCCGAAGTTGAAGGACGCGCTGGCCCGCGCGGCACGCAACATCGCCAAGGCGCACGCGGCGCAGAAGCCCCAGGCCACCGAGGTGGAGACGGAGCCGGGCATCCTCGTCGGGCGCCGGCCGGATCCACTCGGGCGCGTGGGCGTGTACGCGCCGGGGGGCCGGGCCGTGTACCCGAGCAGCGTGCTGATGGGCGTGGTGCCGGCGAAGGTGGCCGGGGTGGGCGAGGTCATCGTCTGCTCGCCGCCGGGCCCGGATGGGAAGCCCTCGGCGGGCGTGCTGGCGGCGGCGGCGCTGGCGGGCGCGGATCGCGTCTTCGCGCTCGGTGGGGCGGGGGCGGTGGCGGCCATGGCCTACGGCACGGAGAGCGTGCCCCGGGTGGACCGCATCGTCGGCCCGGGCAACGCCTACGTGGCGGCGGCCAAGCTGCAGGTGGTGGACGCGGTGGCCATCGACGCGCCGGCGGGCCCGAGTGAGATCCTCGTCGTCGCGGACGGCTCGGCGGACCCCGAGGCGGTGGCGCGGGAGATGCTGGCCCAGGCCGAGCACGACCCGGACGCCTGCTGCGTGACGGTGGCGGTGGGGGAGGCGTTGGCCCGGGAGGTGGCCGGAGCGGTGGGCCGGGCGGCGGCGCGGGCACAGCGCCAGGAGATCGTCGCGAAGGCCCTGAGCGAGCGCGGTGCCGTGCTGAGCGTGGACTCGCTCGATGAGGCCTGGCCCTTCGTGGCGGACTTCGCTCCCGAGCACCTGCTCCTCGCCACCCGAGGGCCGGTGGGGGATCTGTCGAAGGTGCGCAACGCGGGCACGGTGTTCGTGGGCCAGTACGCCTCGGTGGCCTACGGCGACTACATGACGGGCGCCAACCACGTGCTGCCCACCGCGGGCCTGGCCCGTGCGTACTCGGGGCTGAGCGTGCTCGACTTCTACCGGTGGACCACCTACCAGCGCGTGGAGCGCGACGCGGCGGCGCGGCTCGCCGAGGACGTGGGCCTGCTGGCCGACAGCGAGGGCCTCTTCGCCCACGCCGAGGCCGCTCGTGGCTGGAGGAAGCCATGACGCTGCCCTCGCGTGCCTCGTTCCGGGACATCCCGCTGTACTCGCCCTCCAAGGTGAAGTGCAGTGTGGACCTGAGCGACAACACCAACCTCTTCGGCATGCCCCCGGCCGCCGAGCGCGTCCTGCGCGAGACGGTGGCCTCCCACGTCACCCGCTACCCCGTGGGCTACGCCCAGGATCTCAAGCGGGCCGTGGCCGCCTACACGGGCGTGGAGCCCTCGGGGGTGACCACCGGGTGCGGCTCGGACGACGTCATCGACAGCACCCTGCGGGCCTTCCTGGAACCGGGCGACCTCCTCGCCTTCCCGGACCCCACCTTCGTGATGCTGCCCTACTTCGCGAAGACGAACGCGCTGCGGGCCGCGCCGGTACCACTCAAGCCGGACTTCGACATCGACGTGGACGGGCTGCTCGCCACGGGCGCGAAGCTCATCTACGTCTGTACGCCCAACAACCCCACGGGCACGCCGGCCTCGCGGGCCGCGCTGGAGCGCTTGGTGGACAACGCCCCGGGCATCGTCCTGCTCGACGAGGCCTATGCCGAGTTCGCCCGGGAGAGCCACCTGGACCTGGCCTCGCGGCCCAACGTGCTGGCGACGCGCACGCTGTCCAAGGCCTTCGGGCTGGCGGGCATGCGGGTGGGCTACGCGGTGGGCAACCCCACGCTGGTGACCGAGCTGGAGAAGGCGCGCGGGCCCTACAAGGTGGCGGGCCTGTCCGAGCGCATCGCCACCGCGGTGCTGTCCGAGGACGTGCCGTGGATGAAGGCGCGGGCGGCCGAGTCGCTGGCCATCCGCGAGCGGCTGGTGGCCGAGCTGGAGAACCTGGGGCTGAAGTCGTT
>NZ_DASVSO010000965.1:0-8309 GCF_036388035.1 Archangium sp.
GCTGCGCTGCGAGGCCTGCGCTCCCGCCGCGCAGCCAGCTCCCGCCGAGGAGGAGCAGCCCGTGGGCCGGGTCGCCGGGTGGCTGCGGAGCTGGTTCGGCGGCACCCGGTCGTAGGTGGCCCCCATCAGGAGCCACGTCACCCGAGCCGCTCGGACTCCGCGATCAGCTCCCGCATCAACTCCGCCGCCGGACGGCCCCGAGACAGCGCGGCGGCTTGACCCGACCAGAGCGCGATGAAGCGGGAGTCGCCCCGGGCCGCCGCGGCGCTTCGCAGCGCGGTCGTGGCCGCGTGCTGGAGGGGGAATGGGAGAAGGTCCTCCGAGCTTCCGAGTGCCTCGGTGAAGGCGTTGGCGAGGCCTCGGGCCGGACGGCCGGAGAAGGCTCGCGTCACCACCGTCATGTCGTCGCGCGCCTCCCGGAGCGCGGCCTTGTAGGCGGGCGCGATGCCTGACTCGGGGCAGGTGAGGAAGGCCGTCCCGAGCTGCGCCCCGCTCGCCCCGAGCACGCGCGCGGCGGCGATCCCTCGCCCGTCCATGATGCCCCCGCTCGCCACCACCGGGAGGCTCACGGCGTCCACCACCTGGGGGACCAAGGCCATCGTGCCCACCATCGCCGCCTCGAAGGGGCCCGCGAAGGTGCCTCGGTGTCCGCCGGCCTCGCTGCCCTGCGTGACGATGACGTCGACTCCCGCGGCCTCCAGCAGCTTCGCCTCGTGCACGGTCGTGGCCGTCCCCGCGAGCAACATCCCTCGTGCCTTCACCCGCGAGAGCACCGCGGGTGCCGGAATGCCGAAGGTGAAGCTGAAGACCCGGGCACCACTCTCCAGGACGGCGTCGACCTGCTCCTCGAAGGGAGGCATCGGGGAGACGGGGGGACGAGGCGGCGGAAGCCCGAGCTCCTGGTGGTAGCGGGCCAGCACCTCCAGCATGCGGCTCGGTTCAACCGCTCCCGGGGGTGGCAGGGGTGCGAAGAGGTTGATGGCGAAGGGTTTGTCGGTGAGCTGCCGCACCCGCCGCGAGTGCTCCACGATGGCCTCGGGCTTCAGGTAGGCGGCTCCGGTGGAGCCCAGCCCGCCCGCGTTCGAAGCGGCGGCGACCAGCTCCGGCGTCGTGGCGCCACCCGCCATCGGGGCCTGGATGATGGGGTGCTCGATTCCGAATAGGGCGGAGAGGCGACGCCAGGAACTGCTGGGGGTCATGGCTTCCTCCTTGGGGACTGCCGCAATCAACCACCCGAGGATAATGCTCCCGTTCGAGTGTCGCGATTGGCAAAGCCCAACGTTGACCGCTTCCGGTTCGCTGGGCATGTTCGATGGGAATGCTGGAACGAATCGAAATCGAGAATCTCGGCTCCATCCAGAAGGCCAGCGTATCGCTCAGCCCTCTGACGGTGCTCCTCGGGTCCAACGCTTCCGGCAAGACGACCGTCATGCGCGGCATCGAGCTCTTCGCGATGCTGCGGAACCTGACCTTGCAGGAAGTGACGTATGCGGGCTACCCCCTGACGGGCGCTCATTGGCCCCGAATCATTCACGAAGGTGATGTGGCCAAGCGCCTCATATTCCGGGGATTCGTCCAGCCCAATCCCACCGAACCCGATTTCGAGCTGGAACTCGGCATCAATTGGGAACAACTGCGCAGCAGCATCGTGGAGAAGGCTGACACGGAGCAGCAAGCCGAACCGGAGATCCTCCATGAAAAGCTGCGCGGAATGTTGATCATCGAGGACTCGCCACATTCGTTGGAGGTGCGCCCTCCTTCCAAATCCCCCCTTGGTGTTCTGTCGCAACTTGGTGTTCTGTCGCGACCCGCTCACTCCTCCATCGCGAGAGTGCTCTCCCGGCTCACCCAACTGCCTCCCATGCGCGAGGACCAAGCTGGCCTGCGAGAGTATCTGGAGTCCTTCGGGCACGCTCGCTACTTCCGGCCAGACAGCTCGGCGATGCTCACCCAAATATTCGAGGGCAAGGTGGGACCGGATGGCTCGGGGTTCGTCGGTGCACTGGCCACGCTCCAGAACCGAGAGAGCGAACGCTTCGAAGCCATCGAGCGGAATCTGAAAGAACTCTTCCCCCACATCCGGCGCATTCGCTTCGACATTGGCGCCGAAGGGAAGATCCAGCACCTGATTTTCGAGACCCAGCGCTCGACACGACCGGTCCCCGCGAAGTTGGAGGCGGATGGCGTGCTGACGACCCTGTTCCTCCTCTGGGCCGGAGCAACGACTCCTCCGCATGGCACGCTCCTCATCGATGATCCGGAAGCAGGCCTCCACCCCCACTTGATGGGGAAGCGCGTCGAATTCCTGCGCTCGCTCGCGACCGGTGAATTCACCGGCCATCCGTTGAGGGTCGTCGTCGCGACCCAATCCGTCGACTTCGTGCGCTGGGTGCAGCCCTCGGAAATCCGCGTCGTCGAGTACAGCGAAGAGACGGGCACGCTCGTCCATCCCATTCCAGAGACCGAGACGCTGCGCACCCTGGTCGACAAGTTCCAGGCGAACGCGGGTGACCTCTGGTACTCGGGAGCCCTCGGAGGCGTGCCGGGGTTGGGGGCATGAAGAAGGCCTTTCGCGTCGTCGTGCTCGGTGAGGGCAAGGATGAGCGCGGCAGCAACCGCACGTTGCCTCCCTTCGCCCCCGTCCCTCACGAGCAGCAGGGCGCGATGGAGATCCTCGTGCGGCGAGCCCTCTATCCCGTGCTGAACGACGGCCAGTCGTGGCATCGAGGGCTCATCAAGCAAGGGGACGGGATACTCCTCCTTCAACCCCCCACGCTCCGGCTCCCGAGGCAGCCCTCGATGGTCGAAATCCTCGCCGATCCCAACGCGCTCGCACCGCTCGTCGCGGCGGCCCTGAAGCCGGTGCGAGGCCCGGCACCTGTCGACCTGCTCGTGGCCACCCATGACGCGGATGCGGGCGCACCCGCTGTCATCAAGGCCGTGCTCGTGGTCAACACCAACCTCGGCACACGTGTACCGCTGCTGCAACCCGCGCCGGAGATCCAATCATGGCTGGCTCGCAAGCGGGCCATCGAGCTGGCTTACGAGCGTGAGCACTGCTCCGTGCCCGAGCCCGACGAACAGGCGCTGAGGAAAGATGCCAAGGCGGAGCTTCTGCGTCTGCTCGGCACCTTCGGTGGCAAGTTCAACGCCAGAATGCAGGCAAGCCTCGCCGAATGTGTCTCGGTCGAGGACCTTGGCCGCTACGACTGGACGGGGTGGAACGAGGCCTCCAACGAGCTGAAGGCGGCGCTGGCGACGCCCGCCCTCGATTCACTGGAGCCGTGACGAGGCCCGCTCAGTCAAAGCGGACCGGGAGCTGCTCCAGCCCCCGGATGAAGGCCGACCTGCGCCACTCCAGTCGCTCGGGCTCCACCGCCAGCCGCACCCGAGGCGCCCGCTCCAGCAACAGCTCGAAGGTCACCGCCGCCTCCAGCCGCGCCAACGGCGCTCCCAGGCAGTAGTGGATGCCAAAGCCGAGCCCCACGTGCTTGTTGGGCGTGCGCCCCACGTCGAACCGCTCCGGCTCGGCGAACACCTCCGGGTCATGGTTGGCCGACAGCAACCCGCCCACCACCATCTCCTCCGCCGGAATCACCTGGCCACACACCTCGGTGGGCTCCACCGTGAAGCGCGCCGTGCTCGTCTCCACCGGGCTGCAGTAGCGCAGCATCTCCTCCACCGCCGAGTCCATCAGCCCCCGGTCCGCCCGCAGGCGCTCGTGCTGCTCGGGGTGCTGAAGCAGCGCCAGCAACCCGCTGCCCAGCAGGTTCACCGTCGTCTCGTGGCCCGCCACCAGCAACAGGAAGAGCATGCCGATGAGCTCGTCGGGACGCAGTCGGTCCCCCTGCTCCTCGGCCGCCAGCATCGCGCTGACGAGGTCCTCTCCCGGCGCGGCCCGCCGCTGCTCGAGCAGCGTGGTGAAGTAGCGCAGGAAGCCCTGGCCCGCGGCCCGGGCGGGCGCGAGGTCTCCGTCGGCGGGCGTCACCAGCAGCGCGTGCGTCCAGGCGCGGAACTGCTCGCGATCCTCCTGGGACACCCCCAGCAGCTCGGCGATGACGATGACGGGCAGCGGGAAGGCGAACGCGTCGATGAAGTCCACGCGCCCCTGGGCGAGCGCCGCCTCCAGCAGCCCGGTGGCGACGGCGGTGACGCGCGAGCGCAGCGCCTCGACGCGGCGAGGGGTGAACGCCTGGGAGACGAGCGTGCGCAGCCGGGTGTGATCCGGCGGATCCGAAGACAGCATGTGCCGGGTGAGCGCATCGGCGGAGAGCCGGAAGAAGCGCGAGCGCGCCTGCTCGCTCAACGTGTGCCCGTCCTTGGCGAGGCGGTTGTCACGCAGCAGGGCCATCACATCCGCGTAGCGGCTCACCAACCAGAAAGGCATCTGGCGGGCGGGCTCCACCAGGCGGACGACACGGGCCTCCTGACGCCAGCGCGCGTAGAGGGGCCGCGGGTCGGCGCGGTGGGCAGGCATCCACAGGACATGGGCATCGCCGGTCATGGTGTTCCTCCAGCAGTCGAGACATGAGGGGACGGCGAGATGGAGTCCGCCGCGCCAGCTGTGAGCACCTCCCTCCCCGGGGGGCAGCCGAGATGTCGGGGGCTCTCCCTCCCAGCCGGGGCCCTCACCGGAGGGAGGACAGCAGCGTGCCCATCTCTCCCGGGGTGAGCACCTGGCTGGCGGCCCCCAGGGCCCTCGCCGTGCCCGGCATCCCGTCCACCACACAGCTCGCGCCGTCCTGCGCCACCGTGAGCGCCCCCGCCTGGCGCATCGCCAGCAGGCCCCTCGCCCCGTCCTCCCCCATCCCCGTGAGCAGCAGCCCCACCGCCCGCGAGCCGTAGAAGCCCGCCACGCTCTCGAAGAGCGCGTCCACCGAGGGCACCGCCACCCCCCTCGACGGCTGCGTGCGCAGCTTGCCCCCGCTCACCACCAGGTCCCGGTCCGCCGGTGACACGTACACCACGCCCGGCGTCAGCCACTCCCCTCCCCCCGCCACCTCCGTGCGCTGCCCCGTCCCCGCCAGCCAGCGCGCGAAGCCCTGCTCGAAGCCCCGGACGATGTGCTGCGCCACCACCACCGGAAAGGGCGCCGGCGAGGGCAGGGCTCGCAGCAGGTCATAGACGAGCGGCGGCGCCCCCGTGGAGCCACCGATGGCCACCAGCGAGCACTGCCTCGCCTCGGGCACCGACACCGCCGGGGGCACCGGCTGCACCGCCCCCTTCCTCGGGGCGTGCCGCTTGCGGCCCACCACCCGCGCGTGCGCCATCACCCGCACCGTGCGCAGCAGCCGCTCCCGGAACTCCTTCACCCCCTCCACGCTCCCGCCCGTCGGCTTGGCCAGCACGTCCACCGCCCCCGCCCTCAGCGACTCGAAGGTCCTGTCCCTCCCCGGCGTGTCGAGCTGCGCGCTGAGCACCACGATGGGACAGGGCGCCGTCGCCATGATCTCCGCGATGGCGTCCACCCCGTCCAGCCCCGGCAGCACCAGGTCCATCAGCACCAGGTTCGGGTTCCACCGCTGCACCGCCGCCACCGCGTCGCGGCCGTTGGACACCGCCGGCAACAGCTCGATGTCCGGCTCCCGGCGCAGAATCTGCTCGAGGAAGGCGACGACGGAACGCGAGTCCTCCACCAGCAGCAGCTTCAACAGATCGGCCTCCGCTCCCTGGCAGCGCGCCCACCCGGCCGAGGACGGCGGCCCGCGCGCGCCTCCTCTTTTATCACGGCGCGAGAATCCACCCGAGGCTCCCGGAGATACCCCTTGCGGGCGTGGAGGGGTTTGCCGATATGTCTCCCTCCGACCGACGTTCTCGCGACCGGGCGGCGTCTGCCCTCCACACCGGAGCCCGCTTGCTTTCCCGACTCCCCTTCCTGCTCTGCCTGCTCCTGGCGCCCGGCCTGTCCGCGGCCCAGGTCACCCGAAGCCTGCCCGGCTTCGACCTCCAACGCCTGCAGCTCGAGTCCTCCGGCCTGGGCTCGCTCGTGGTGGGCACCGGCCGGACGCTGGCGCCCGGAGACTTCCGGGTCTCGGTCGAGGCGCACTACGAGCACATGCCGCTCAACTTCAGGCGCGCCTGGGATCCCATCATCACCAACGACCTGAGTGTGGTGGAGAACAAGTTCACCACCCACGTCACCGCGGCCGTCGGCGTGCTGTCCTGGCTGCAGGTGGGCGCGCAGGTGCCCTTCATCGTCGGCCAGCGGGGCAACCCCACCCGGGGCGTCCGCCCTCCCGACGGCCAGGGGCTGGGCACCCCGTGGGTCTCCGTGCGCGCGGCCCCCTGGCAGATGAAGAATGGGGCGCCGCTCAACCTCGGCGTGGAGCTCGCCGCCGGGCTGCCCGTGGGCCGGGAGGACCTCCTCGGCCGGGACACCTACGCGGTGCACCCGAGCCTCCAGCTCGGCCTCCAGGGGGACAACTTCCAGGTGGGGGGCGAGCTGGGCGCCCTGCTGCGTCCCCGGCACGACCTGTCCCCCCTGTCGGGGCGCGAGCAGGACGTCCTCGGCAACGAGCTGCGCCTGGGCCTCACCGTCACCGCGCGCGGGAAGAACAAGACGTCCACCCGGCCCGAGCTGAGCCTGCTGATGGGCGTGCCCCTGCAGGGGGGCCGCCTCGGCTACGAGGTCCTGGTGGGCGTGCGCAAGCACCTGGTGAGCGGGCTGGACCTGTACTTCCTGGGCGGCCCCGGCCTGGGCACCTCCATCGACATGCCCGCCGTCCGGCTGCTGGCGGGCGCCTCCTTCACCACCGGTGGGGACGACTAGACGCCCAGGCGTCCGAGGTTCACTCGGGGTATTCGGGGCTTACAATGCTCACTGGAGTATAGTCCCCGTGGGTCCTGCACGCCCCCCTCCGAGAAGGAAGACATGTCGATGAGTCGTCACCCCCTGCGCACCTGGATGCTGGCGGGAGCCCTCGCGGGCTCCATGGCGTGTACCGCCGAGGAGCCCTTCCCCAACGCCGCCGAGCTGGAGCAGCTCGAGAGCCTGCACTCCCCCACGCGCAGGCCCCCGCTGGACCCCACGAACAAGTACGGGGACAACGCCCAGGCGGCGGCGCTCGGCGACCGGCTCTTCGACGACGTGAAGCTGTCGAGCTGCGGCACCATCGCGTGCAGGAGCTGCCATGACACGGTGAGCGGCACGGTGGACACGCCGACGGCGCTGGGCTGCAACGCCAACCGCACCGGGCGCAACCCGCCCACGATCCTCAACTCGGGCTACAGCACCTGGTTCATGTGGGACGGGCGGGCGGATCGGCTGTGGAACCAGGCGCTGCTGCCGCTGCTCAGCCCCATCGAGATGGCCTCCTCCCCCGCCATCCTGCGCGACCGCCTCACCGAGGCCTACGCCGAGGACTACCGCGCCCTCTTCGGCAAGCTGCCCGCGGAGGAGAACGACGAGCAGCTCCTGGCCAACTTCGGCAAGGCCATCGCCGCGTACGAGCGCACGCTCAACCGCAACGACGCGCCCTTCGACCAGGACGTCCTGCGCTTCATCCAGGCGGCCGAGGCGGGCAAGGCGGAGGAGGATCCCGCCTACCTGGGCCTCAAGACGTTCCTGCGCAAGGGCCAGTGCATCGCGTGTCACAAGGGCCCGATGCTCAGCGACGACCAGTTCCACAACATCGGCGTGAGGGACGCGAGCGCCAGCAAGGCCGGCGTGGCGCTGGCGGCCGGCCCGATGCTGGACTGGGTCTTCAACTCGTCGGGGCCGTACAGCGACGCGCGCACGGGCATCGAGTCGAGCCGGCTGCAGCGGCTGGGCAGCGACCTGGTGCGGAAGGGCCCCGAGCTGGAGGGGGCCTACAAGACGCCCACGCTGCGCAACGTGGAGCTGACGGGGCCCTACATGCACACGGGCGAGGCCCAGACGCTCGAGGACGTCATCGAACTCTACGACAAGGGCGGCGAGCCCCTGGGCAGCTTCGCGGGCAAGGTGGCGGAGACCATCAAACCGCTGGAGCTCACGGACGAGGAGAAGAAGGCGCTGGTGAAGCTCCTCAAGTCGATGACGGGGGCGAGGGCGGAGTAGGCGCGGCGGGCCTGGGCGGCTGGAGGAGCGGCCAGGCGCGCTTGAGGGTGACGGCGACGGAGGCGGCCACGGCCGCCTTCACGCAGTCGCCGGGGACGAAGGCGAGCGAGCCGAGCGCCGCCTTCGCCAGGGGCAGCTTCGCGGACACGGCGAGCCACGGAATGCCCACGGCGTAGAGGACGCCGAGGCCGCCGAGCACGTTGAGGGCGAAGGCCAGGGGCACCGAGAGCCGGTGCCAGGCGCGCTCGGTGAGCCAGCCGATGACGAAGGC
>NZ_DASVSO010000966.1:0-14124 GCF_036388035.1 Archangium sp.
CGCAGGGGGCGGACCCGCCAAGGCCCCCCCTCCCCCGCGCGCAGCAGCACCCCGCAGCCCTCTCGGGGGTAGGCGGACTCGAGGTGGCGGACGACTTCCGACAGGTCCTCCGGCAGCGCGGGGCCTTCCTTGGGATCAGCCGCACCGGCCACAGCGCCGCACCTCCAGGGCCGTCATCACGCCCGGGGCCTCCCATCCGCACGCTCCCAGCGCCGGCCCCAGCCCGAGCAGCAGGCGCTGGAGGACCAACGCCCCCAGCGCGCCCAGGCCCACACCGAGCGCTCCCGAGGGCGGCGCCCCCCACGAGGCCGTGGTGGCCTCGAAGCACCCGGCGCACCCGCCCTCGCCCCGGAAGACGACCACGCCCCGCGTCCCGTCTCCCCCGAGCGCCACCCAGGGCCCCTCCCCGTCCCACGCCGTCGGCAGCTCCGCCACCCGCCCGGTCCCGCGCGGAGGCAGGGCATCCGCGTTGACGTCCGGCAGCACCCGCCCGAGCACCTCCGAGGCCGGCTGGCCCACCTCCGCCGCCGGGACGAGGAAGCCCTCGGCGCCGGGAGCCAGGGGCTCGGGGCCCGCCGCCACCGCCGTGCCCCCGGCCGCCACGTACGCCGCGGCCGTCAGTCCCGCCGGGCCCGTGGCCCTCAGCCGCACCCCTCCGGCCAGCAGCTTCTCCTGCCCGCGCCCACCCACCTCGCGCAGGAGGATCTGCCGCGAGTACCGGACTATCTGCTCCTCACGCAGGGCCATGGCGCCTACCCTCCGGCGATGGCCGGGATGAGGGTGAGGCGGTCTCCGTCCGCCACCGGCGTGGTCAGCTCCTGCAGGAAGCGGATGTCCTCGTCGTTGAGGAACACGTTCACGTAGCGCCGCACCGCGCCCTTCTCGTCGAGCACCCGCGCGCCGATGCCCGGACAGGCCTTGTCCAGGTTGCGCAGCACCTCGGCCACGGTGGCGCCCTCGACGCGAACCTCCTCCTTGTTCTTCGTGAAGCCGCGCAGGGACGTGGGGATGCGGACCGTCGCCATGGCTAGCGCCCTCCCTGCTTGCGCAGCAGCAGCCGGTGGGTGCCATCGCCCCGGGGCTCCAGGGACAGCACCGCATGGCCCTCGTCGCGGGCGTTGCGCGGGACGTTCTTCAGCGGCTCGTCGCCTCGCAGCACCACCTCCAGCACCGCGCCCTCGTCGAGCGCCTCCAGCGCCAGCTTCGTGCGCACGTACGTCATGGGGCAGACCTCGCGGGTGATGTCCAACGTCCGCGTCACCTCGTGCATCGGGCGATCTCCTCGGTGAAGACGGGGGGGCGCGGGCGGGCGCAGCCCTCGCAGTCGGGCGCGCGGCGCACGCGCACCTGGCGGCCTCGCAGCGTCGCCCCGTCGAGTACATGCAGGGTGGCCTCGCCGCTCGCGGCCGGGGCCGTGCCCTTCAACCGCTCCAGCACCAGCAGGGCCTGCACCGCCCCCACCAGCCCCGCCATGGAGCCGAGCACCCCCGCCTGCGCGCAGGTGGGCACCGCGTCCGGCGAGGGCGGCTCCTCGTACACGCAGCGCAGGCACGGCCCACCCGGCTCCACGCGCATCGCCTGCCCCTGCATCCGCAGCACCCCGCCGTAGACGAGCGGCACGCCGGTGGCCACCGCCACGTCCGACAGGAAGAGCTTCGTGGCCGTGCCGTCGGTGGCGTCCACCACCGCGTCATGGGCTCGGAACAGGGAGGCGGCGTTGCGATCGTCCACCCGCTCGCCGAGCGTCTCCACGCGCAGGGCCGGGAAGGCCCGCCGCAGCCCGTCCGCGGCCGACTCCACCTTGGGCCGGCCCACGTCCGAGGTGCGGTGCCACAGCTGGCGGTGGAGGTTCGTCACGTCCACCCGGTCTGGATCCACCAGCGTCAGGTGCCCCACACCCGCCTGGGCGAGCGCCAGCGAGGCCGGACACCCCAGTCCGCCCGCGCCCACCACCAGCACCCGCGCCAAAGCCACTCGTTCCACGCGCGCGACCCTCGCCGAGCCTCCGTCCGCCGTCAACAGGCGCGGCGAAAAGCTGCCTGTCACGGGACGTAACGAATATCTTCCGGCCCCGCTCCGTCCCCGCTCATTGAAGCGCCTCCGACTGGAGCACCTTCCCTCCCTCCCTCCTCCGAGGACCCATGAGACACGCGCTCGCCTTCCTCACCCTCGCCTTGCTCGTCGCCGGCTGCCCCAAGAAGACCGGGGAGAACGGCGACGGCCCCGTGGACAACCCCTCCTACCGCGACGCGGGCCCGCAGACCCCGCCGCCGGCCACCCTCTCGGGAGCAACCCCCGACGACGCCGGGGGCACCCAGAAGGCCCAGGGCGGCAACGCGGCCGTGGAGGCGTGCGTGGACCGCTGGCTGAAGGAGCACAAGCTGGACTCCTACGGCCACGCCGAGGGCACCATGTACGCGGGCGGCACCCCGCTCTTCAACGAGGCCACCGGCGAGAGCCGCGACCGCCTCTCGTACGTCTTCGAGCGCCAACCCGACGCCCGCAAGGCCTGCGCCACCCCGAGCGCCCAGTAGTCCGCCCCACCCCACCTGCCCCCCACCCGCCAGGGGGGCAGGCGTCGTCCCGGGTGGAGGGATTCCCGGAAACCGGGCGGGTCCCTTAAGCTGCCGGCCTGATGGAACCCGCGTTCGCCCTGGATGATGACAAGCCCGACTCGCACCGGCGCGCCCGCGTGCGCGCGGTGCTCGAGCGGCGCAAGCTGACCGACAGCGTCTCCGCTGAACAGGCCACCGCCTCGTGGGAGCAGGATCGCTTCGTGGCCCGGGCCCGCGCCCTCTTCTACGCGCGGCTCATGTTCCTCACCCTGGGCCTGGCCATCCTCGCGGTGCCCAGGTGGGCCTTCTACTTCGGCCTGCACGGCACCTTCGCCTTCGCCGGCTACTTCACGATGCTGCTCTACAGCGTCGCGAACTTCATGGTCATCGACCATCCGAAGGCCGGCCGCTGGGTGACGTACGTCACGCTCTGCCTCGACCTGGCCATCATGGTGGTGCTCCTCGTCAAGCCGCAGCTCGGCGGCGGCCTGCAGAGCCCCCTGCTCGCCACCCAGCTCGTCTTCACCACCCTCTTCGCCATCCTCTACCCCAAGCCGCTGGCCGTCCTGCCGCCCTTGCTGGCGCTGCTCGTCACCATCCGGCTGGATCTGCTCCTCGATCGCAACAACTTCACCGCCATCGAGGTGCTCACCGTCCTGTGGTACTGCGCGCTCAACTTCATCATCATCTACGTGCTGGTGTACCTCAACGAGCGCGAGGCCGCCGCCCACCGCGAGGTGGTGGAGCTCCAGGGGGACCTCAAGGAGCTGGCCGTGGTGGAGGAGCGCAACCGGATCGCCCGGGAGATCCACGACGGCCTGGGCGCCTCGCTCTCCTCGATGATCATCCAGGCCGAGTTCATCCTCGGCATGGCCAAGGAGGACTCCCCGCTGCGCTCGGAGATCACCGAGCTGAAGGCCACGGCCGAGGAGTCCATCGAGGAGCTGCGGCGCAACCTGCAGATGATGCGCGAGGACTTCGAGCTGACGCAGGGGCTCGACGACTACGTGAAGACGTTCGGCCAGCGCACCCAGGTGGACATCCGCTTCGAGCGCAGCGGCCTGCCGCGCAAGCTCACCCCGGATGCCCAGCTCGCCCTCTTCCGCATCCTCCAGGAGTGCCTCTCCAACACCGTCAAGCACGCCGAGGCCCGGACGGTCCAGGTGAAGCTCGACTACGACCTGAACCGCGTCCACCTCATCGTGCGCGATGACGGCAAGGGCTTCGATCCCCAGCGCACGCCCCGTGGCCACTACGGCCTGCTCAACATGCGCGAGCGCGCCATGAAGCTCGGTGGCGAGCTCATCGTGGACTCGGCGCCCGGCGCGGGCACGCGCGTCTCCTTCTCCCTCTCCTCTCCTTCCTGACCCGAGCTCCCGTGGACACCTCCCCGACGGACGCCTCTCCCATCCGTGTCTTCGTCGTCGAAGACCAGACGAAGATCCTCAAGAACCAGCTCAAGCTGCTCGAGAGCCACCGGGACATCGAGATCATCGGCACCGCCCTGTCCGGCGAGGCCGCGCTCGAGGAGGTCGCCAGGTCCCTGCCGGACGTGATGCTCCTGGACCTCGGCCTGCCGCGCATGAGCGGCATCGACGTCACCCGGCAGATCAAGGCGCAGTGGCCCCAGGTGGAGATCCTCATCTTCACCATCTTCGACGAGGAGGACAAAGTGCTCGAGGCGGTGAAGGCCGGCGCCTCGGGCTACCTGCTCAAGGGCACGCCCGCGGACAAGATCATCGAGGCCATCAAGGAGGTGCGCGCGGGCGGCACCGTCATCCAGCCCAACCTCGCGCGCCGGCTGCTGCGCCACTTCCGCGTGGAGCCGGACTCCACCCCCACGGCCGCCGAGCCCGTCGCCTCGGCGCCCACCCCGCCCAAGGCGATCGAGCCGCTGCTCAAGCCGCTGTCGGACCGCGAGACGGAGATCCTCCAGCTCATCGCCAAGGGCGTGTCCAACAGCGAGGCGGCCAAGCTGCTCGACCTCTCCAAGGCCACCATCCGCACCCACCTGGAGCACATCTACCACAAGCTCGAGGTGACCAACCGCGTGGAGGCCGTCACGGAGGGCATCCGCAAGGGCCTCATCTCGGTCTGACCGGGTGCCGCCTCACCAGGAGGCCGTCACGCCCGCGAGGATGCTGGAGAAGGTGTCCTCGGCCACGCCGCCGGTGCTCCAGCCGCGCCGGGTGCCCGCCCCCTCGAAGCGATCGAGGTAGTGCTCCAGCCGGAAGCGCACGGAGTAGCCCAGCGGACCCCAGATGTCGCCCGCCACGCCCAGCTCCGCGGCCCAGCCGAGGCTCGACACCACCTGGCCGTAGTCGCGCACCTCGGCGAGGTGCGAGCCGTCCTCGTCCCCCACCGACTGCCCGGGGTTGGGCCGGAAGAAGAGCTGACCGGAGCCCTCGAGGCGCACCACGCGCACCAGCGGCACCGACAGGTCCACGCCCACCGCCGGATAGAGGCGGTGCGTCACCGGCAGCGGGCTCTCCACCCGCTCGTCCAGGTCGAAGGACCGGCCGAGCACTCCCAGCCGGATCCCCCCGTAGCCCCACGACGGCGCGCCGATCTTCCCCAGGTCGAGGAAGTAGCGGTACGCGAGCATGGCCCCGTAGGCCGTGTCCGTGGCGTACACCTCGCGCTCGGGCGTTTCGCCGGAGGGCGAGGACACCTGCACCGTCGTCCTCGCGAAGCTGTGCTGGAAGCCCAGCGTGAGCCCCAGGCCTCGCAGCGGCGAGGGCCTGTGCGCCAGGGGAAACACCTCCGCCTCCGCCGCGATCCCCACGTAGGGCGCCGGCGAGTCGAAGTCCGAGATGTCCCCCACCTGTTGCTCCGGAAGCCGCGCGTCGAACTCGGCGCACGAGCCCACGCCCGGCCGCGCGCAGTACTTGCGCCACGTCACCGGGGCCCCGAGCAGCACCCTCACCCTCGGAGGCGACCGCCGCTCGACCGACGTGTCCTGCGCCTCGGGGCCCTGCGCCTCGGGAAAGCCTCCGGCGCTGCCCGGAAGCTCCGTGGTGTACGTGTGCGACTCCTCGTCCAGCGTCGCCCACGCGGGCACGGGCTCCGGCTTCGCCTCCGGCCGAGGGCGGGCCTGGGGCTCCAGGGCCGGCTCGCGCTCGGACGACGGCGACTCCGGCTCCAGCGGCCGGGGCGGCTCCACCGCCTCGGGCTCACCCTGGGCCACCGCCTGGGACTCGGGAGCCGGCTGCACCGGGGGCGCTGGAGCGGGCTGGGCCACGGGCTCGGGCCGAGGCTCTGGAGCGGGCTGATTCGCCGCCTTCACCGCGGCGGCCACGGCCAGGGCGAGCTTCTGGGCCTCCTTCGGCGGGAGCAGCCCGCGCTTCAGCGGGTACTCGCCGGCCCAGACCTCCCGGCCGTCGCGGGCCACGAGCCGGGCGCTGAAGGTCTCCCCCACCGAGCCCGTGAGGACGGCATCCAGCTTGAGCTTCGGCGCCAGGCGCGCCACCGCCTCGGGCGCCACGGCGTCGGGGCCTCGCAGCCCCTGCTTCCCGGCCGCCATCCCATAGGCCGCGGGCGGCAGCACCTGCACCTTGCGCGTCTTGCGCAGCGCCGCCGTCACCTGGGCGCGGAGCCGATAGTTCTTGTCCCCCTCGAGCGTGGAGACAGCCACGCGCTCGGCGAGTGCGATCTGCGAGGTGAGCAACACGGCCAGGGCCAGCGCCACGCCCCAGCGACACATCCAGGGTCCAGAGGCCTTCATGGATGCCCGGCAGCCTCACCCACCGCGCGGGCCCTTGTCCACCAGACTCATGACGCTCAGCCCTCGACGACGGAGGGCGTGGGCGCGACCACCGGCTGCGCGATGACCACCGGCTGGGCCACCGGCTCGGCGGCGGGCAGGGGCTGCGGGGCCGGGCGAAGCCCCAGGAAGTCCCGCCGGTAGATGCGCACCATGGCCATGAAGATCGAGGCGATGAGCGGCCCCACCAGCAGCCCCATCATCCCGAACACCGCCAGCCCGCCGAACATGGAGAGGAAGACGAGCAGCGGGTGGAGCGCCATCCGCGAGCCGCACAGCTTGGGCCGCAGCACGTTGTCGATGCTGCTCACCACGAAGGCGCCCCAGGCCAGCAGGAAGACACCCTCGTTCACCTTGCCGGCCACCACCAGCACCACGCCGATGGGACCCCAGACGAGCGCCGTGCCCCCCACCGGCACCATCGCCACCAGCACCATGGCCGCGCCCCACACTCCGGCGTGCGGCACCCGCGCCAGCATCAGCCCCACCGTGCCCAGCGCCCCCTGCACCAGCGCGGTGATGGTGTTGCCGTAGACGATGGCGTGCGCCACGTCGGTGAACTCCTGCGCGAACGCCTGGATGTAGCGCTTGTCGAGCGGGATGAGCTGCGTCACCTCGGACCACAGGCGGCGGCCGTCGAGGAAGAAGTAGTACATGGCGACCGTCATCAGGAACAGGTCGACGATGAGCGCCGTGCCGGCCCCCAGCACGTCCTTGAGAACGGAGGCCCCACCCGCCACCGCGCCCATGAGCGCCTGATCCGCCGGCGAGCCCTCCACGGGGGCGTAGCGACGCAGTCCGCGGGGCAGGCTCGCCACGAGCTGCTGGCGCAGGTCCACCCGGTCGAGCAGCTCCTGCGCATGCTCCATCAGCCCGAGCACCTCGCGCGCCACCAGCCAGCCCACCACCGCCAGGGGCACGAGGATGAGCAGGAAGACCGCCGCGGTGGACAGGCCCGCGCACACCGAGGGATGAACCCGCAGCCGACTGCGGCACAGGGCGTCCTGCAGGGGTCGGAACAGCACCACCAGGAAGCCGCCCAACAACACCGGCATCAGGAAAGGAAGAAGGATCCTCGAGAAGAGGACCAATGCCAGGGCGAAGAGCCCGGCGAATATAAGATTGGACCAACGTTTCGTGTCGAGCCCCGTCACGCCGCCACCCCTCCACCCACACTCACGCAACCCGCCCAGGACGCGACAGAACGTAGGAACGTCCCTTCCCTCCGGGAAGTCCGGGCCCCTTCACCGAGGAAAATGATCCATGACTTCTGGACGCTTCTGGTTCCCCACCTGCACCCTCCTGCTCGTGGGCGCACTGCTGGCGGCCTCTCAGGGATGCGGTGGGGGCGGCGGCGAACCGTGCTCCGAGTGTCCACCCATCGAAGGCCGCTATGCCCTGGAGTTGCAGGAGGGCCCCCTGCCCGCGGCCTGTGACGGGCTGACCGTGGTCCTGCCCGAGGGGCCCCTGGACATGGCGCGTCAGGGCAGCGCCGTCGCCGCCATGCTGGACGGCATGACGCTGCGCGGCACGCTCTACTCGACCTACAACTTCAACCTGGTGGGGAGCTCCCTCGGGGCGGCGGATGGCGGCATCGGCGGGCCGGAGTCGGCGAGCCTCACCGGACGCTACATCCCGGTGCTCAGGGACGGCGGCGTGCCACGACTGGAGGGCAACTGGCAGGGGAACTTCTCGGGCACCAGCGGAGGCGGCACCCGGCGCTGCGCGGTAACCCGCTCCTTCACGGCCACCCCCCAGTAGGCGGGCAGGCATCCTCGTGGGGAGCGGGTCCGAGGGACGGCGGGAGGGTTACTTCTTCTCCTCGGCCGCCTTGGCCGCCTTGCGCTTCCACTGGCGCTTCCACTTCGCCTTGATCTGGTGCTGCACGCGGCGGTGCTTGCTCTTGCTGCGGGCCATGTAGGTGTCTCCTGATGTGGGAGGTAGAAAGAAGGGCGCCTAACTACCAGAACTTCCCCCGGAAGAGGAGTCTTCGATGTCCTCGGGGGCCGGGCGGGTAGGATAAGGGATGCCTTCCGCCCCCCGGACCTCGGTGGGAAGCACGGCCCCGGCCCTCACCTCGCCCTCCTTGTCCACGTCGGCGGGCTTGTCGCGGGCCACGGGAGCGCTCGTCTGCTGAGGTCGCTTCTTCACCGAGGCGAAGATGGGCCGGCAGGCATTCACGAAGCGCCGCACCTCGTCGAGCGGCAGCGCCGGGACGTAGTTGTCGTTGACCCCCTTCATGGTGGTGGCCATGCACATGGAGTTGAGGATGGCCTCCTCGGTGGCCTCCATGACGGCCTCGTAGAGGGGGTCCAGGCGCTGGTCCAGGAGGATCTTCAGCTTGTAGACCATCTTCTGGGTGCGCCGGGGGATGATGTTGGCGGTGGAGAAGCCCACCACGATCTCCCCCGAGCCGTGCGCCGCGTAGCTGCCCACGCGGCCGATGCCCAGCGACACGCGCTTGCACAGGCGGTTGATCTGATGGCTGAGGAGCGGGGCGTCCGTGGCCACGACGGCGATGATGGAGCCGTACGTCTGCCCGCGCCGGGGGGTGTCCTTGAACTTCTCGGCGAGCACCTCGCCCACGGGCAGGCCGCCCACGCGCAGGTTGTGCATCTTGCCGAAGTTGGACATCACCAATACGCCCAGGGTGTAGCCACCGAGGGCCTCGGGCAGCTTGCGCGAGGCGGTGCCGATGCCGCCCTTGAAGTCGCACGTCACCATGCCGGTGCCGCCGCCCACGTTGCCCTCGGCCACGGTGCCGGTGGAGGCGTTGCGGATGGCCTCGAAGACGTGCTCGGCGCGCACGTGCCGGCCGGCGATGTCGTTGAGGTAGCTGTCGTCGCACTCGCCGACGATGGGGATGATGACGTCGTGCTCGTCACCGATGCCCGGGTACTGCTCCACCATGTGGCGGGCCACCGCGTCGGACACCGCGCCCACGGACATGGTGTTGGTGAGGAGGATGGGCGTCTCGATGAGCCCCCACTCCATGAGCTGCGTCATGCCGGAGACCTCACCGGCCCCGTTGAGCACGAAGCCGCCACCGTTCATGCGCTCCATGAAGATGTTGCGCAGGTTGGGCATGATGGCGGTGACGCCCGTGCGCACCGGCCCCTGCCCGGGCCGCAGCCGGCCCTCGCCCCGGACGATGGTGCTGTGCCCGACGAGCACGCCCTCCTCGTCGGTGATGGCGTTGTACCGGCCGGTCTTGAAGCGGCCCAGCGGGATGCCCAGCTCCCGGGCTCGGACGCGCTTCTCGGGGGACTCGGTCTCGGGGGGGTTGACCATGGGGGCTCAACCTAGCCGAGACCCACTCCCGGTCAATTGCCCGTTGAATGCCCTCGCCCCCTCCACGACACACGCCGCCCTGCCTCACCCGGAAGTCGCCTCCCACGCCTCCCCGGGCCGCCACAGCCAGGCGGCCCCGCGGACGCCGCTCGAATCCCCGTGCAGGGCCGGGCGCACGGGCGTGTCCACCTCCCCTCCGAAGACCCAGCGGGGCAACTGCTCCGGCACCAGTCGGTACAGGGCGGCGACGTTGGACATGCCGCCACCCAGCACGATGACGTCGGGGTCCAGGATGTCGATGACGTGGGCGAGGCCGCGCGCCAGCCGGTCCGCATAGCGCTGGAGCGTCATGACCGCCGAGGGCTCCCCGGCCTCGGCGCGCGCGGCGATGTCCGGGCCCGGGAGCCGGGTGCCGGTGAGCCGTGCGTAGTCGTTCTCGAAGCCCGTGCCGGACACCCACGTCTCCAGGCAGCCCCGCTTGCCGCAGTAGCACTCCGGGCCGGGCGTTTCCTCGGGCGTCGTCCACGGCAGCGGGTTGTGGCCCCACTCGCCGCCCACGCCGTTGCGACCCACATGGGGGCGCCCGCCCATCGCCACTCCGGCGCCCGTCCCCGTCCCCAGGATGGCGGCGAACACCACCGCCTCGCCGGAGGCGGCCCCGTCGCTCGCCTCGGACACGGCCAGACAGTTGGCGTCATTGGCCAGTCGGACGGGGCGACCCAGCACCCGAGCGAGGTCGCGGTCCAGGGGGCGCCCGTTCAACCACACCGAGTTGGCGTTCTTCACGAGCCCGGTGCGCGAGGAGACCGTACCTGGAATGCCAACCCCCACGCTGCCGCGCTGGCCCGTCCGCTGCTCCAGGCGCGCGCACAGGTCGGCGATGGTCTGAAGGGTCCCCTCGTAATCGTCACGCGGCGTGGGCACGCGGTGACGTCCCAGCTCGCGCCCGTCGTCGCCGAGGGCGAGGGCCTCAATCTTGGTTCCGCCGAGGTCGATGCCGATGCGCACGCCGGGAATCCTAGGTGCTGCGCGCCAGACCCCGCATCAACAGACGCGTCTGCTCCTCGGCCAGCGCCTCGGCCTGGGCCACGGTGGAGATCCCCGATGGCTCGAGCTGCCGATCCACCAGCAGCGAGGCCAGCCCGTGCACCAGCGACCAGCACGTCAGCGCGAGTTGTTGGGGATCGCCCTCGTGTATCACGCCTGTCTTCTGGGCCTCGGTGAGCGAGTCCAGCAGCAGGCCGAAGGAGTTGGTATCCCCTCCGGGTGAGGTGGCCAGGTCCAGGGGAGGCCGGGTGAAGTGGGGCCCGAACATCACCCGGAAGTGCGAGGGGTGCTCCATGGCGAAGAGCACGTAGGCCACGCTGCAGGCCCTCAGCCGCCCCTCGGGAGTCGTCTCGCGGCCCATGCGCTCCTTCATCCGGGTCGTCATGGCGCGAAAGCCCTGCTCGGCCACTGCCCCCAGCAGCGCCTCCTTGTCCACGAAGTGACGGTAGGGGGCCGCGTGCGTCACCCCCGCCCGCCGAGCCACCTCGCGCAGGGACAGGGCCGCGAAGCCCTCCTCGGCGATGAGGGCCAGCGAGGCCTCCAGCAGCGTCTGTCGCAGGTCGCCGTGGTGGTAGCGGGGCTTCCGCGCTGTCTTCTTCCGGGCACTTCGGGTGGCCATGGAGTGCTCCTCGCTCGGCGTGCCAGCTCGCGCGAGATGTAGCCACCGCCAACTTCGTTGGCTACTCCTCCTGTCCCTCGTTCAAGGGCCCGGAGCCCACGAGGCCCCTCAGGGGAAGTGGACAGGGTCTGGCGCGCTTGTGACGGCCCGGGGCGGCAGCCATCATCCGGCGCGACAAATCTTCCCCTTTGGGGTCCGAGCAGGTCTCCGCTCGCTCCGAACCCCACTCCCTCGGAGTACGAGATGACGCGTGTCGCCACCGCCGTGCCCTCTTTCGAGAAGCCTTCCTGGTCGAAGGCCTATCGGGACTTCACCCACGAGCACGGGTTCCAGACCCTGCGAGTAGAGGGGCGGTTGCCAGAGGCCCTGCGGGGCACGCTGGTGCGCGTGGGCCCGGTGGCCTTCGGAGTGGGCGAGCAGCGCTACGGACACTGGTTCGACGGAGACGGGGGCGCGCTGGCGGTGCGCTTCGACGGCGGCGGGGCCCAGGGCGCGGCGCGGCCCATCGACACCCCGAGCATCCGGGCCGAGCGTGAGGCGGGCAAGGTCCTCTACAGCAACTACGGCACGTCGGCGCCCTCGCTGTGGCGGAGGCTGTTCGGCGGGGCGAAGAACGCGGCCAACACCTCGGCGATGACGTGGAACGGGCGCGTCTTCGCGCTGGTGGAGTCCGCCATTCCCACCGAGCTGTCCCTGGAGGACCTGCACACCCTCGGGGAGACGGACCTGGGCGGCACGGTGGGGCCGGCCTTCTCCGCGCACCCGCACCGGGTGGCCTCGCGGCGGGCCTCGTACAACTTTGGCGTGAACTATGGGCGCGTCGTGCTGCTGGACCTGTACGAGTTGCCAGACACGGGCCTCGCCCGCCGCATGGGCAGCCTGCCCCTGCCCGGGCCGGTGATGATCCATGACTTCATCGCCACGGATCGGCACCTGGTCTTCTTCGTGTCGCCGATGCGGATCCGCATCTTCCGGGTGCTGCTGGGCCTGGGCTCCATCTCGGACAACTTCGAGTGGCGGCCGGAGCTGGGAACGGAGGTGCTGGTCGTCCCCATCGACGAGCCCACGAAGGCGATGCGCTTCCAGGCCGAGCCCTTCCACACGTGGCACTTCGGCAACGCGTTCGAGCAGGACGGACGCCTCGTGGTGGACTACGTGCGCTACCCGGACTTCGGCAGCAACAAGTGGCTGGCCGAGCTGTTGAACGGCTGGGCCTCGACGGATGCGCAGGGCCGGCTGCACCGGGCGACGTTGAACCTGAAGGCCGGGACGCTGCGCTCCGAGCAGGTATCGGATCGGCGCTGCGAGTTCCCCGGGCCCACACCGCTGCTGGCGGGGGCGCGCCACCGCTACCTGTACCTGGCGGCGCACTCGGGCGCGGAGGCCTGGCGGGGTCCGCATGACACGGTGGTGAAGGTGGACATGGAGACGGGCCGGGAGACGGTGGTGACGCTGGGGCGCGAGCACTACACCGCCGAGCCCATGTTCATCCCGCGCCCGGGAGGCTCGGCCGAGGACGACGGCTGGCTGCTGGCGCAGACGTACGATGCGCCGAGCGACAGGACGTACGTGGCCGTACTGGACGCGAAGACGCCGGAGGCCGGCCCCGTGGCCCGCGTGTGGATGGACCACTTCTTCCCGTTTACCTTCCACGGCACCTGGGTGCCGGCGACGTAGGGTGTCCCGCGGTCTGAAACGAGAAGGAGGACGGCCCTCGCGCTAGTGTGCGGTTCTCCACCTCGAAGCCCGACGAGACCCCCATGGACGCAACCCATTCGCCAGGAGCGCGCGTGCGCTGGCTCATCGCCGGAGCCTTCCTGCCCTCGCCCTCGGGCCGCCGGTTCCTCGTCACCGGGGACTCCTTCAACGAGCATCTCCAGCGCGCCGCGAGCGGGCTGTCCATCACCGTCGCGGACCGCATCGGCTCCGGGGATGCGATCTCCCATGAGGTGTCCTTCGACAGGCTGGCCGCCTTCCAGCTCTCCGAGGTCATCGACTCGATACCGGATCTGCGAGCCCTGCGCTCCGCCCTCGCCGCGCTCTCCGGCTCGAGGCCCCTCGGCGCCGAGGAGACCGCCCGCCTCCAGTCCGCCATGACGCCGGGCCGTCTGTCCTCCGCCGTGGCCGAGGCCCTTCGCCGCCAGCGCTCGCCCCAGGCCGCCCGCCAGGCCGTGCTCACCACCATCGAAGAGGCCCTCTTCGCCACCGCGCGCGACATCCTCCAGCACCCGCTCGTGGCGCGGCTGGAGTCCGCCTGGCGCGGGCTGCACTGGGTGTTGGAGCACTGCCCCGCCTCCTCCGGCATGGAGCTCGAGGTGCTCGACGTGGCGCCCCACCAGCTCATGGAGGCCCTCGGGGAGAGCCTCGGCGCCTCTCCCCTCCAGCGCCCCGATGCGTGCTTCATCCTCGAGGCGAGCGACGACGTGAACACCTTGCGCCGGCTCGCGGCACTCGGAGAGCATGGCTGGCTGCCCATGGTGGTGGCCATGCCCCCTTCCCTCCTCGGGGACGGACAGCCGCCCGCTGGCGAGAAGAAGGAGAGCCGCCCGCCGGAGGCGTGGAGCCGGCTGCGTGCTGAAGAGTCCTCGCGCTGGCTGTGCGCCGCCCACAACCCCGTGGTGATGCTGGCCGAGCAACAAGGAGAGGTGCGCCGCGAGTGCTTCACCAGCCCCGTGCTCGCGGTGGCCTCCCTGCTGGCGGCCAGCTTCCGAGACACGCGCACCTTCGCCCGAGTCGTGGGGCCGGGCAGCGGAACGCGAGCCCCCGCCGTGTGGCGTCCCAATGAGCGCTCGACGGTGGCGACCGAGGTGGGCCTCTCCCTGCGCGAGCAGGAGCGACTGGCCGCCCAG
>NZ_DASVSO010000967.1:0-1874 GCF_036388035.1 Archangium sp.
CGCGAGCAGGCGGCCAGACAGGCGCTCCACGGTCCGACAGGCACTGAGAGGGGATTGGGCTGCCCGCCTGCTTCCCGGATAGGCTGTGCGGCGCCCATGACGACCGCCCTCCGCCCCGTGCCCCCGAGCGTCGAAGCTCCCGCCGTGCCCGCCGTCTCCACCGCTCCGGCGCCCCTGCCCGCCGCGCGATTGATGGCGCACGCCGCCGCGTGGCTCACGCTGCTGGGCCTGCTCACCGGGGGCTACGTCGCCGCGGCCATGACGGGGAAGGTGCCCGCGGATCCACACATGGCGCTCGCCTCGCATCTCAACGCGTTGATGGGGGCCTTCCTGCTCCTCGGGGTGGCCTGGACGCTGCCGATGCTGCGCTACGGCGCCGTGGGCCAGCGCCGCCTCGCCTGGGCCTTCATCCTCGCCAACTTCGCCAACTGGGGCGTCACCGCCGTGAAGGCGTGGCTGCGCGTGGCCGGCGTGGATGCCACCGGCGAGCCCGTGAATGACGCGGTGTTCGGCGTGCTCACGCTCTCCGTCGTGTTGCCGGCGCTCGGCGCGGCGGCGGCGTGGGTGTACGGCTTCCGCCGCTCGGAGTGACGCGCAATGGAGCCGGTGCGAGCCCTCGCCTCTTCGCTCGCTTGCGCGGCCCGCCTGCGCGTCCGTGACTATCTAAGGGGTGTCATGGATCCTGGCACGCCCGAATCTCCGCTCTCGCTTCTCTGCCGTGGTTGCGGCCTGTGCTGCGATGGCAGCCTCTTCAGCCACGTCGGGCTGGAGCCCGAGGAGATCGACCAGCTCCACGCACTGGGAATTCCCACGCAGACCCGTCCCAGCGGTACGGAGGTGCTTCCGCAGAGGTGCTCCGCGCTCAAGGGTCGCGACTGCCAGATCTACGCGAACCGTCCGTCGAGCTGCGCTGAGTATCAATGTCTGCTCGCTACCGCTCTGCTCGAGGACGAGGTCACCCTGGAGGAGGCCCAGGCCACCGTGAAAAAGGCGCAGCGCCTGATCGCGGGCGGACACGCCCGAAGGTTTCTGCGGCAGCGGTTCCGCGGCCGCAAAGGGTTCGACTGACCCTGAAGCCCCACCTCGCCCGCCTCCGCCAGGACAGGTCCCGCCCCCAGGGTGAGGGCGGGAGTGGCGAGCCGTCGTGGCGTCTCAGGGGAGCAACTGGATGTCGTCGACGTAGAGTGTGCCCTGGTCTCCGCCCGACTGGTCCTGGAGGTAGACCTCCCGGAGCGTGCCGGCGCTCACGCCGATGCTGCTGAGCGGGATGACGATCTGCTGCCAGGTGCCCGGCTGGAGGGAGTGGCCCAGCGCCTGGTCCAGGCGGCGCTCCCCGAGGAAGCTCGAGCCGTCGCCGAGCACCACTCGCGCGAGCTGCCCGCCAGAACTCCCCCCGTGCACCCAGAGCGAGAGGGACTTGTAACGGCTCAGGTCCACTCCCGTGCTGGCGTGGAAGAAGAGGGCGGACCAGCCATCCAGCTCGGCGGCGATGGCGGACGCGCCCGTGTGGACGACGCCATGGGAGTACAGGTCGTGCGTTGCCCAGCTCCAGTCATCGAACCCGGTGCCGAGGCCCTCCGCGTAGAGGGAGAAGGGCGGCGTCGTCGGAGGCGGAGGAGGCGGAGGCGGGGTGCTGGAGCGCACCAGGCGGATGTCGTCGAAGTACACGGTGGCCTGATCTCCGCCCGTGTCGTCCTGGAGGTAGATGTCTCGCACGCTGCCCGAGGACAGGCCCACGGCGCTGAGCGGCACGACGACCCGCTGCCAGGTGCCCGCGAGGATGGGGTGGCCCAGCACCGCGTCCAGCCGCACCGAGCCGAGCAACCGCGAGCCATCGTAGAACGCCAGCCGCACGCCCTGACCGCCGGAGGTGC
>NZ_DASVSO010000968.1:0-2382 GCF_036388035.1 Archangium sp.
CGTAGCCCACCACGTCCCCCAGCGACACGATGCGATCCACCTTCTGTTCCTCCGCGACACGGAGGACCTCCGTCAGCGCCTCGATGTTGGAGTGGATGTCGGAGATGATCGCGATGCGCATGAGGAGATTCTCGCCGGGCCCTCCGCCCGACCGCTAGGTACCGAGTGCCACCATTCGCTGCTCTTCGGAAATGATGCGCCGCAGCATCGCCAGCGCGCCCGAATCCAACCCCTCGAACTTCAATCCCATGCCCGGAGCGCCCTGGTCCACCCGCCGCCCCCGCTGCCACACCACCGTGGCCTCGGCCATGAGCTCCTTCACCTCACCACTGCTCAGCCGCAGCAGCGTCCGGCGTCCCTCGGCCAGCGGGGTGTTCGTCTGCAGGAACAGCCCCCCCTCACTCAGGTTGCCGATGCGCGCGTAGAGGGTGATGTTCTCCGCCTCGCACCAGGCCCGCAGGCGCGAGGGGGTTCGTCCGTGCTTTCGGTTCTCCGTCCGCAAACCGTGCCCTCCGGTGCGCGGCCCGTGGCGCGCTTGCTGCTCCCACCACCTGCCGCTTTTTCCCAGGAATCAGGATTCGCGGAGTGCGAGATTAAGGACGGTAGAAAAATCCGTCAAGCGGGGAGCTGGCTCCCCCCTCCGTCCGGTCCCGGACTCAGCCCTCGAGCGGGCCCAGGTCTTCGAAATGCGTGAGTCGCTTGAATTCCGCGAATCGGGCGTGGATGTCCTTGCGGTTCACCTCGCGCAGGCGCTCGAGGCTGAACTTCTCCACGGTGAAGGAGGCCATGACGCTGCCCATCACCATCGCGCGGCGCAGCACCTGGGAGTCGATCCGGCCGCACTCGGCCAGGGTGCCCATGAAGCCACCGGCGAAGGTGTCTCCGGCGCCCGTCGGATCAAACACCTCGGCCAGCGGGAGGGCCGGGCAGGCGAAGATGTGCTCCTGGTCGAAGAGGAGCGCACCGTACTCGCCGCGCTTGATGACCACGCGCTGGGGGCCCATGCCGAGCACGGCGCGGGCGGCCTTGACGATGTTGTGCTCGCCGGAGAGCTGGCGGGCCTCGGCGTCGTTGACGAAGAGCAGGTTGACGCGCTTGAGCGTCTTGAGGAGCGCCGGCCGGCTGCCGTTGATCCAGAAGTTCATCGTGTCGGCGGCGACGAGCTTGGGGCTCTTCACCTGATCCACCACCTGGGCCTGGAGCTCGGGGTGGATGTTGCCGAGGAAGACGAACTGGGCGTCGCGGTAGCTCTCGGGGAGCTTGGGCGAGAAGGCCTGGAAGACGTTGAGCTGGGTGTCGAGCGTCTCGGCCTCATTGAGCTGCCAGCCGTAGCGGCCCTTCCAGCGGAAGGTGCGGCCCTTCTCGCGGGTGACACCCTCGAGGTCCACGCCGCGGCCGCGCAGGAAGTCCAGGTGGGCCTGGGGGAAGTCCTCACCCACCACCGCCACCACCTTGGCCGAAGTGAAGAAGGACGCGGAGGTGGAGAAGTACGTGGCCGAGCCACCGAGGACGTCCTCCTTCAGACCGAAGGGGGTTTCCACCGAGTCCAGCGCGACCGAGCCAACGACGAGAAGAGACATGAGCGTTCCAGGGAGAGGGGCCGGTGAGGCGGGCACGGGTCTCCCAGGGGACCACCCGTGCCGTGGCGAGGTACGACTTTTCGGCCGGTCAGGTCAAGCCATCACGGCGTGGGCACCGCCGTCATGATGGCCTTGAGGTCGTCATCGTTGAAGTAGATGCCGCCCCCGAAGAAGAAGTCGCGGCCGGCGAGCATCCTCCGGGTGGTGAGGTCGCGCCGCGGATCATTGAGCACGTCGTCCATGCCGGCGGTGAGGAAGAGCCGATCGAACGCCTGGGCCCTGAGCGAGGCGCGGATGCGGGGGTAGCGCAGCTCGTCCACCGAGAAGTTGAAGGCGTCCAGCTTCAGCGCCAGGTGGTCCTTGAAGAAGTGGAAGTCCGCGCCGATGCCACCCGTGGACTCGATGATGCCGAAGCGCAGGGTGGTGAAGTAGTAGCGCTTGGCGAACTGGGCGCTGAACTTGAAGCCCTCGCGGGTGATCTTCTGCTGCTGGGTGACGGGCTCGCCCGAGGAGGGCGGGTTGGACTGGACGAGCTGCGTCTCGGAGATGCCGCGCGGATCATCCACCAGCTCCAGCAGGTAGTACTTGTCCGGCTTGGGGGCCAGCCGCAGCGACAGGCTGTTCTTCGAGCTGCCCTGCCCCACCAGATAGGTGGCCTGCAGGCCCACCTCGGTCTGCAGCCCGGTGAGCTTGGAGGCGAAGTCGGACATGTCCTCCACGGACTCGGAGATCTTCTGGCCCAGGCGCCGGTCGGCCACCAGCGCGCCCACGGCGCCCTCGCCGTTGTTCACCTTGGTGGTGA
>NZ_DASVSO010000969.1:0-3235 GCF_036388035.1 Archangium sp.
CCTGCGCTACGGGACGAGGCTGCGCGGGCGGAGCCGCCACGGGCGCGCGAGGGCCGGGGAGCGCCTGCGCCTGGGTGGCGGGGGCGACGCGAGGCGGAGGGGCGACGTTCGCCTGGGGCGCGGTGCCAGGAGCGACAGGCCGAGGAGCGGCCACGGGGCCCGGAGTCCGGGTCGCCGGAGCCACGGCGGGCGGGCGGGGGGCCGCGGAGGTGGTGGGCGCGCGAGCGGCCGGGGAGGCGGGAGCCGCGACAGGGCGTGCGGGTGCGCTCCCACTGGCGGTGGGGGCGCCCAGGATGCGCATGATGCCGGAGAGCACCGCCTCGATGCCCCCGCCCTTGAGGATGTAGGCATCCGCGCCCGAGTTCCGGGTCTTGGCCGCCAGTTCCTCCTCGGAGATATCCGAGTAGAGTACCAGCTTGGAGGTGACCTTCTTCTGCGTGCGGAGGTACTCGACGACGTCATCGCCGAACATCTCCGGCATGTTCACGTCCATGAGGATGAGCGCGAACGGTCCCTCGGTGAGCTTCTGGTCGAGGCTCGCCAGGTCGGTGGCTCCGGTGGCTTGGTAGCCAACCGAGCCCAAAGCCCGGACCGTGAGCTCCACCAGCATTGGGCTATCATCGATGACCAGTACGCGAGACATCTGCCTCCTCAGGAATACGGCTGCAACCCTACACCGTTGAGACGGCCCGGACCATGTGATTCGGTCCACCCTTGACCCTCTTCGCTAGCCTCCGGATACTTTGGCGCCTTGAACACCACTCCCCTTCAGCGTGCGCTCCGGAAGGCGCCCGACCGTGCCATCGCAGGCCAGGCCCGGCCGGAGCAGGAATTCTTCTGCTTCCGCGTGGGCGACCTTCGCATGGGCGTTCCCAGTGAGAACGTCCTCGAGGTCATCCGTACCGGGCTCCTCACGCCCCTGCCTCGGACCCCGTCCTTCCTCCTCGGTGTTACCGGCCATCGCGGTGAGGTACTCCCCGTGGTGGATCTCCTGCGCTTCCTTGGCAAGGGGGAGGCCCGCGTAGGGCCGAGGACCCGACTCTTCATCGGCACCAGCGGCAACTACCGCGTCGGTGTGGTGGCGGACTCGGTGCTCGGCCTGCGCCGGGTGCTCGTGGCCGACATCCTTCCTCCTCCCCTGGGCGGGGACTCAGCGGCCGAGCACCTGCTCGGTGTCGCCGAGGGCGGTACGCTCGGGGAGGCGGTGGCCTTCCTCAACTTCACCAAGCTGCTGCAGAACGCGCGGCAGCGGGCGGTGGTGCGATGATCGGCTACGACGATCCGGTGGTCGAGGCCGAGGCCAACGAGGTCGACGTCCTCTTCTTCGAGGTCGGCGACATCGTCTACGGCACCGACGCCTCGGTGGTGCTGCGCATCGACCGCTCCCACCCCGAGGATCTGGCGGTGGCGGAGCTCGGCGGGCTCAAGCGCGGCAACCGCGCGCTCGTCTTCGAGACCCCCGAAGGGGAGGGCCACCTCAAGGTGGATGCCATCCGGGGTGTTCGCCCCGTCCCCATCATGGACTTGCGGAGGCTGCCCCCAGCGGTCTCCGCGGCGTCGTACGCGGTCGGAGTGTTCCTCGATGAGGAGCGCCCCGTGATGCTGATCGATCTTGTTGAAACCTTGAATTCTCAAGGAAGGCACTGAAGGCAATGTCCCCTGTTGATCCGAAGAACGAAGTTGTCGGGATGGAGGGCGTCGCCGCCCCTCGTTCGAAGAAGGCCGCCCCGCTCAAGCCCATCACCGACACCGTCATCGCGGTGCTGGCGGGCAACCTCGAGGCGCGCGTTCCGAAGAACGCCGTAGAGGACGATGCCGCGGATCTGGCCAACCTCTTCAACCAGCTCCTGGACCGTCACGCCGCCGCCGAGCGCCGCAAGCAGGTGGCCGCGCAGGAGATTGATCAGGCCATCGACGCGCTGATCACCCTGGTGCGCGAGGGCGACCTGGCCCAGTGGAACACCTCCACCGAGGACCCCCAGCTTGGGCCCCTCCTCGAGGGCTTCGGCAAGGTGATCGAGACGCTGCGCACCTTCGTGCGGGAGATCAACGAGGCGGCCCTGCGCCTGTCCTCGTCCGCCAACCAGGTGCTCGCCGCCTCCACGCAGCACGAGACGAGCTCCACCGAGCAGGCCGCGGCCATCCACGAGACCACGGCCACGATGGAAGAGCTCAAGCACGCCTCGGCGCAGATCGCCGAGAACGCCGGCAGCGTGGCGCGCGTGGCCGAGGAGACCCTGGGTGCCGCTCGCGCGGGCCGGGGCGCCATCGGCGAGTTCATCCAGGCCATGCAGCAGATCCGCAGCGACGGCGTCGCCGTGGCGGACTCCATCACCAAGCTGTCCAAGCGCGTGGAGCGCATCGGCACGGTGGTCGAGGTGATCGACGAGATCGCCGACCGCTCGGACCTGCTCGCGCTCAACGCCGCCCTCGAGGGCAGCCGCGCCGGTGAGGCCGGCAAGGGCTTCTCCATCGTCGCGGCCGAGATGCGCCGCCTGGCGGAGAACGTCATGGAGTCCACCAAGGAGATCAAGAACCTGATCACCGAGATCCGCGAGGCCACGGCCGCGGCGGGCTCGGCGGCGGACGCCTCCAAGGAGGCCACGGAGTCCGGCGAGAAGCTGGGCGCGGTGGCGGCGCAGGCGGTCGAGGGCATCCTCGCCGGCGTGCAGGAGACGAGTGACGCGGCTCGCGTCATCAACCTCGCCACGCAGCAGCAGCGCACGGCCACCGAGCAGGTGGTGGCCTCCATGGCGGAGATCGAGGACGTCACGCGTCAGACCACCCAGGCCTCCAAGCAGGCCACGGGTGCGGCCGCCGAGCTCACGCAGCTCGCGGGTCGTCTGGCGGAGCTCATCAAGCGCTTCAAGGCCGACTAACGAGGAGGAGGAGGGGCAAGGCGGGGCGGTCCTCCGTTCTGAAGCCCTCCGTCCATGGACACCGAGTCCCTCAAGAGATCCCTCCTGCAGAAGTTCCAGGAGGTCAGCGCCGACCGTCTCCAGAAGATCCAGCTGGGCGTTCTCGATTTGGAGAAGCCCACCGCGGATCAGGCGGCGGACGAGGTCGCGCGCGAGCTGCACACGATGAAGGGCGAGGCCCGCATGCTGGGCCTGGCCGCTATCGGTCAGGTCGCGCACGCGGCCGAGGACGTGCTGCGCGCCGAGCGCGACGGGAAGGCCGCCACCGAGGTGGCCACGGACCTCCTGTTGCGCGCGTGCGACATCATCTCCGACCT
>NZ_DASVSO010000970.1:0-7511 GCF_036388035.1 Archangium sp.
CTGCTAGTCACCCCCAAGGCACACATCTCTGGCTCCGCAGAGTATTTGCGCTTCTCGTTCGAAGAAAAATCCGAATTCACAAAGATTTGGCAGGACTATCCCCGTCGTCGCATGGCTAGCCCTACGTTTTCTGAGCGCCCAACTCCGGCAGAGAACAATTGAGACATGAAAAGGCAATCCATCAGTAAGCATCCAGGCAATGCGCCGTCCAGGTCCGTCGTTTTCGAGGACGACGGACGCGTTCCTATAGATACCTGTTGGAGGGCGAGCGCATCGTAACGGACAAAATTTGCGGCCCGAGGCCAGCCGACTGGTGCTCGGGGTGCGCAGGGACTCGGCGGCGGAGGTGGAAGGCAGTGCCCCGCACATTGTGGACATCACCGTGACGCAGCGGCACATCCGGCGGTAGCGCTCATGAACTACAACTCAAACTTCGATGTGGCCTCTGTCATGGAAACTCTGAGAGCCGTGAACGAGAAGTACCAGGATGGCTCTCCAGAGGACGAAGCGCTCCGAATCGCCGCGGTAGCGCTGCTCTACGTCCGCGATAGCCAGAAGCTGGATGAGTACCGCGAATACTTTCGCAAGTTCTACATTCCCGCCATTGAATCAGTCACCGTCTCCCAGACGTTCGCAACCAAAGACGAGGCGGACGCGTGGCTCGCCAGTGGAAAGGCCAGCGAGGATGCGCTCGTCAAAATCGCTGGCCAGGGTTTCCGCGTCATCACCGCGCGGAAGGGAACGGGGCTGATGTTCCTCCGCACGCCCCTGCCGGAAGAAATGGAATAACACTCAGCCGAAGGCGGAGTCCTTGCCTCGAGTCGGCAGCACGGAGGCGCCCTGGGAGAGGTACGCGTCCACGGCCTTCGCCGCCTCGCGCCCATCCGAGAGTGCCCAGACGATGAGGCTCGCACCGCGGCTCGCGTCGCCCGCGCAGAACACGCCGTCCGCCGACGTGGCGAAGCCCGCGTCCACCTGCACATTGCCCCGAGGTGTGAGCTTCACGCCCAGCTCTTCCGCCAGCTTCCCGGTGTCCGGCCCCGTGAAGCCCATGGCCAGCACCAGCAGGTCCACCTCGTGGACCGTCTCGGAGCCGGGCACCTCCACCAACCGGGGCGCGCCACCCGCCTCCCGCTGGAGCTCCACCTTCACCGCGTGCAGCGCCTTCAGCCGGCCGTCCTCGCCCACCAGCTGCTTCGTCATCAGCCCGAACTCGCGCGCCCCCCCCTCCTCCTGGCTCGAGGACGTCCGGAAGACGAGCGGCCAGCGCGGCCACGGGTTGCTCTCGGTGCGCACCTTCGGCGGCGCGGGCATCAGCTCCACCTGCGTCACGCTCGCCGCGCCCTGGCGCAGCGCCGTGCCCAGGCAGTCCGAGCCCGTGTCGCCTCCGCCCAGGATGAGCACCCGTCGGCCCGCCGCGTCCAGCCGGGGCTCCCGCGTCGCCAGCCCCGCCACCACCCGGTTCTGGTGCTCCAGGTACTCCATCGCCGGCACCACGCCCGCCAGCTCGCGCCCGGGCACCTCCAGCTCACGGGCATGCCTCGCGCCCATGGCCAGCACCACCGCGTCGTACTGCTCGCGCAATGCACGGAAGCCCGGCTCGCGGCCCACGTCCACGCCGCAGCGGAACTCCACGCCCTCCGCCTCCAGCAGCTTCAGCCGCCGGTCCAGCACCGACTTCTCCAGCTTGAAGTCGGGAATCCCGTAGCGCAGCAGGCCCCCGGGCCTGTCGTCCCGCTCGTACACGGTGACGCTGTGCCCCGCCTGGTTGAGCTGCGCCGCCGCCGCCAGCCCCGCCGGCCCCGAGCCCACCACCGCCACGCGCTTGCCCGTGCGGCTCGCCGGAGGGCGCGCTCGCACCCAGCCCTCGGCGAAGGCGCGCTCGATGATCTCCTTCTCCATCTGCTCGATGGCCACCGGATCCTGGTCGATGTTGAGGACGCAGGCGGCCTCGCACGGCGCCGGGCACAACCGCCCGGTGAACTCGGGGAAGTTGTTGGTGCCGCTCAGCGCGAGGAAGGCCTCCTTCCACTTCCCCCGGTACACGGCGTCGTTGAACTCGGGGATGGGGTTGCCCAGCGGGCAGCCCTGGTGACAGAAGGGCACGCCGCAGTCCATGCACCGCCCCGCCTGCCGCTTCGCCTCGTCGGCGGACAGCGGCAGCACGAACTCGCGCGAGTCCCCCACCCGCTCGGACTTCTCCCGCTTGGGGGCGGGGACGCGCTGCCACTCCTGGAAGCCAGTCGTCTTTCCCATGGCTCAGCCCTCCCCCCCCACGACTTGGAGGCGCGGTGCCGCCGCCGGAGGGGGCCTGCGGGCCGCCCGGCGTGCCTGGAGCACGCGCTTGTAGTCGGTGGGCATCACCTTCACGAATTGCGGCACCATCAGCTCCCAGTTGTCGAGCACCCGTTGCGCCAGCGTGCTGCCCGTGTGGTGCAGGTGCCGCTCAATCATCCCGTGCACGAGCCAGATTTCCGACTCGTCCACCAGCGACTCCAGCTCCACCATCTCCAGGTTGCAGCGCTCGCGGAAGGAGCGCTCCCGGTCGAGCACGAAGGCGAGGCCGCCGCTCATGCCCGCGGCGAAGTTACGCCCGGTGGGCCCGAGCACCACCACCACGCCGCCCGTCATGTACTCGCAGCCGTGGTCGCCCACGCCCTCCACCACCGCCTGCGCGCCGCTGTTGCGCACCGCGAAGCGCTCGCCCGCGAGCCCGCGCAGGTACACCTCGCCGGCCGTGGCGCCATAGAGGACGGTGTTGCCCACCAGCACGTTCTCCTCGGGGACGAAGCGGGTGCCCTCGGGTGGGTGGACGATGATGCGCCCGCCGGAGAGCCCCTTGCCGAGGTAGTCGTTGGCATCTCCCGCCAATTCCAGCGTCACCCCGCTGGAGAGGAAGGCCCCGAAGCTCTGCCCCGCCGAGCCCTGCAACCGGATGCGCAGTTGCCCGTCCGGCAGCCCCCGCGCCCCGTACCGCCGGGCAATCTCCCCCGAGAGCATGGCCCCCACGGTCCGGTGCGTGTTGCTCACCGGGCGCACCAGCAGCGTGGGCGCCCCGCCCTCCAGCGAGGCCTTCGCATGCTCGAGAATCTCCCGGTCCAGGTGGTCCGACACGTCCTTCACCTGGGGCGTGTCACACCGCCGGACCTCGTCCTCGGACGCGCTGGGAGGCGACAGCAGCCCGGAGAGGTCCACCCGCTTCACCTTCCAGTGGTCGGACGCGGGCCGCTGCCGGAGCAGCTCCACCCGGCCCACCAGCTCGGCCAGCCGGCGCACGCCGAGGGCCGCCATCTGCCGCCGCAGGTCCTCGGCCACCATGAAGAAGAAGTTCACCACGTGCTCGGGCTTGCCGTGGAAGCGCTCGCGCAGGCCCGCGTCCTGCGTGGCGATGCCCACCGAGCAGGTGTTGAGATGGCACTTGCGCAGCATCACGCACCCGAGCGCGATGAGGCTCGCGGTGGCCATGCCGAACTCCTCGGCGCCGAGCAGTGTGGCGACGAGCACGTCCCGCGCGGTGCGCAGGCCGCCGTCCACCTGCACCCGGATGCGCCCGCGCAGTCCGTTGTGCACCAGCACCTGCTGCGCCTCGGCCAGCCCCAGCTCCCACGGCAGGCCCGCGTGCTTGATGCTGGAGAGGGGCGAGGCGCCCGTGCCTCCCTCGTAGCCCGAGATGACCACGGCCCCCGCTCCGGCCTTGGCCACGCCCGCGGCGATGGTGCCCACGCCCACCTCGCTCACCAGCTTCACGCTCACCCGCGCCGACGGGTTCACCGCCTGCAAGTCGTAGATGAGCTGCGCCAGATCCTCGATGGAGTAGATGTCATGGTGCGGCGGCGGCGAGATGAGTGTCACGCCCGGCGTGGACCAGCGCACCTTGGCGATGCGCTCGTCCACCTTGTGGCCCGGGAGCTGCCCGCCCTCGCCCGGCTTGGCGCCCTGGGCCATCTTGATTTGCAGCTCGGCCGCGTTGACGAGGTACTCGGTGGTGACGCCGAAGCGCGCGCTGGCCACCTGCTTGATGGCGCTGCGGCGCATGTCCCCGTTCTCGTCCGGCACATAGCGGCGCGACTCCTCGCCGCCCTCGCCACTGTTGGAGCGCCCGCCCAGCCGGTTCATCGCGATGGCCAGCGTCTCGTGGGCCTCGGCGCTGATGGAGCCGAAGGACATGGCCCCGGTGACGAAGCGCTTCACGAGCTCCGCCGCCGACTCCACCTCCTCCAGCGGCACGGGGGTACGGCCCTCCGTCACCACCTCCAGCAGCCCTCGCAGGTTGCAGTGCGCGCGAGACTCGTCGTCCGCCAGCCGCGAGTACTCGGCGAAGAGGGCCGCGTCGTTGGTGCGCGCCGCCTGCTGCAGCTTCGCGATGGTGGCCGGGTTCCACTTGTGCGTCTCACCCCGGCGGCGCCACTGGTACTGGCCGCCCACGGGGAGCTGCTCCAGCTCGAACTCCGACGCCTCGCCGAAGCCGCGCGCGTGGCGCTCGCGCACCTCGTGCCCCAGCTCCGGCAGGCCCACGCCCTCCACCCGCGAGGGCGTGCCCGTGAAGTGCCGCTCCACGAGCTTGCGCTCCAGGCCCACCGCCTCGAAGAGCTGCGCGCCTCGGTAGGACTGCAGCGTGGAGATGCCCATCTTGGACATCACCTTCAGCAGGCCCTCCTCGATGGCGTGGATGAAGTTCTCCTGCGCCTTCTCATGGTCCACCGGCAGCTCGCCCGCCTCCGCCAGGGCGCGCAGCGAGTCCAGCGCGAGGTACGGGTTGACGGCCGAGGCGCCGAAGCCGAAGAGACAGGCGAAGTGGTGCACCTCACGCGCCTCGGCCGTCTCCAGCACGAGGCCCGTGTACATGCGGATGCCGTCGCGCACCAGCCGCTGGTGCACCGCCGACATGGCCAGCAGCGCGGGGATGGGGGCATGGGCCGCGTCCACGCCCCGGTCGCTCAGCACGAGGATGCTCACGCCCGCGTCCACCGCCTCCACGGCCTCGGTGCACAGGCGCTCCACCGCCGCCTCCAGCGCGCCCTCGCCCCCGTCCACCGGGTACACGAGGCTCAGCCGGTGCGTCTCGAAGATGCCCTCGTTGCGGATGGCGGCCAGCTTCGCCAACTGCCCGTTGGTGAGGATGGGGCCCGGCAGCGACAGCCGGTGGCACTGGTCCGGCGTCTCCTCGAAGGTGTTGCCCTCCGGCCCCAGCCCCGTGGCGAGCGTCATCACCAGCGACTCGCGGATGGGGTCGATGGGCGGGTTCGTCACCTGCGCGAAGAGCTGGTGGAAGTAGTTGAAGAGCGTGGGCGCCTGCTCGCTGAGCACCGCCAGCGGGGTGTCCGTGCCCATGGAACCCGTCGGCTCCTTGCCGCTCTCGCCCATGGGCCGCAGCACCAGCCGCACGTCCTCGTCCGAGTAGCCGAAGGCGCGCTGCAGCCGCCACAGCTCCTCCCCGCCCAGCCGCGGCGGCGCGGGCACCGTGGGCAGGTCGTCGAAGGTGAAGACGTTGCGCTCGAGCCAGCGCCGGTACGGCCAGCGGGTGGTGATGTCGCGCTTCACCTCCTCGTCCTCGAGGATGCGGCCCTCCTCGGTGTCCACCAGCAGCATGCGGCCCGGGGTGAGGCGGCCCTTGCGGCGCACCTGCGCGGCGGGCACGTCGATGACGCCCGTCTCCGAGGCGAGGATGATGCGGTCGTCCTCGGTGACGAGGTAGCGCGCGGGGCGCAGCCCGTTGCGGTCCAGCGTGGCGCCGATGAGCTGCCCGTCGGTGAAGGCGATGGCCGCCGGCCCGTCCCACGGCTCCAGCAGCGCGCTGGAGTACTCGTAGAAGGCGCGCCGCTCGTCGCTCATCAGCGTGTGGCCCTCCCACGCCTCGGGAATCATCATCATCATGGAGTGGGGCAGCGGGCGCCCGCCCAGGCACAGCAGCTCCACCATGTTGTCGAACTGCGCCGAGTCGCTCTTCCCCGGGACGATGAGCGGGGCGAGCGGCTCCAGGCTGCCGCCGAGCCGGGCCGACTGGAGCAGCCCGCGCCGCGCGTTCATCCAGTTGCGGTTGCCGTGCAGCGTGTTGATTTCGCCGTTGTGCGCGATGTAGCGGAACGGCTGCGCCAGCTCCCACGTGGGGAAGGTGTTGGTGGAGAAGCGCGAGTGCACCAGCGCGAGCGCGCTGACGAGCTCGGGGTGCTGCAGGTCCACGTAGAAGCGCGGGAGCTGCCGGGGCAGGAGCAGGCCCTTGTAGATGAGCGTCTCGGACGAGAAGCTGGCCACGTGGAACTGGCCGTCCGGGTCCAACCCGCGCTCGCGGATGCGCCGCTCGGCCAGCTTGCGGATGCGGTACAGCTTGCGCTCGAAGGCGCTGGGCACCACGCGGCGCCGGGCCACGAAGAGCTGCCGGATGACGGGAGCCCCCTCCCGCGCCAGCCGGCCGAGGTACGAGGGGTCCACCGGCACGTCGCGCCAGCCGAGCACGCGCTGGCCCTCGTCGGCGGCCACCTGCTCCAGTGCCGCCTCGCAGGCGATGCGCGCCTCCGCGTCCGAGGGGAGGAACACCATGCCCACCGCGTACTGGCGGCGCGGCGGCAACGCGAAGCCCAGGCGCTCGCGCTCGAAGAAGCGGTGCGGGAGCTGCACGAGGATGCCGGCGCCGTCTCCTGTCTCCGGGTCCTTCCCCGCCGCGGCCCGGTGGCTCAGCCGGTTGAGCAGCTCCAGCGCATCCTCGACGATGCCTCGCGACCTCTCTCCCCGGATGTGGGCCACGAAGCCCACACCACAGGCATCGTGCTCGGTCTCAGGCTCATAGAGCCCATAGCGTTCCGGGCTTCGCTGCGACATCAGGGGCGCCCCTCTCGGCGAGTGAAACTGCGTAACGCGCGGAGTCTAATGCGTCGCGTTACACACCGGGAAGCAATCGACCGGACAGGGGCAACTCGGAGGCACCAGGAGCGGACAGCGGGGCAAGGGGATGGTTCAACGCCTCACGGAAGCATCAGGGCTTCCATCGGGACGTGCTCCAGGACGGAGACACGCTCCTGGGGCTGCGGCAGGCCCAGCGTGGCGCGCACGGCGGTGAGCAACTCCCCCTCGCGGTAGGGCCGCGCGCACGTGGCGGAGTCCGGTTGGGCCCAGGCGGGGCGGGAGGCCCCGGCCAGCACGATGGGGACGGGCCGGGCGCGAGGCAGCTCCGCGAAGGCCACCAGGAAGATGCCGAGCGGGCTGGGCGGGGCGCTCGCCGACAGCAGCACCAGGTCCACCGGCAGGTGCGACACCCGGCGCAGCGCCTCCACCCCCTCGTGGGCGGTGAGCACCTCGAAGCCCGCGGCGCGCAGGGCGCGCTCGGCCACCGCCTCCTGCACCTTGTCCTCGTCCAGCAGCAGCACCCGGCGGGGAAGCTGCCGCACCTCCTGCGCGGACATGCGCGGCAGGCCCAGGGTGAAGGTGGAGCCCTGGCCCTCGGCGCTCGCCAGCGACAGCGAGCCCCCGTGCATCCGCGCGATGGAGTGGCTGATGAAGAGGCCCAGCCCCAGCCC
>NZ_DASVSO010000971.1:0-13497 GCF_036388035.1 Archangium sp.
TGCAGGGGGCGGAACCCGAGCCCCGCGGCCAGGGCCGACAGCAGGGGAGGCCCGAGCAGGAGCGGCACGAGCAGCGGCAGGTTGCTCCCCACGTCGAGGGGATGCTCCCCGGGGGGCACGCCGACGAGGGCCCTGGCGGAGGCATGGGGAGAGTCGAAGGCTTCCAGCGCGTGCGTCCCCACCGGCAGCAGGACGTTGATGAAGGCCAGCCCGAGTCCCGCGCGGAGGTGGCCGGGAAGGCGCTCGCGTGTCGCCGCGGAGCCGCGGGCCAGGGCCAGCATCTCGGGGGTGACCTCGAGCGCGTACGGGTAGCCGAGCCCCAGCAGGGCCTCCAGGGCCACGACGCCCACCCGGCGCCCGTCCGTGCCGGTGAGCGCACACAGCCGCCTGTCCTCCAGGATGTCCAACATGACGTCCGCCCGCACGCGGGGGGGCTCGCCCTGGGGACGGGGTGCCGAGAGTCCCTCCAGGAACGCGTCCACCTCCTCGGCCGTCACTCCGGGCTCGCGCAGCCCCCGCATCCCCTCGAGCAGGGTGCTCGCCTCCGGGGCGACGCGGGGCAGTTCCTCCAGGGAGGGGACGCTCTCCTCGGAGGGAGCGGGCGGGGCCTCGCGGACGCGTTCCATGACGGGGCCCAGCCTAGTTCGACACGCGCCCGGTCGCACTCCCCCTTCCGCTCGCCACCCGAGCGGCCAGCCAGCACGGTGGGCAGTGCCCGAGGGCCATGCGCACCCTCCGAAGCGTAAGGACCCTCTCGGAGTGAGGAACCCCCATGGCGATGGAGCGAGCGCAGCGGTTCGTGGACGCACTGTCCAAGCTGGAGGAGAGCGGAGACGTGGAGCCCCTCCTGCAGCTCTTCAGTGACGACGCGCAGGTGAGCAACGTGGCCTCTCACCGCACCTTCCAGGGCAAGGACGGGGCAGGCCAGTTCTGGCGCGAGTACAAGGGCATGTTGCGTCAGGTGAAGTCCACCTTCCGCAACATGATCGAAGCCGGTGACCGGGTGGCCCTCGAGTGGGAGTCCAGCGGCACCGCGCACAACGGCGCCGCGGTGAACTACGAGGGCGTCTCCATCATCGAGTGGGACGGTGAGCGCATCTCGCGCTTCTACGCGTACTTCGATCCGCGCGTGCTGGGCCAGGAGCTCTCCCAGGGCACCGCGCAGCGCTCGGAGCCCCCGGCCACCGCGCCGGCCTGAGCGCCCCGACATCGGACGGTCGGACCAAGACTCTCACCCCCTTTTTTCGAGCAGGTTGGAAGCAGGAGGTGGGAGCTCCCTCGTAATAAACCCGACATGCGAGCCTGGGCCCCTTCGCGCATACTGGGGAGCGGTGTTTCTCGCTGCCAGAGGGAAGAGATGTTCCGTTCCGTCGTTGCCGCCCTGTTGATTCCACTCCTCGCCGCACCCGTCACGCACGCACAGGCCGCGTCCTCCAAGACCGAGTCCAAGCCCGCCGAGACGCAGCCGGCGGATGCGCCGGTGCAGCAGGCGGAGGAGCCGCCCATGGACATGGACTTCGACCTGCTCGAGTCCTCGACGGCCGCCGAGGCGCCCGTGGCGGTGGACCCGAAGCTGGAGAAGGCCATCGCCCGCCGCCGCACCATGCTCAGCATCCACCAGGGCCTGGGCATCGCCATGGCCGTCACCCTGGCCGCCACGGTGGTGGTGGGACAGCTCAACTTCGACGACCGCTACCGCGGCTACGGCGACACCGGCAAGTACAGGAACTGGCACACCGGGCTGGTGGTGGGCTCCTCCTCCCTCTTCGCGGGCACGGGCCTGCTCGGCCTGCTGGCGCCCACGCCCTTCGAGAAGAAGCTCCGCTGGGACACCATCACCTTCCATAAAATCTTCATGTCCCTGGCCACCGCCGGCATGCTCTCCCAGGTGCTGCTGGGCCGCCTGACGGAAGCCAGGGAGGGCAAGCTCTCGCAGGTGGACACCGTTCGCGCCCACCAGGTGCTGGGCTATGCCACCCTGGGCGCCGTGACGGCGGGTGCCCTGATGATCGTCTTCTGAATTTCGTCCCCGCATCCGCGTTGAGACCCCCGGAGATTCCCATGAAACACTCGTTGCTGGCCGTCCTGGCCTCGTTGCTGCTATCCGCGCCCGCGCTCGCGCAGGAGGCGGCCAAGGCCGCGCGCCTGTACTCGGTGAAGTCCGCCGACAGCTCCATCAGCTACCACCTCATCCACAAGCTGCACGAAGTGGTGGGCACCGCGAAGCCCACCGAGGGCAAGGCGCGCATCCTCCCCGACGGCAGCCTGCAGGTGGCCGTGCGCGCCAACGTGGCCGACTTCGACTCGGGCAACGCCAACCGCGACGCCCACATGAAGGAGGCCACCGAGGCCGCCAGGTTCCCCACCATCGAGTTCAAGGGCGTGGCCAGCGGCGTGAAGCTGCCCACCACCTTCCCCTCGGAGCAGGCGGTGGTGCTCAAGGGCCAGCTCACCTTCCACGGCGTCAAGCAGCCGGTGGAGGTGCCCATGAAGGTGGTCTTCACCTCGGACAAGGACATCACGGCCGAGGGCAAGTTCCAGGTGAGCCTGGAGTCCTTCCAGGTGGAGCGCCCCTCCCTGCTGATGGTGAAGGTGAATGACGCGCTCGACATGGAGACGAAGTTCCAGCTGAAGGAGGAGGGGAAGTGAGCACCAGTCGTCGAGGCTTCCTCAGGGGCATCGCGGGAGTGGGCGCGGGCGCGGCGGCGACGGGGCTGTCCGGGTGCGCGCCGAACATCGCTCCCTCGCCGGTGCTGGACGCGGAGAAGGAGTCGGACGGGCGCGTGCGGCTGGACGTGAAGCGCTACCCGGACCTGTCGCGTGACGGCGGTGCCGTCACCCTGCGCGTGCCCGGCGAGCAGCATCTGCTCGTCATGCACCCGGGGGGCAACCTGTACGCGGTGACGTCCAACATCTGCACGCACTCGGGCTGCCCGCTGGGCTTCGAGCAGGGCGAGGCGATCTGCCCCTGCCACGGCTCACGCTTCGCCCTGGACGGCACGGTGACGAACCCGCCCGCCCGGGCCCCGCTGCGCAAGTTCACCTCGAGCTACGACGCGGACAAGGGCGTGCTGCTCATCGACTTCGCGGCCGGTGACGTGGGCTTCCCCGCCGTCGTGGAGGGGAAGATCTTCTTCCCCTTCGCGCAATTCCCCGAGCTGCGGACGGCCGGTCAATTCGTGCAGGGTGTTCCCGAGGGCTACGGCAAGCTCCTCTTCGTCTTCGCGCTCGAGGGCGGGACGTACTCGGCGGTGGATGGCATCTGCACCCACCAGCAGTGCCCCGTCACCTTCGACGAGCCCGTGCAGGGGTTGTGGTGCCCCTGCCACAACTCGCGCTTCACCAAGACGGGCGACGTGACGCGAGGGCCCGACGAGAGCGGAGGGGCCATCACCATTGGCCCCCTCAAGAAGTTCACCGCCAGCAGTGACGCCTCGGGCGTCACCGTCGCCATCACGTGAGCTAGTAGAGGCGGCTCCAGAAGGAGCGCCGGGCCGAGATGCGGTCCAGCGCTTCCTGGAGCTCCTCGTCGTAGTCGGCGCGGGTGGCGATGTCCGCCATCGAGATGATGCCCACCAGCCGGTCGTCGCGCTCCACCACCGGGATGCGACGCACCTGGCGGCGGCCCATCAGCGCGATGATGCCGTGGATGTCCTCGTCCGGCGTCACCGCCTCCACGTCATCCGTCATCACGTCCCGGGCGAGCAGGGTGTCCGGCGGCCTGCCCTCGGCCAGGGTGCGGATGACGAGGTCCCGGTCCGTGAGCAGGCCCCGCAGCCGTCCGCGCTCGTCCACCACCGGGACGATGCCGCAGTCCTCGTCCTTCATGATGCGCGCCACGTCCCGCAGGCTGCTGTCGACCCGGGCGCTCTTCACGTGCCGCGTCATGATCTCCCGCGCGTTGAGCGGCTCGCGCTTCCAGCGGCCCCCGCGGCCCTGCTCGGTCCGGGGGCGGGACTCGCGCGACACGGTGCCAGCGGGGCCCATGCCCATCAGCCCCGAGTAGCCCTCGCGCGGCTCCTCCCGCCTGTCCTGTCCGGGGCGATCCTCCTCCCACGAGCGCTCCTCGCGCGGTCCGTGGCGGTGCACCCGCCCCTCATGCCGCGGCTGCTCCTGGGCCCCCGTGTTGAACGTCTCGCGCCCCCCGGGCTCCGTGTAGGGGCCTCGCCCCAGCGGGGGCGTGTCGGGGCCCGCGCCGGTGCGGTCCCACGGGCGGTAGTCCCGAGGCGGGTGGCGCATGTCCAGGGAGTGCTCCCTGTCATGCTCGCCCAGCAGCGGCCCCCGGCCCTGTCCGGTCGCGGAGTCCGCCGCCCGGTCGTCCCGGCCATAGGGGCCATAATCCGTGTCCGTGGGCACGCGCCCCGGGCGCTCGACGGGGCGATCCCGGTGGAGCAGGCGGCGCTGGGAGCCCAGGTCATGGCGCGTGTCGTCCCCGGACGGTGGCGCTCCCATCTCGGTGCGCGGCTGGGCCAGTCGGAGCTGCGCGGCGCGGTGGTAGCGGCCCTCGCGCGCGGCGGGATCCTCGTCGCGCTCGGGGCTCCACCCGGTGGCGTCGGACTCGGAGCGCTCGCGCGAGCCCGGCGGGGACTCGGCGGCGCGGCGCTCTCGCTCACGATCGCTGCTCGGGGTGCCGTTCGCCGGAGCGGGGCGTGTCGGAACGTCTCGGCCATTCTCGGTGTACTTCTGGGCCATGGATCAGACCTCCTGCGTGTGGACGCCGAAAGGTCGACACGGCGGAGGCCCTCTCCAAGGGGGGGCCCGGGAGCCCCGCTGCCCTGCTGTCCGACCCCGGGCAGGCCCGCTTCTCCTGAATGCCCACCTCCAGACATCGGTGTTGCCCTGAAGTCCAGGTGCGCCTCCGTTCCGCATGCCGGGTGCGAGGCACCTTCAAGCCACATGCGGCGCGAGTGCCCTCCGGGCGCGTTTCCGCGCAACCTGTACACTTAGTGGACAAGTTCGCGCGCCGCGTGCCCGGGGGGGAGGTCCGCGAGGCGGACGCCGTGCCTCAACCTGGAAGCGACTTCCTTCGGCGGCCCCAGGACCGCGTCACGGGGTGGCGAGCGCCTCGCCCAGGCGCACCAGGCCGCCGAAGTCCTCCAGGTCCCCCCCGGCCTCGGGGGCGGCCACCGCCACCGCGCCCGCGGGCAGCCGCTCCGCCAGTCGCGCCAGCAGCCCGCGGTGGGCCTCGGCGCGCACCCGCTCGTTCTCGGCCAGGTGCATGAGGGCCTTCACCCCGTCGCGCGCCGCGCCGTCGTCCTCCACGTGCCGCAGCAGCGCCTCGGGGTGGGCCAGCCCGTCCTCCCGCGCCCAGCTCCGGTTGAGCACGTAGCCCGCGAAGGGCAGCCCCTTCTCGCGCAGCATGTCCCGGAAGAAGCCGGCCTCTTCCAGCGAGGCCTCCTCCGGCGACGTCACCAGCAGGAAGGCCGCGTCCGGCGAGCTCAGCCGCGAGCGCAGCCGATCCGCTCGCATCCGGATGCCGGCGAACAGCCCGCTGAAGGCCCCCATGAAGGCCCGCATCTCGTGGGTGAAGCTCTCGCCGAAGATGCCCCCCAGCACGTTGCCCAGCAGCTGTGACGTCTTGCGCCACAGCCGCCCCCCGCGCCCCTTGTCCTCCGGGAGGAAGAGCGAGACGATGCGGTCATCCAGGAAGCGCGCCAGCCGTCCCGGGGCCTCCAGGAAGTCCAGCGCGTGGCGGCTCGGGGGCGTGTCCAGCACGACGAGCTCGTAGCGGCCCTCGTCCAGGAAGTTGTCGAGCGCCTCGGCCGCGGCGTACTCCTGCATGCCCGCCACCAGGTCCGACAGGAAGCGGTAGAGGCGGTTGTCGAGGATGTTGCGCGCCGCCTCGGGCGTGTCCGACAGCCGCTTCACGAAGCGCTCGAAGACGACGCGCGGATCCAACATCCACACGTCCAGCCGGCCGGTGCCGGGCGCGCCGCCCGCGAAGAGCCGCTCGGGGGGAATGGCCGTGGGCTCGGAGCCCCCCTCGGCCATGCCCATGGCCTCGGCGAGCCGCCGCGCCGGGTCGATGGTGAGCACCAGCACCTTGCGGCCCGCGCGCGCCGCCGCCACGCCGAGCGCCGCCGCCGTCGTCGTCTTCCCCACGCCCCCCGCTCCACACAGCACCAGGACGCGCTTCTCTCGCAGCAGGGACTGGAGGCTCATGAGTGGGCTCCCGCTCGCCCGGAGGAGGGCGGCGCTTGGGGGACGGGCCGGGTGAGGTGCGTGGCGAGCCGCTCCACCAGCTCCATGCCGGTGGCGGCCAGCTCGGGCACGGTGAGGAGCGGCACGGGGAGGTTGCTCGCCAGCCGGGCCTCCGCGCTGCGGGCGCGATCCAACCGCGCGAGCGCCCGCTGTCCCCGGTGCGGCCCGTGCGCGTCCAGCAGCCGCTCCACGGCGGCGCGGCCGTCCGGCGAGAAGGGATTCTCCGGCACCCGGTTGAGCACGCCCGCGGCCAGGGGGATGCGGTGGCGCTGGATGGCGGTGGCCAGCTCCAGCGTCTCGCTCACCGGCAGCGGCTCGGGCAGGGTGACGAGCAGGGCGCCGGTGAGGGCCGGATCCCTCAGCATGCTCATGCCCTCGCGCGCCGAGCGGCCGATGGGCCCTCCGGGCATGACGGACAGCAGGGCGTCCGGCAGCGCCGCCAGGGCGAGCGCATGGCCCGTGGCCGGCAGGTCCAGGATGGTGAGCGGGTGGAGCGGCGTGCCGTCCGGGCGCGTGCGCCGGATGAGGTGCAGCATCTGGTAGAGCACGCCCATCTCGCGCAGCGCGGGGGCGGCCTCGAGGAAGCGGCGCAGGGCCCGCATGCGCATGGCCGCGTCCGCCATCACCCGCAGGGGCAGCACGTCCTGGAGGAAGAGGCGCTGGCCCTCGATGGGGGAGAGCCGGACGAAGGACAGGCCGGGGCCCACCTCGGTGACCTGGGGGCTCGGCTCCCGGGCCCCCACCAGCGTCGCCAGGGGCGAGGGGCCCTGCTGCTCGTCCGAGGACACCTCCACCTCGGCCAGCAACACCCGACGGCCCCGCGCCACCGCCGCGCGCGCCAGCGCCGCCGCGAAGGTCGTCTTGCCTACTCCACCCTTGCCCGAGACGAGCAGCGCCCGCCGTTCCCACAGTGCATCCAGCAAAGCCGCCGCCCCTCCCGAGATGTCGTACAGGCCGTGAGTCTTAACGACCCGGACCCCTCACGACAAGAGAAGCCCCCCACCGGGCGTCACCCGGCGGGCAGGTGTCCCCTACTGCACCGCCCAGCGGGCGGCGATCTCCTCACACGCGAGCCGCACGTCGCACAGGCGGCGCTCCTGGGCCTTGGGGGCGAGGTACTCGCGCCCGGCGAACACGTCCACCACGCGCACCAGCCGCGGCTCCACCGGCCCCAGCGGCGCCAGGTGCTGCTCGGCGAAGGCCTTCAGCAGCGTGGCGATGTACTGCCCCGAGCGCTCGTCCAGCGGGTGGTGCTTGGAGAAATACAGCTTCATCACCCCGACCTTGTTGTGGCCGTACCGGTCCACCGCCTGCAGCACCACCTGGGGCCAGACGCGGATGCTCACCCCGGCCACCCGCAGCGCGGGCGGCTCGTGTCCCACCTCGCTGGCCACCACGCCCCGCAGGCCGAGGCTCGGGTGCAGCGCGCGGTAGCGCTCGATGGCCTCGATGCACAGCTGGGCGCGGTGCGTGTCGAACGCCTCCTCGTGCACCGTGGTGGCCAAGCGGTGCTGGTGCTGGCGCAGGAGCGCCTCGTCCTGACCGCGGCACAGGAAGTCGGTGATGGCCTGGGCGGCCTCGGGGTAGCGCAGGTAGCGCGGGTCAGGCGGGTGCTTCTGCGCCTGGATGAGCTGCTTGCGCAGCGCGGGTGTCGCCGTGAGGTAGCGCCCCAGCTTGTTCACCGAGACGTGAGGTGACTCCCTGAGTCCATCCATGAAGGGCCTCCCTGATGCGTCGTGATGTGAAGAGATTAACGGATGGGTCTGACATGTCCGGGGGGCACGGAACCTTGCCGTTCAGAGGGCTCATGTGCATGTCAGAAGTTGCTCCTGGACGGCCGGCAGGCCCCTTCGCTCCCGAGGGCCTCATGCACGAAACCATTCCGCAGATTTCCTCCGAGGCTTCCTCGCTCCTGCTGGAGGCGGGAGTGGCGTTCGGGGCGACTCCCCAGCAGCTCTCCCGTGTGGGCGAGGGAGACCATGTCTGCTTCATCTACGAGCACCTCGAGGAGCACGTGGCGGCGCTGGTGCCCTACATCCAGCAGGGGCTCGAGCGCGGGGAGCGCTGCGTGTACTCGGTGGACGAGCACGACATCTCCGAGGTGGTCGCGGTGCTGAGGGCGCATGGGGTGGACGTGGAGGGGGAGCAGGCACGCAAGGCGCTCGTCTTCTTCACCCAGCGGGAGGCCTGCCTGCGCAACGGGGTGTTCGTCCCGGAGTTTCTCATCGCCCTCATCCGGCAGCTGGAGCGCAAGTCCCTGGCGGAGGGCTTCACGGGGCTGCGCACCACCGGGGAGATGACGTGGACGCTGGGCTCGGAATCGGGCTGCCAGGGCCTCATCCGCTATGAGGCGCTGCTCAACCGCTACCTGCCCGGCTCGCACGCGCTGACCGTCTGCCAGTACCACCGCAGTCGCTTCCGGCCAGAGGTCATCCGCGACGTCATCCGCAGCCACCCGATGGCGCTCATCGGCGACGAGGTCTTCGAGAACCTCTTCTACGAGACGCCCGAGATGCTGCTGGGGGAGGAGTCGGCGGCGCGGCGGGTGGAGTGGATGATGACCCAGCTGCGGCGGGTGAGGGCGGCCGAGCGCACGCTTGTGTCGCTGGGGACGCGGCTGGCGGAGCAGGCCCAGGAGAACGCGCGGCTGTACGAGGAGGCGCGCGAGGCGGTGCGGACGCGGGACGACTTCCTCTCGGTGGCCTCGCACGAGCTGAAGACGCCGCTGACGCCGCTGCAACTGCGCCTGCAGGCCTTGCGGCGGGAGGCGGAGGCCTATGCGGGGGAAGTGGTGCCCCGCGAGCGTGTGGCGCGGCTGGTGGAGGGCGCGGAGCAGCAGCTGCGCCGGCTGGCCGCGCTGGTGGATGACCTGCTGGACGTGTCCCGGCTGGCGACGGGGCAGGTGCTGCTCAACTTGCAGGACGTGGACCTGGCCGAGGTGGCGCGGGAGGTGGTGGCGCGCTTCGCGCCTCGGAGCGAGCAGGCGGGCAGCCCGGTGGAGCTCCAGGCGGTGCCGGTGATGGGGCGGTGGGACCGGCTGCGGGTGGAGCAGGTGGTGACGAACCTGCTGTCCAACGCGCTGAAGTACGGCCAGGGGCGACCGGTGCGGGTGCGGGTGGAGGGCGGGCCCGAGTGGGCGGTGCTGGAGGTGCGGGACGAGGGCATCGGCATCGCGGACGAGCACCGCTCGCGCATCTTCGGCAAGTTCGAGCGGGCCGTCTCGGGGCGCCACTACGGGGGCCTGGGGCTGGGGCTCTACATCACCCACCAGCTGGTGGAGACGATGGGCGGCCGCATCCAGGTGCGCAGCCAGCTCGGACAGGGCTCCACATTCCGCGTGGAGCTGCCGCGCTTCCCCGAGCACGCCGCGTGAGGCCTAGCGGGGCTCGGGCTGCTGGCCGTACGTCTTGAACTTCTCGAGCACCACGGCCATCTCCGCCGCGTCGAGCAGCACGGGCTCGCCCACCTGGAGCGCGCGCCAGTACATGGCCGCCAGCGTCTCCACCTCCACCGCCAGCTTGAAGGTGCCCGCCAGGTCCCCACCCAGCGCGAGCATGCCGTGGTTGGCCAGCAGGCACGCCTTGCGCCCCTCCAGCGCCGCCACCGCGTGGCGCGACAGCTCCTCGGTGCCGAAGGTGGCGTAGGGCGCGCAGCGGATGTCCGCGCCTCCCGCCACCGCCACCATGTAGTGGAAGGACGGAATGGGCCGGCGCAGGCACGCGAGCGTCGTGCAGAACATCGAGTGCGCGTGCAGCACCGCGCCCACCTCGGGCCGCGCGGCGAGGAGGTCCCGGTGGAAGCGCCACTCGGACGAGGGCTTGCGCCGGCCCTCGTGGGTGCCGTCGAAGCGCATGAGGACGAGGTCCTCCGGCACCAGGGCGTCGTAGTCCATGCCCGTGGGCGTGACGAGGAAGCCGTCCTCCACCCGCTGGCTGAGGTTGCCGCTCGTGCCCTGGTTCAGCCCCGAGGCGTTCATCTTCCGGGCCGTGGCGATCATCGCCTCGCGCAGCGCGAGGTGCCCGGGAGCGCTCACGAGCCCGTCCCCCGCACCCGCCGCTCGGGGAAGAGCGACAGCAGCCCCTCGGCCGTTGCCGCGCACACCCCGCGCTCGGTGACGAGCGCCGTCACCAGCCGCGCCGGCGTCACGTCGAAGCCGTAGTTGGCCACCGGGCTGCCCTCGGGCGTCACCCGCACCGTCACCACCTCGCCGCTCGGCAGCCGCCCGCTGAGGTCCGTCAACTCGCGGCCGTCGCGCTGCTCGATGGGGATGTCGCGCACCCCGTCCTCCAGCGTCCAGTCGATGGTGGGCGAGGGCAGCGCCACGTAGAAGGGCACTCCGTTGTCCTTGGCCGCCAGCGCCTTGAGGTACGTGCCAATCTTGTTCGCCACGTCGCCCCGGGCCGTGGTGCGATCCGTGCCCACGATGCACAGGTCCACCTCGCCGTGCTGCATGAGGTGGCCGCCCACGTTGTCCGCGATGACGGTGTGCGGCACGCCGTGCTGGCCGAGCTCCCACGCGGTGAGGCTCGCGCCCTGGTTGCGCGGGCGCGTCTCGTCCACCCAGACGTGCACGGGAATGCCCTTGTCGTGCGCCTGGTACACCGGCGAGAGCGCCGTGCCCCAGTCCACCGTGGCCAGCCAGCCGGCGTTGCAGTGGGTGAGGACGTTGAGCCGCCCCTGGCGCCCCTTGCGCGCCCACGCCTCCTCGAGGAGCCCCAGCCCGTGCTCGCCGATGGCGTGGTTGATGGCCACGTCCTCGTCACAGAGGTCCGCCGCGCGCCGGTACGCGAGGGCCACCCGCTCCGAGGGCGCCACCGGGCGCAGCGCGCGGTGCATCTCGTCGAGCGCCCAGCGCAGGTTGACCGCCGTGGGCCGCGTGGCCTGGAGCAGCGCGCAGGCTCGCTCCAGCGCCCCGTCCGAGGCGTCCGCGCGCAGGGCGAGGCACACGCCGTAGGCCGCGGTGGCTCCGATGAGCGGCGCCCCTCGCACCTGCATGGAGCGGATGGCGTGGGCCGCCTCGTCGAGCGTCGTGAGGCGCAGCGTGGCGAACGCGTGCGGCAGGCGCGTCTGGTCGATGATGCCGACCGAGGCGCCGTCGGCTTCGACCCAGAGGGTGCGCATCGGCTGACCGTGGACCTTCATCGTCTCTGTCTCCTGGCGGAAGGGGGCATCATGCCCGGGACGCGGGGGCGCGTACCGAGGGGGAGGGAGCGGACGAGGGGTGGGACCCTCCCCCGGTCCTCTCCCGGAGCCGGGGGGCTTTCCGCCAGACAGTACCACCGGGCCGCTCCGGACCTTCCCCGAGGTGTTCCCCTAGAAGGAGCCCGTGCTGATGAGGCCGAAGGTGCGCCCCGCGTTCTGCACGCCGACGAAGAGCCCGGAGAGCACCGGGCCCGTGCGCAGCGTGGCCGTGGCCATGGAGCGCAGGTTCGCCGTCACCCACTGGCGGCCCACCACGGCGCGCAGGCCGAAGTGCTCGCGCTGCACGCTCGTCTCCACGTCCATCCACAGGTGCGGCTCGGCATGGGTGGAGCGGATGCCCACGCGCATCTCGAGCCAGGACACCCGCCCCCGGAGGTTCGCCCACCGCGCGTCGAGCAGGACCCCCTCGGGGGTGCGCGCGGCCGTCCCTCCCACCTCGATCTGCTCGACGGGGCCGGAGATCAACCGCAGTGCCTCCGGCAGCCGGTAGCTCGCCACCACGTCCGCGCGGGCATTCTGGAAGCGGGGCTCGGAGTGCAGCTCGACGGACCCGTGGAGGCTTCCCCCCAGCAGGGAGCGGCGCAAGACGGGCGACAGCCCCAGGCTGTGCGCGCGCTCGGTGCCGAACTGGTAGAGGAGCCCGAGCGCCGCCACGCCCGCGGCTACCTCCGCGCCCGTCCTGGACCCGGGGAACCTGTCGAGCGTCGAACGCAGGAACCGCTTGAGGGGGCCGTCGGGCCCCCGAAACCACGGACCGACGTCGCCCACCCGGAGGTGCTCTATCTCGGGGTCGAGCTTCAGCAGCGTGACGAGGCGATGGCCCGCTGGGAGCTCGGACACGGTCAGGTCCTGCGCTGGCAGCGCGAGCGCGCCCCAGACCTCCTTCTGCTCGTACGCGCCAGGACCGGAGCGCACGAAGGCCCAGGCCCGCGAGCGCACGGCGAGCGAGAGGGACGGCACGGTGAAGCCGTCACGCAGCGCACGCTCCGGGTCCGCGAAGGAGACGAGGAGCTCCTCGAAGGCGGGACGCTCGGGCAGGTGCGGAGGGGGAGCGAGCGAGCGGTGCAGCTCGATCAATTGCGCGCCGGACGGTAGCGCCCAGAGCGCCACGACGAACGCCACCGCCCATGCTGCCCCCCATCGCCCCATTGGGCACAAAGGTGGGCAGGCCCGTCCTTGTACGCAAGGCGCCCACCGGCAAGGGAGGGAGGAGTGCCGTTCCCGAACCAACAGGGTCCGCGCGAGCCCGCGAGTCCCTGGAAGCGCGCCAGTGAACACCCACGTCGTACCCCAGGGCCGAGGCCTGGCGCCGTCACAGTCGTGCGCGAGCGGCTCTGACTGACCGAACGCGCGGCGCTCCTCCTGGGGGCGCCGTCCCAGACACGCAAGGCAGAGCCATGGAACAGGTACAACCCATCTCGCAGCGCGCGGCCGTTTCCTCCATTGCCCCCAACCACTACGAGCTGAAGGGGAAGGATGTGCAGGTGACCTTCTCGGAGACCAGCATCTCCGGGGTGCCGCTCATGCAGTACCGGGATCGCCAGCGTCAGGTGAGCGCGCGGGGTGACGAGATTCGCCAGGTGGATGTGGGGATCGGCAAGCTGGTGACGATCGTCCTCCAGTCGAACGCGGCGGATGACGAGTCGATCCAGTTCAGCGTGCTGATTCCCCACGCCCTCCTGACGGGCGCGGACCGGCGCGTGCGCATCAACACCCTGGGCATCACCACCCGTGGCCCCGGGTTCATCGCCCCCACCACCCGGCAGCTCGAGACGTACGCCGAGGTGCGGCTGACGGGGGACGGCAGGCTCGTGCAGTCCTGACGCGCTCAGCTGCGCGAGTCGACGAGGACGGGCACCCCGCCCGCGGGGGCCAGGGTGACGCCTCGCCGCGACACCCGGAACGTGTAGCGCGTGGCGGGCCGGAGCTTCACCCGGCGGAGCACCTCGGCGAAGACGATGCGCATCTCGTAGGTGGCGAAGGCCATGCCGAGGCAGCGCCGGGCCCCGCCCCCGAAAGGGAAGTACTCGTTGGGGCTGGCCCGCTTGCCGATGAAGCGCTCCGGGTTGAAGCGCTCGGGCTCCGGCCACAGGT
>NZ_DASVSO010000972.1:0-11245 GCF_036388035.1 Archangium sp.
CCGGCCTGCTCGGTGAGCGCGCGCACCAGCCTCGGGTGCCGGTGCCCCAGCGTGGACACCCACCACGAGCCGTTGGCGTCCAGGTAGCGCGTGCCGTCCGCGTCATAGAGGTACGGCCCCTCGGCGCGCACCACCACCAGCGGATCCGTCTTCGCGATGTACTCGTCCATCGCGGTGTACGGGTGCCACACGTACCGCTTGTCCAACGTGACGATGTCCGCGCGCTCCATGCCGGTTGCTCCTCCCGATGCGCGGCCCTCCCTACCACGCTCTGCCCGCGCTCCAACACTCGCGCGTGGACGGGCCTCCCGAAGCTGGCGCGCCCCTCCTGGGGAACGCTAGACAGAAGAGCTTGAACCGAAAGCACTCCTCCCTCCCGCTGGCCCGCACCGCGCTCCTGGCGATGCCCCTGGCCCTCTTCGCCTGCTCGGACAAGTCGGAGCAGAAGGCACCCTCCTCGCCCTCCGCGGCCACGGTCTTCCAGGACTCGCCCCCGGCCGAGCCCCCTCCCGCCTCACCGGGGACCTCCGCCGCCGCGCAGGGCAACCCACCGCCCGCCAAGACCGGGCGGACCCCGGAGCAGCTCTTCTTCGACCTCGGGTGCAAGGCCTGCCATGGGCCGGGCAGCTCCTACGCCGCCGTGCTCGCCAACACTCGCGGCAAATCCGCGGAAGTGGTGGCCATGTGGATCCTCGATCCCCAGAAGGTCCGTCCCGGGACGATGATGCCGAGCTACGCCGGCCGCATCTCCACGGCGGAAGCACTCGCGCTCGCCCAGTGGCTCAAGGCGGGCAACCCGGCTCCCGAGGAATAGGCCGAAGCGGCCCGCCGCTTCCACTTCTCAACGCTCGGGCTCACCTCGCGCCGCGTCAAACCGAGACATGGCGGGTCCGTGTTTCAGGCCACGAACATTCGGCTGCCCGGTGCCCTGCCGTTGGCCGGCTTCGTGCGGGGCCGTGACAGTTTCATGATGAAGCCGTGTGTACACCCCATGCGTCCCTCCCTCTCTCTCGCGAGGACAGACACATGGTCTACGCCTTCTTCATCTCGCACTGGCTGCTCTGCGTGCTCATGCAGAGCCTCTTCCTGCACCGCTACGCCGCGCACCGCATGTACACCATGGGTCCGCGCACCGAGCGCGCCCTGCACCTGCTCACCTACCTGCTCCAGGGCTCCTCGTACCTGTCGCCGCGGGCGTACGCCATCCTCCACCGCCAGCACCACGCCTACTCGGACACGGAGAAGGATCCGCACTCGCCCCACTACTACCGGGACGTGGTGCGGATGATGCTCTTCACCAAGACGCGCTACGAGGCCTACGTCCACGAGCGCGAGCAGCCCGAGCCTCGCTTCCTCGGGGGCTACCCTGAGTGGCCTCTCATCGACCGCACGCTCGCCCAGTCGTGGCCGATGACCCTCGTATGGGTGGGCCTCTACACCGCCTTCTATGTGGCCTTCGCCACCGCGTGGTGGCAGTTCCTGCTGCTGCCCATCCACTTCCTCATGGGCCCGGTGCACGGCGCCATCGTCAACTGGTGCGGCCACAAGTACGGCTACCGCAACTTCCCCAGCAGCGATAAGTCGCGCAACACGCTGCCCATGGACCTGCTCACCATGGGCGAGCTCTTCCAGAACAACCACCACCGCTTCTGCATGAGCCCCAACTTCGCCGCGCGCCGCTGGGAGTTGGATCCCACGTGGCAGGTGATGCGCGTGCTCGCCTGGGTCGGACTCATCCAGATCGCCACGCCCCAGCGCGCCGTGTACCCCGACCCCCGGCCCCAGCAGACCGGCGAGCCCACCCACATCGAGGCCCAGACAGCCTAGCCACCCGGGGGGTGGGAGGCGGGATGATGAATAAGGAGGCGCCCCCCTCCGTCCGGGCAGCCGCCATGCGTCTCCAGCTCCCGGTTTCGCGCCTCTCCCCTCTGCTCGCACTCCTGGTGTTGAGCGGCTGCAACACCGCGTACCGAGAGGCCATGGCCCTCGCCCGAGACGCGGCGATCCGCGGTGACTTCATGACCGCGGCCCGCGCCTATCGGAATGCCTGCGCCGCCAGGCCCGAGGACGAGCTGGCCTGCACGCGCGTCCCCCTCTTCGCGGAGAAGGCCACGGCCCAGGCCATCGCGGAGGCGCGCCCTGCCTGCGAGGCGGGTGACCTCGACCGGTGTCTGCCTCCCCTCCTCGCGGCCTGGGACCTCATCCCCCACCACCCCGAGCTCTCCTCCCTGTTCGAGAAGGCCAGCCAGCTCCACACGGAGCGCTGCGCCCAATGGAGCCTGGACGGCCCGCTGAACGCCGCCGTCACCGGGCTCGCGTGTCTCCAGGCGCGCGGCCGTCAGTTGCCCGTCTCGAGCTACCAGACGCACCTCGCCGCGAGCGCGAGCCGGGTCGCCTCGCGTTTCGTGGACCTCGCGCTCACCGCCCAGGGGCAGAACCACGCGGGCGCCGCCACCGTGCTGTGGTCCACGGCGCAGTGCCTCGCCCCCGGCGAGAACCTGGCCCCGCGCGTCGAGCGCTCCCGCCAGGACTTCCTCGGCCCGAGTGCCATCCCCGTCGCCATCCGGCTCGACGGCTCGATGCCACCCCCGGTCTCCTCCGCGCTCTCCGGCGTGTGCGCCTACCTGGCGACGGGACTGCCGCCCTGGGCGCGGTGCGCGGGGAGCGAACCGATGCCCGGCCAGCCCGAGCCGCTCCAGCTCCAGGTGGACGCCGTCATCCAGCACCCCGCGAAGAGCCGCGCCGAGGACGTCCACACCGTGCGCTACGTCAGCGGCACGGAGGAGGTCCGCAATCCCGACTACACCACCGCCAAGGAAAACCTCGCGCTCGCCGAGAGCGACCTCCAGAGTGCCCGGGAGAAGCGGAAGGAGAAGGACGCCGCGTGCGAGAAGGCCCAGGAGAAGCACGAGGCCACCTGCGTCACCTGCCCCACGCCCAGGTCCCCCTGCGAGGAGGCCCGGGATGCCGCCTCGGACGAGAAGACCGCCGAGAGCGCTCGCGACGAGGCGCGCGGAACCTTGAACCGCACCCACGCGACGGTGACCGTGGACGTCTACGACGACTTCACGTACTCGGTGTGGACGCACCGCTGGGTGTCGGGCTTCCGCTTCACGCTCCAGGCGAGCACGCCGTCCTCCCGCCCCGTCCAGAAGGTGGGCGAGATGCGCTTCGAGGACCGGGAGCACGTGGGCTTCCAGCCCGCCGGGCTGGTGGCGGATCCGCTGGTGGTGCCACCCCCGCAGGCCTACGCGGACATCTTCCTCCAGCAGCTCGCGCCCCAGGTGTTCGAGGCGGTGAAGCGGGACAGCATGGCCCGCGGAGCTGTTCGCGGGGCGCAGTGCGGCGCGCTCCCGGCGGATGGGAGCGTGTCCTGGGTGCAGTGCTGGGCCGAGGCCTCGCTCTGGAAGAACGGGCAGGAGCCCCAGCCCACCGAGCTCCTCCAGCTCCTCGCCACCAGCGTCGACGCCTCCGCCCAGCCCCTGTGCCGCTGAGCCACCAACGCCCTATCGTGCCTCCACGGGGGCCTCGAGCACCGCCCGCTGCTTGCGGACGCCCAGGCTCAGGGGCACCGCCACCAGGGCGATGAGCGTGGCCACCAGGTAGACGTCGTTGATGCCCTCCACGAACGAGAACAGCTCGATGTGGCGGCGCTCCGTCAACCCCTGCCGCACGAGCACCTCCGCCTCTCGGGTCGCGAAGGTGGACAGGAGCGATGTGAAGATGGCGATCGAGAACGCCCCGAACACGTTCCGCAACCAGTTGCTGATGGAAGAGGCATGGCCGCTCAGCTCGCGGGGAATCTGCTCCATGCCCGCGTTGCTGGCCGGCATCATGGAGAGCGAGATGCCCACGTTGCGCACCAGCATCCACACCAACACGTAGACGTGTGAAACCTCCGGCGTCAGCCGGCTCAAGGCATACGTGCCTCCGGCGATCAGCAGGACGCCGGCCACCATGAGCGTGCTCGGGCCGAGCGTGCCGTACAGGCGCCCGACCAGGGGCATCAGGAGCGCCATGGCCAGGGAGGCCGGCAGAAGGATCAATCCCGTCTCCAGCGGCGTCACCCCCTGGATCCTCTGCAGGAACAGCGGGATGAGGAACGCGCCCGAATACAGGCTGATCGTGATGATGCTCGAGATGATCAGCGTCACCGTATAGCGGCCATTCGCGAGCACACGCAGGTCGAGCAGCGGAGCGCTCGTCCTCAACTCCCTGACGATGAAGACGACCAGTGACAGCGTCCCGAGCAGGAACAGGGACACGGTCCTCACCTCGGTCCACCCCCAGGCCCTCCCCTGGCTCAGGGCGATCAGGAGCGACAGGGTGCCGGTGATGACGGTGAGCAGTCCGGGGAGATCGAACGCCTTGGGGACCTGCAAGCGGTAGAAGGGAATGGTTCGCAGGGCCAGGCCCACGGCGACGAGGCCGAGCGGAACGTTGATGAAGAACAACCATCGCCAGTTGCCCAGGGTGATCAACCAGCCCGCGAAGGTCGGCCCGAACGCGGGAGCGAGCATCGCCGCCAGGGTCCAGAGACTGGCGGCCAGCGCCTGCCGCTCCCGGGGAAGGAGCTGGTAGATGAGCGTCATCGTCACCGGCGAGATGGCGCCGCAGAACGCGCCCTGCAGGAACCGGAAGGCCACGAGCGAGCCCGTATCCCAGGCCACCCCACACAGCACGGACGTGAGGATGAAGCCCACCAGGCTGGCCACGTACACCCATTTGAAACTGAAGCGTCCGCCCAGATAGCCGGTGAGCGGCGCGCTCGTGCCCATGGCGAGCATGAAGCCCGTCAGGGTCCACTGCAGCAGGGAGAGCTCGGCACCGAAGTGCCGCTGCAGCTCGGGAATGGCGATCACGATCGTGCTGGAGCCCAGCACGGACATGAACGACCCGACGAAGAGGGCGAACATGAACGGCCAGAAGCGGGTGGCTCGCGGCTCTTCAGGGGGGTGCATGGGCTCTGGTTATGCCATTGGGTCCATCCGCACCGTCAATTCATCCGCTCCGCGGGGGCGCACAGCCGCGCGCGCAGCGTGGCCACGGGAGTCTCCCAGTGGTGCTCGAACCAGAAGTCGAGGAACAGCGGGGACGCGCGGCCACAGTGGTACGCGGCCCACACCCGCCGCAGGTACGCGGACCGCCCGACGCCGGACTGCGGGTCCTTGAGTTGTCCGAGCGTGCCGACCAGCAGGATGAGCACCGCGGTCCGGATCCCCAGGTTGCCCAGGACCCACGCCTGCAGCTCCATCTCGCCCACCACGTCCGTGCCGTAGCCCGTCAGCACGTGCAACAGGTCATGCGTCTCGCGGTAGCGCTTGGAGATGAAGTCGATGTCGTTCCTGAGCTCGAGCGTCGTCTCGAAGGGGGAAATCTTGTTGTCGCGGAAGTAGCGCGCGAACGCATGGCCGAGCGTTCCCGCCGGCAGGCGCTCGAGCGCGTCCAGGTCCAGCTCCTTGCCCTGCAGGGAAGGCCGAGCGGACAGCATGCGGCGCCCCTCCTCGCCGCGCTGGAGCCGCTGGACGAGCGAGGCGTAGACTTCGAGGTCCAGGCAGGCATTGAGCACCTGGCCATAGGTGGGATTCCCCTCGTTGCCCCTGATCACTTTCAGGATCTGGGTCGCCACGCGCAGGCGGGTGAACAGGGAGGCATTGTCGGGCAGGGACAGGGTCTCGGGGTCGAGCTGGCTGACCTGATTCGCATTCATCCGCACACATCCTTTTCGGTTGTTTCAGACGTCTGGACGGCTCGGTCGCGTCACCGCCGGGCGGAGACGGGGGCCAGCCACACTCCGACGAGCGCGTCGACCAGTCCGGCCGCGGTGGACTCCCACGTCGAGCGGGGCATCGCGGTGCCCGCGTGCAGCGCGCGTTCCCGCTCGGCGCACATGTGCACGATCATCCACCGGCTCATGTTGCTGCGCTCCTGCCGCACCTCCTCGGGCAGACGCGGGACCAGCCGGAACATGCCTTCGATGGTCTGCTGCAGCGACCGCGTGGAGACCGTCTCGTTGACCACGAGCTCGCGAAAGGAGGGATGGGTCGTCACCTGGGCGATGAACCGCGCGTACCAGGTGGGGCTGCCCAGCGAGGCGAGGTAGTCGGTCATCGGCCGCACGAGGCAGGACACCCAGTCGTGCAGGTCGGGCGAGCCGGTGATCTCCGCGAGCATGTCGGTCCGCCGCCGCTCGATCGACTCGGCGTGCCGGCGCACGATGGCCACCACGAGGTCATCCTTGGAGCCGAAGTGGTAGCCGACGGCGAAGTTGTTCGATTGGCCCGCCGCCTCGCTCACCTGACGGTTGGAGACCGCCTCCACCCCGTACTCGGCGAACAGCCGCTCCGCGGTGACGAGGATCAGCTCGCGGGTCTCGCTGCCCCGGTCGGACTTGCTCGAACTCACGCGAGAAGAGTTAAGTCGGATGACTGAAGAAGTCAATTGACTTAAATCAATGCCAAAGAGAGGAGGCGACCTGGCCGGTGGGTTCCAGGAGTAGACTTTCCCAATAAATCCAGTGGGTTGAGCCTCGGCTCCTACCCGGTCGCACGGGGAGGAGAGGGGCGCACGGCGAGCATCGCGGGCTCGCGTTAAGAAGGTCTCCCGTGGCCGACGACTCCCCTCTCCGCCTCCGCCTCCTCGAGTCCATCACCGACGTCCCCGCCTCGGCCTGGGACGCCCTGGCTGGACCCGAGGCCCCGCCCTTCATCCGCCACGCGTGGCTCGCCGCCATGGAAGAGAGTGGCAGTGCCCGACTGGAGACGGGCTGGGAGCCCCAGCACCTCACGCTCTGGCGTGGGAAGAAGCTCGTGGCCGCCTCGCCCGCCTATCGCAAGCACCACAGCATGGGCGAGTACATCTACGACTTCGCCTGGGCCAGCGCCGCCGAGCGGCTCGGCATCGAGTACTACCCGAAGCTCGTCGTCGGCGCCCCGCTCTCCCCCGCCACCAGCCCGCGCTTCCTCATCGCCGACGGGGAGGACGTCCCCGCGCTCCGAAAGGCGCTGCTCCAGGCCGCCATCGAGAGTGCCCGGGAGAGCGGTTGCTCCTCCGTCCACGTCCTCTACCCCCGCGAGGACGAGGCGGACATGCTGGAGGAGGCGGGGCTCGCGCGCCGCATCACCCTCCAGTTCCAGTGGAAGAACCCGGGCTATCGCGGCTACGACGACTACCTCGCCCGCTTCGACTCCAAGCGTCGCTCGCAAATCAAGCGCGAGCGCGCCGCGGCCGCCGCCCAGGGCATCGTCATCCGCACCGTGCGCGGCCAGGAGCTGGGCCCCGAGCACGCCCGGCGCGCCTACGGCTTCTACGAGGCCACCTGCTCGAGCCGGGGGCCCTGGGGGCAGGTGCAGCTCAACCAGGGCTTCTTCGAGCGCGCCTTCAAAGCACTGCCGGAGACGGTGGAGCTCGTCCAGGCCGAGCGCGGCGGCAAGGTCATCGCCGGGGCCTTCAACCTCGCCACCGCCGAGCGGCTCTACGGCCGCTACTGGGGCTGCACCGAGGAGCACCCCTTCCTGCACTTCCACGTGTGCCTGTACCACTCGGTGGACGAGTGCATCCAGGCCGGGCGCAAGGTGTTCGAGCCCGGCGCGGGCGGGGAGCACAAGATCGCCCGCGGCTTCGAGCCCACCGCCGTGCACAGCGCGCACCTGCTCTTCGACAAGACGCTCGACAAGGCGGTGCGCGACTTCCTGCGCCGCGAGCACGCCCACCTGCGCCCCGCCGTCGAGCAGGCCGAGCAGCTCGCCGGCCTCAAGCCCTGGCCCCTCCCGGGACAGGGCCGGGCCACCGGTTAGTAGCGCACGTCCAGGCTCGGCAGCAGCAGCCGGGCCTCGCCCTGGGCCTGGAGCGACTGCCCGAGGTCCAGGTGCACCACCGCGTGGCCGCGCTCGGCGAGGTAGGCCACCGGCGCCTCGAAGCGCAGCGGCGCCACCCGCGTGTCGATGACTCCACCGCCCGAGGCGCCCTCGTAGCCGCCGAAGTCGTCGAACTCCACCGCCACCTTCACCCGCTCCACCCCGTCCGGCACCACGAAGCGGCCGATGAGGTGCGAGTGCTCGGGGTCCGTCAGCTCCAGCGCCTGACGCGTCTTGAGGCGGGTGGCCAGCGGATCTCCGTCCACCGTGGTGACAGTGATGCGGCGCACCTGCACGAGCGCCGAGTCGTAACCGGGAGTGTTTACCCCCCTGAGGCGCAGCTCGAAACGCTGGCCCTGGAGCTCCTCGGGGAAGTCCGGGCGGGGACCGGTGGCCTCGCGCGACGGCTCCCCGCAGCCCGCGAGACAGAGGACGGCCGCGCCGAGCGCGGACAGCATCAGCTTCTTCATGGCGTGTGTTCTCCTGGAAGGCGTGTGAGGGAAACGGCGCTACCGGCGCACGGGCTCCGTCGGGTCGGCGGCGATGCTCGCGGCGTGCGCCGGCGTGGCCCGGCCCGCGTCGAAGCCCTGGGGCAGCGGCTCGCGCGTGCCCGCCTCGTTGGTGCGCCGCAGCTCCGTGGCGAGGCGCGCGGTGCCCTCGTTCCCCCGGGTGCGCAGCGTCCGCAGGGCCTCGTCGAGCGCCCGGCTCCGCTTCTCCTCATTCCCGAAGAGGCGCTCGTTGCACGAGGCCACCAGCGCCTCCCGCGCGAGCTCGAAGCGCCCGGCGTCCGTCTCGCTCCGGGCCTCGCCATTGCGGTCCAGGCCGGGACTGGCCCACAGCAGGCCGAGCGCCTGCTCCAGCGACTCCACCCGCGCCACGCCCAGGTCGATGCGGCCCCCCGCGAGGCACTGCTGGAGCGCCCCCTCGTGCACCTTGAAGAAGCCCGCGTTGCGCGAGGCCCCCGGGGCCACGGGGTTCCCCTCCGAGCAGTAGGGGTCATGCGGCGGACAGGTCATCTCGCAGTCGACGAAGGGCTCGCAGCAGGTGACGCGCGCGGCGCACTGCGTCTCGCCCAGGGCCCACTTCACCCGGAGCGCGCTGTCGAAGTGTCCGTCATCCTTGCCGTCCGTGGCCGCCAGCGCCTGACAGGCCTCGGGAGACGCCAGCTTCACCTCGAAGGAGCTCTCCTTCTCCTGCCCCACCCCGACCGCCAGCGGCGTCTGGAAGGGGAAGCGGAAGCCCTGGGGCTCCAGCAGCGGGTCCTCCACCACGTCGGCCACGGACTCGCCCTTCGGGTGGATGTTCTTCAGCTTGTACTGGATGCGCAGCGTGGCCGGGAACCTCGTCACCCGGGGGGCCTCGTCCGTCGGCTTCTCGCCCTGAATCTGGACGCGCTTCTCACAGGTGAACTCGTGGGCACTCGCCGCCCCCGCCCCTCCCAGCACCGCGGCCATGGCCACGGCCTTCCATCCCCTCTGCATAGCGTTCCCCCGTGTGTGGACCCGAGCGCCCTGGCGACTCGTCCCCCTGTTCCCCTTCACGACCCATACCGGGCGCTCCACTCCCCACTTCGTCCACCGGAAGGCGCTGCGTGGGTACAGCGTGCGACAGGGGTGCTCGCCTGCCCGCCCTGGGGGTGGGAACGGTGATTCCCAGGGTGGGAACGAGGTTGCCCACCATGGAACCGGACACGTCCCTGTGAATGGAAAGTGAATCGCGGGAAAAAACCCGTAGAGTCCTCCCGCTATGAAAGCGCCTGAGACAGAAGCGGACTTCCTGCAGTGGTACGAGGACTGCTGGGCGGATCGGGACGAGGTCGAGTACCCCAAACTCTTCGGAGCCATCAGCGAGGAGGTCTACACGCTGGAGCAGAGTGGAGCACTGGAGGCCTGGTTGGAGAGTGACCTGGCCGAGGTCCAGGAGGTGGATCCCAACTGGGGCGGGATGGGCGTGCGCGTGGCGCCCCCGAGCCCGGACTACCCCTACTGGACGTACGTGACGAGCGGCCTGTCCAACCCCTTCACGGTGGCCCCGGGCCAGGAGATTGAAGCGGGCCGGCCGAGCGGCATCGGCTACGAGATGGTCATCCACACGATGGAGGAGGCCCGGTGGCCAGTGCTCCGGTTGCTGGACATGATGGCCTACAACCTCGTGTGCATGCGGGCCTTCGCCATGGGGCACCGCTACCCGGTGGAGGGCACGCTGGACGGCAGCCCCGAGACGAAGCTCAACGGCTTCGTCTTCGTGAAGGACCCCTCGCGCCCCTCGCACTTCCAGCTGGAGTCGGGGAAGGTGGAGTTGCTCACGCTGGTGGGCGTGACGAAGAACGAGATGGCCTTCTCGCGCTCCAACGGCATGGAACGGCTGATGGCGAAGCTGGAGGCCGCGGGCACGGGCTACATCACGCACACCAACCGCGAGCAGGTGCAGCTGTAGGTCCGCGACGGCAGTGGCACCCGGCCATGTCAGGGCCGGGTGCTACACGCGTCAGTGGACCATGACCTCCAACACCCAGACCCTGCAGAGCACCTGGGCGGCCCTGAAGCTGTTGGGCTGCACCCTGGTGGGTTCGGTGGTGGGAGCGCTGCTCATCACCACCTTCACCTCGTGAGGCGGCTCGCCGTTCAGCCCATGCGGCCGTAGACGGCACCGCCCACGTCCACACCCACACCCCACTCGCGGCCGGCGATGTCCACCTGAGGACTGATCGGCAGCGAGTGGTTCGACCACGTCCGGCCGCCGTCCTCGCTCTGATGCAGGGCGAGGTCGGGGCCCTTGGACGGGTCCGCGTTGCGGGTCAACAGGCGCAGCACGCCCTCGGCGGCGACGAGGCGCAGCGGCTCGCGGCCCTTGGGCAGCGGCTCCAGCCAGCGCACCTCGGCGCCCTGACGCTCGCCCACCCGGGCCTGCCCCTCCACCACGGCGGCCACGAAGGCCCCCTCCACGTCCACCACGCGGCTGGCGCCCGCCACGTCCTGCTGGCGCCACGAGGCACCGCCGTCCGTGGTGAGGGTGAGGCCCTTGCCCAGCAGGGCCACGCCGCCCTCGATGCGCCGCAGGCGCTCGGTGTGCGGGTTGCGCTCGCCCTCCAGCTCCAGCTCCGTCCACGAGGCGCCACCATCCGTGGTGCGCCCGAGGAACCAGGCGCCCAGCACCCAGACCTCGTTGGCACCGACCGCCAACACCTGGGCGAGGCTCGGCGCGCCCACGGGCCCGCGCGTCTGCCACTCGCGGCCGCCGTCCGCGGACAGCAGCAGGTGGTAGTCCGAGCCCGAGCCCGAGGGCTTGAGCGTGGCGCCGATGGCCACGCCCAGCGAGCCGTTGCAATCCAGCGCCTGAATCCAGCCCGGACCCTCCCAGGCCTTCGTCACGGCCCCGGCGGCGATCCG
>NZ_DASVSO010000973.1:0-11888 GCF_036388035.1 Archangium sp.
AAGCTCGCGGCCTTCAGCGGCATCCTGCTGCTCAACTCCCTCCTGGCCTTCCTGCTGGCCCGCTACTACTCCCGTCCGGTGCACCAGCTCCACCTGGCCGCCCAGGCGCTGGGGCGCGGCGAGATGGAGCGGCGCGTCCACATCGCGACGGGCGATGAGCTGGAGGCGCTCGGCGGGGCCTTCAACGAGATGGCGGACCAGCTCACCCAGCGCCAGGAGCGGGAGCTGGCGCTGGCCCGGATCAGCCAGGCCCTCGTCACCGAGCTGGAGCTGGAGCGCATCGCCCGCGTGGTCATCGAGCAGAGCATCAACACCCTGGGCGCCGACGCCATCGGGCTCTGGCTGGCGGAGCCGGAGCGCCAGGAGCTCACCCTGCTGGCCTCGCACCGGCTGACGGAGGCGGCGGAGGCGGGCGTGCGCCACCTCTCATTCGATGCGCCCCAGCTCTTCGCGCGTGCCGCCCGGGAGGAGCGCATCCAGGTCATCGAGGATCTCCTGGCGGACGGCGCATCCCCGCGCTCCGAGCAGCTCTCCCGCGAGGGAGGGTTCCGCGGGCTGGTGGCGGTTCCCCTGCACTCGCGCGAGCGTCTGGTGGGGGTGATGGCCTACTTCACGCGCGCCCCCTGCCACGTCTCCGCGGGGGCGCTGGAGTTCCACACCCTGGTGGGCCGGCTGTTCGCCGTGGCCATCGAGAAGGCCCGCCTGTTCCAGGAGGTGCGCACGGCGCTGCGGCTGCGCGAGGAGTTCATGTCGGCGGCGGCCCACGAGCTGAAGACGCCGGTGACCACCATCCAGACCTGGGCGGAGCTGCTGCTCTCCCTGGAGGCGCTCACGGCCCGCCAGCAGAAGGGGCTCACCACCATCGCCCGCAGCACCCGGCGGATCACCCGGCTGGTCGAGCACCTGTTCGCGGCCATGCGGATGGCTCCCGGGACCGCGGCGTTGGAGCGCCAGCGGTTCGATCTCCACGGGCTGTTGAGGGAGCAGGTGGAGAAGCTCGCGCGGACCACGGAGAACCCCCTTCGCCTCGAGGTCTCCGGCCCGCTCTTCATCCACGCCGAGCGCCAGCTCGTGGGAGAGGTGGTGGCCCACCTGGTGGAGAACGCCCTGCGGTACTCGCCTCCGGGCGCGCCCGTCGAAATCCGGACGTGGCACACGGACGGCGAGGCCGTGGTCTCGGTGCATGACGAGGGGCCGGGGATTCCGCGGGAGCGCCAGAGCTACGTCTTCGAACCCTTCTACGAGCCACTGCCTCCCGGGTCGCCGGGTTACACGGGGGTGGTGGAGCTGGGGCTGTACCTGAGCCGGCAGATCGTCGAGGCGCACGGAGGCCACATCTGGCTGGAGAGCGCCCCGGACGAGGGCTCGACGTTCTGCTTCAGCCTCCCGCTGAACGCCGCTCCGGCCGCGAGGGACTCCCACGCGCACGGCCAGGAGGGCGGCTCCACCTCTTCCCACTGACGCGGGGAACTTCAGGCCGACCGGGCCCACTGCTCCAGCTGGTCCCTCAGGACCTGCACCGCCCGGGCCGGATAACGCTCCATCCGGTGCGCGAGCTGCTCCTCCGCGAAGGAGAGGAGTTGCCGGGCGCAAAGGCCAGGCTCTCGCAGCAACAGCTGCTGGAGCGTCCGCCCCTGCTCCGGGAACTCCCGCTCGAAGCGGCGGAACGGGTCGAGGTTGTCGAGCTGCTTCTCGCTTCCCGTGGGCAGACAGTGCGCCAGGATTCGCAGCAGATGACCCAGCGCATGCTGCTTGATGAAGGACGACCCGCTGAGCACCTCGCCACGCGCGACACGTCCCGAGCCGACCAGCAGCGCCGAGAGGAAGATGGCGAAGGTGCGCTCCACGTCGAAGGAGGCGGCCTCGGTGGCGGACGTCGTGCGCAGGTGCCGCAGGTCGGCCTCGAGGTGCGCGCGGTCGAGCAGCACGCGATAGTCATTCACCCGCGCCAAGTGCAGCTCGGCCTCGTCGAAGATCGCGAACTCCAGCAGGTGGGCATCGTCATAGAGCACCTTGAGCCCATGCGCCGTCTCGCGCACCTTCAGGACGATGCGCTCGCTCTCGGGCAACCAGCTCAGGTCCTGGCGGAATGACTCCTGTGCACCCGAGCGCGTGATCACGAAGAAGTCATGGTCCGACCACGCGTCTGGTGTACGCCCGAGCTCGGCCATCGACCCCACCGCGACGAGTCCCAGCACGCGCGCATCGGACTCCAGCCGGGCTCGCAGTCGTTGAGTGAAGGAACGGTAGAGCGCCAGGTCCATGGAGGGCTCATTACCAGGGTGGTGGCCGCGGGTCCCTGGGCGCGCAGCGGAATTGGCGTGAGTCCGACACCTCGGGAGCGCAAGATGAGGCCTGTTGGAGCACACCGCCCGGGAGCCCTGGAAGTGTTCCGTGAGCTATGTCGCGGTCGAGCCCGAGAAGTTCCTAACACCTGCTCGGCCGCTCGCCGCGCTCGCCACGCCAGTTCGCGCGGGACCACGTGGCCCACTGGCGCTGAACCGCCTGGGCCCCGACGGGCCCCACGTCACAACCGGCACACGGGCACTCCATCCACCTGGACGTGTCCTCTCCTCCCGGGGAGGGCCCACCAGGAGGAACAGCATGCGAGCAGAGACGATCATCCGTGCCTGGAAGGATCCGGAGTTCCGCGCGAGTCTCACCTCGGAGGAGCGGGCGGCGCTCCCCGAGCTCCCGTCGGGCAAGCCGGTCACCGAACTCGACGAGAGCGAGCTGTCGGACGCCGTGGGCGGCCGCGGCCGGCCGCCTCGCGGGTGTCACCCGCGTGAGTTCACCGACGTGCCGTGCAGTGCGATCGACGCCTGTCCCAGCGCCCTGGGCTGCACGATGGCCCTCTGACGGCTCGCGGGCCGGTGGTTCCTTTCTCAGCGTGCCGGGATGGCCCGAAGGGGGAGCTCCACCGGCCCGCGAATCCCGAGCGAGTGGTTCCATTTCAGCGCCTCCTGGGAAAGGACGAAGCCCTCGCAGCGGGCGAACAGCTCCCCCAAGCCGAGGTGCGCCTCCATCCGGGCCAGCGGCGCGCCCAGACAGAAGTGCACGCCGTGGCCAAAGGCCATGAGCTGCGACGTGCGGCGCTCGAGCACCAGTTCCTCCGCTCGTTCGAAGTGCCGCTCGTCCAGGTTGGCCGAGCCCAGCATCACCGCCACCGGCGCGTACGCCGGCAGCTTCACCCCGGCCAGCTCCACCTCCTGGGTGGTGAGTCGCAAGGTGATTTGAAAGGGGGAGTCCAGGCGCAGCACCTCCTCCACCAGCGCGGGGAGGAGCGCGGGAGTGGCACGCACGCGGGCGAGCACCTCGGGGGCCTGGGCCATCCTCCGCACCGTGTGGCCGAGCAGGTGCACCGTCGTCTCCAGCCCGCCCACCAGCAGCACCGTGCCGAAGGCGACCAGCTCCGCGTCGGTGAGGCGCCGGCCCTCCACCTCGGCGACCAGCAGCTCGCTCATCATGTCCTCGCGGGGCCGGGCCCTCCGGTCCGTGATGACCTCGCGCAGGAAGGACTGGAGCTCCGAGAGACTGCTGCGCAGGTAGGCGATGCGCTCGGGGGGCTCCGGCACGCTGGCGGTGATGCTGATGATGTCGTCGGACCACTGCTTGAGCTTGGAGCGCAGCCTGGCCGGGAAGCCGAGCAGCTCACCGATGACGAACGCCGGCAACGGGAGGGCGAAGGCCTGGACGAAGTCCACCTGCTGCCGGCGGCGCACGTCCTCGGCCAGCTCGCCAGCCACCTGGCGGATGTTCGTCTCCAGCCGGGCGATCGTCTTGTGCGTGAAGGCGTGGCTCACCAGGGCGCGCATCGCGGTGTGGTGGGGCGGATCCATGGTCAGGATCGACTCGGACAGGGGATTGCCGACCCCCGCCAGCCACTCGGGGCGCATGATCTGCTGGAGGAAGGCGGAGGAGAACAGCTTCGGGTTCTTCAGCACGTACTGCACGTCCTCGTGGCGGCTGATGGCCCACAGTCCGCCCGGCTCCACCTGCTGGATGGGCTCGCGCCGCAACCGGGCGTAGAAGGGGGACGGGTTCGCCCGGAACTCGGGCGACATCACGTTGATGGGCTCGCGCATGGGGCAAGTCTCCTCGAGTGAAGCCACGGCTCCAGGCTGTTCATAATGACAACCCCACGCGCGCACAGGCCGCGCCCGTGCTCCGCCTGCTTGTCACCTGTCGGGCCCTTGCCCCGCCGGGTACTGGGGAGCTGCTGGCGCCGCGCCCCTGGGGGGCTGCGTCATCAGCGTGCGGGCGGCGATCTCCGTGAGCGTGTAGAGGATGAAGGCGTCCTGATCGTCGATGGGGCGCTCGTCCTGCAGGGCGTGGATCTTCTTCCGCCGCTCGTTGAGGGCCGAGAAGATGTTGTCCTCGAAGCGGCCGATGAGCCCATGCTGGCGGCACGCCCCCACCAGCTCGCCCAGCGTCGCGCGGCTCACGTCCTTGCCGCCCACGCTCGTGACGGGCGGCTCATGGGCGGCCAGGAAGCCGCGCAGCAGCCGCTCGCAGCAGCGCGCGCATGCCACCACCACCTTCTGCGGCTGGCGCTCCTCGAGCGCCAGGCGGGCCGAAGCCAGCTCCTGCAGCAGTTCCAGGTCATTGCTCTGCCAGGTGAAGAGCGAGATGGGCAGGGCGAGGGCGTCGGTCCCCAGGGAGGTGAGGGTGAGCTGCGGGCCGTGCTGCTCGTCCACCACGTCCAGGTAGCCGAGTGCCACCAGCTTTCGCAGCCGCAGGTTGAGATCCCGCGTCCCAATGGCCACGTCGTTGATCATCACCGCCGCGACGTCGCTGCCGCTCTGGGCCACCAGTTGCAGCACGCGATAGTCGAGCGTGTCGAGCGGCGTGCGGGTGGACAGCAGGGGGCCGGCTCCCTCGAGCGCGCCCCGCGCCGAGAGCACCACCCGCGGATCGAAGCCCGCCAACCAGCTCTGGTGGTGCAGCACCACCGGCACCAGGCCCACCCCCACCACCGCCAGCAGCAGATCCGCCCAGAAGCTCGGCAGCGCGAAGCGCTCGGGCCAGACGACGAGCAGGAAGCCGTCGAGCGCCACCAGGACCTGGAAGCTGTTGCAGAAGACGGGGTAGAGACGCAGCAGCGCGCGGTGCTGGTACACCGACACGTCGGTGAGGCTCAACCGCACCAGGACCAGCACGGCGGGGTAGGCCCCCGCGAGCACGAACAACCCGCCCAGCCGCGCCAACAGCCGCACCTGCGCCAGCGTCGAGGCCTCCACCCAGCCTGGGAAGGTGAGCCGTGCCACCAGGGGTGTCGCCACGCCCAGCGCCACCACCGTGAGGATGGCCGCGGCCCTCTGGTCGCGCAGGCTCCCCAGGTCCAGATGCTTGCGTCCGACGTTCTCCATGGACGTGAAGCATAGCCCGAGCGCGTGCACCCCAGGGCTTACGGAGCGGGCTGGGTGAAGGTGATAATCGGCGAGCGACAGGGACGGACTTCTTCAAGAGGCGCGAGATGTCGATGCGTAAGGCGGCGGGGCTGCTCGCCGCGTTCGGAGTGTGGGCCGGGTGCAACCGAGAGAAACCCCCAACCGAGGTGCCTCCTCCCGCGAGGCAGGCCACCTCCGAGAAGCAACCCGCCTCGCCCCCGGTGGACGCCGAGACAGCGCTCTCCCAGGAGCCGCTCTTCGCCACCAGCCTGCTGGAGCTGGGCGGCGCGTTGTATGGCGGGCTGAGCTTCTCGGTGTCGCGCGCGGAGCTGTGGCGGACGGACGGCACGCCCAAGGGCACGTGGCGGGTGGTGGATCTCGCTCCCGGAAGGGAGGGCGCGGCGGTCCAGATGCTCGGTGCGAACGGCGGGTTGCTCTACTTCACGGCCCCCACGCCCGAGGCGGGCACGGGAGTCTGGAGGAGTGACGGGACGGCGACGGGCACCCGGCTCCTCTTTCCCCTCGAGCTCCTGGTCTCCAGGTTGTCCTTCGCCACGGTGAAGGGCAGGGCCGTCATCCTCGTCGAGGCCTTCCAGTCGAGGAGTCGGGAGCTGTGGAGCACCGATGGCACGCCCGAGGGGTCTCGGCCCCTCCTGGGCCGCTGGGAATCCCGGGACGAACTCCAGGAGCCCTCGGGGCTCGCGGTGCTCGAGGGGCGGGTGTACTTCAGCGCCCATGACCGGGACGCGGGGACCGAGCTGTGGAGCTCGGATGGCACGCCCGAGGGCACGCGGCGGGTGAAGGACATCGTCGCGGGGCCCTATGGCTCCTCGCCCACGCACCTCACGACCCTGGGCGGGAAGCTCTACTTCCGCGTCGACATCTCTGGCACCCAGGAGCTGTGGACGAGTGACGGCACACCCGAGGGCACGGAGCGGATCGAGCCCCTGCCCGGACATGTGCCCTCGGAAGGATGGGTGCTCGCGGGCAACACCCTCTTCTTCGAGCTCGTCCCCAACGATGGGGGCGCCGTCGAGCTCTGGAAGGTCGATGGGACGTCCTGGGGCGCGGTGCGGTTGGGAGCGCTCGCCTCCGCGGACAAGAGCCGCATTCCCCAGCGGCTCGGGGCGCTGGGCGGGAAGGTGTTCTTCTGGAACCACACCCCGAAGACGGGGACGGAGCTCTGGACGAGCGATGGCACCCGCGGGGGCATGTCCTTGCTGAAGGACCTGGCTCCAGGCCCCGCGAGCTCCACCCCGAGAGAGTGGGCCGTCGTGAACGGAACGCTCTACTTCCAGGCCACCACGCCGGGGCTGGGCTTCGAGCTGTGGAAGACGGACGGCACGCCCGAGGGCACGGTGCTGGTGAAGGATCTCATCCCGGGAGTCGAGGGCGGCGATCCCAGACCCGTCGCGTCGCTCGGGGGCACGCTCTTCTTCAACGTCTCCAGGCAGGGCAGGGGCGAGCTGTGGCGGACGGATGGCACCCCCCAGGGCACGGTACCGATGCGCGTCCTGGAGCGCTTCGTGCCCAAGCCCGACAAGAAGTGAGGGGGAGTGCCGTGGGGCCGCTCAGTCGCCGATGAAGCCCTTCAATGTCTCGACCTGGTGCTGGTGGCTGTCGATCACCGGCGCGGTCCTGCCGAGGAACACCGCCAGCGTCGTGTCGTCTCGGAAGTCGTCCAGGCCCTCGTCGACGAGCTTCTCGCCCCACTCCTGGCCCCTCTTCACCTCCGCCAGGAAGGCCCTGTCGAACTCGCGGCCACTCAGGCCCGCCAGCGCGTTGCGCTTCTCGATGAACTCCATCACCTGCTCGTCGTACTTCTTGTTGTACTTCTCGTCCCCCTTCTCCACGCCCCGCTTGATGCCCTCGGCGCCCGCGCCGCCGGTGCCCAGCTCCTGGGTGGACAGGTCCACCATGGCCAGCGACATGGTCTTGGACTCGGCCAGCGTCTCCAGGTCGTCCTGGTTCCGCTGGTGGTCTCGGATGAGCTCCTGCGCGAAGCGCCGCACCTCCGGGTCGTTGGACTGCTTCAGGGCGATGTGGCCCAGGACGATCTGCTCCTGGTTCAGCAGGGAGAGCTGATCGGCGAAGCGGACCTTCTGCGCGAAGGCCTCGCCCACCTTCTCACCCCGGATGCGTGCCTGTGTCGCCTCGTCATGGGCACAGCCCGTGCCCAGGCCCACGACCGCCAGCAGCCCCGCGCTCCACAGGAATCGCCGCATCCTCATGTCCCCACCTCCTTGGCCGAGTGGACGCAGCAAAGCTGGGGCATGAAGTGTGAGCCCACAAGCGCTTGGAGCAGGCGGCGCGGTGGGAGCCAGCCCATGGCTGCTTGTCCCCCCCGCCTTCGGGGGCAGGTCAGAACAGGAACGCGGCGCCAGCGAGGAAGGTCGGCGCGGAGAGGGTCCGCTCCCCCCCGGGCGCCTGGAGGGCGTCGAGCTGGCCCCGGGCGAATAGGCGGAGGAAGCGCGTCACGTCCATCTGTCCCTCGGCGTGGGCCCTGAGGTCCGCGAGGGACGAGAGCCCAATCCTGTCGCGGCTCCACCCCAGGCCGATCCCCGCGCTTCCCCCAGCGACGATGCCGAGCCGGAGCCGCTCTCCGAGCCACAGCTCCGCGCCGGCCTCGAGCGACAGGCGGGTGACGTGCACCCCCTGGAACGTGCCCGTGTCGGAGAGGGGGAGCGCCGCCTTGTACCCGAGCGCGTCCAGCGCGAGGGCCGCGAACACGCCCACCCGCTGCCGCTCGCCGAGGCGCGTCCCCCGCCTTCCGCGGACTCCCGCGACGGAGGCCTCGACACCCAGCCTCCGGTCCAACTCCAGGAACCGCGTGAGCCGCACCGGCGCGAACGCCAGACCGACGGCCAGCGTGTCGCCCGTGGTCGCGTTGTTCAGCTCGAAGCGTCGCTCCACCGGGGTGAGGCGGAGGTCGGCATAGGGGAGGGTGGCCTGGTGGAAGGGCCCGCCCGCCGCGAGCGTCCCGTCGAGCGAGGCCCAGAGGAGGTACTCCGGGGTCCGCACCGTATCCCACGCATCTTCCGGCACCACGGTCTCGCGGAGCATGAACCGCACCCGGAGCAGGGCGTTCCCATCGGAGCCGGCCCCCTGGTGCCAGCCACCGCCGACCTCGCCCGTGGGCCGGAAGATCGGCTCGTCGAAGCGCGGGGTCTCATACCGAGGTGCTGGCTCGGGGCTTTCTTCCGGAGCCTCCGCTTCGCCGCCGCCGAAGTCTGGCCGACTCCGCTCGCAGGCCGCCCAGACGGAGTAGTCCTCCTGACGGGGCACCTCTCCGCGGGCGAGCAATTCCCGGACGTAGCGGGTGCTGAAGTCGTCGGCTCTGCTCGGGTAGCGCGCGTAACGCCGGTAGTGCTCCACGAAGGCGTCACTGTCGAGCCTCGGGCAGTAATCCCGCCGGAGATTGGCCCGGACTTCCCTCCAGCGCTTCGGCGTGAAGGCGGAGTTGTTGTAGGTCTCGTCGAGCTGTGGGGAGACGTACTCGCGCCAGTCGAACGGACGCGTCAGCCGCCAGCCCTCCGAGGTCTTCAGGAGCCGCGGGCTTTCCTCCTGGCACAGGCCCCGGTAGAAGAGGAACCCCTGGTAGTTGGCCTCGAGGTCGCCGAACGAGAAGACCTCCGTCGTCTCGAGTCCGAGCGAGCCGGACTCCGTCTCCACCCCGTAGCGCACCATCCGCTCGAGGGCCTCGCGCTCGGGGACACCCTCCTTCAGCGCTTCGCGGAAGCGCTGGTGGTACTTCCATCCCGTCTTGAAGAAGTGGGAGAGCTTGTCCGCGCCCAGGTGGACCCCGGCGACGCTGAACGTCGCCTTGACCCCGAAGGTGAGCCCCCAGTCCCACAAGCGCCTGTTGCGGTAGATGGAGTCCTTGTTCTTGAAGCGCTCATGCTCCTCGTTGGACGGCACGCGCTCGATGCGGGGCGAATGCTCCGCCCAGAGCTCGATCTTGTGCAGCCCCGAGATGCGGAAGCGCTGGTAGACGCGGTGGGCGACGTCCTCGCAGGAGGCGCGCTCCCAGCCCCCTCGCCGGTTCACCAGGTCCACGGCCCCCAGCAGCTCGCGATTGACCTTCTCGTTGAGGGCGCTCAGCGAGTCCCGCGGCCGCTTGTCGACCGCGAAGTACTGGTCCGTCTCGGTCGCATGGGCCGTTCCCGCCGCCCCGGCTCCTACGGCCAGGACTCCGAGCCATCTCCATGGATGCGCTGAACCCACCCGTCCCTTCTAAGGGGCCCTCGGTCGAAGCGCCAATGCGGGCGTGAAATCCATCCGCTGGCGGACACGGATGCCCTCCCAGAGGGAGAGGGGATGGTGTAGACACGCCCCATGCTCGAGCAGCTCTCCGACAAGGTGAAGCAGGAGCTCCGGGAGTGGACGGAGCGCATGGTGGGGCCGGAGCGCAAGGAGCGCCTGCAGGCGCTCGCCCGCACCGGCAATGAGTACGGGGTGGATCCGTTCGGCTTCAACCTCGACTACAGCCTCTCGGCGCTCGCCCCCTTCTTCTGGCTCTACCGCAACTACCACCGGGTGGAGGCCTACGGTGCCGAGAAGGTGCCCAAGGGCCGCGTCCTCCTCGTCTCCAACCACTCCGGCCAGCTCCCCATGGACGGCGCCATGATTGGCGTCGCCCTGCTGCTGGAGGCCGATCCGCCTCGCGCCATCCGCAGCATGGTGGAGAAGTGGGTGCCCTCGCTGCCGTACGTCTCCACCTTCATGGCCCGGGTGGGGCAGATCGTCGGCACCCCGGAGAACTGCCGGCGCCTGCTGGAGTCCGACGAGGCCATCCTCGTCTTCCCCGAGGGCGTGCGCGGCCTGGGCAAGCTGTGGCCCCAGCGCTACCAGCTCCAGGACTTCGGCCTGGGCTTCATGCGCCTGGCCCTGGAGACGAATACCCCCATCGTCCCCATCGCCGTGGTGGGCGCCGAGGAGCAGGCCCCCGCCCTGATGGACGTGAAGCCCCTGGCGAAGCTGCTCGGCTTCCCCTCCTTCCCCCTCACCGTCACCGGGCTGCCCCTGCCCCTGCCCACCAAGTACCGCATCTACTTCGGCGATCCGCTGCGCTTCACCGGCCGCCCGGACGACGAGGACTCCGAGCTGGACAAGAAGGTCCGCACCGTGAAGTCCGCCATCCAGTCCATGCTCAACCAGGGACTCAAGGAGCGCCAGGGCGTCTTCTGGTGAAGCCCCCGGCACGCGCGCCATGAATCAGGATCCTTCGAAGAGACCGGCCGTCGTCGTCACCGGCATCAGCGGCAACCTGGGCCGGACCCTGGCCAAGCTGCTGCACAAGCACGAGCGCATCATCGGGATCGATCGGCGCCCCTTCCTGGGCAAGCCGAAGGACATCGAGATGCACCAGTTGGACTTGCGCAAGAAGAAGGCCGAGGACGTCTTCCGCAAGAACGACATCCGCGCCGTCATCCACATGGGCATCATGCACGACCCACGCATGAGCGAGGAGGAGCACCACTCCTTCAACGTGGTGGGCACCACGCGCCTGCTCGAGTACTGCGCCCGCTACAACGTGCCCAAGGTGGTGGTCCTCTCCTCGGCCAACGTCTACGGCCCCAGCCCGGACAACTCCAACTTCCTCACCGAGGACGCGCCGCTCATGGCGGCCAGTCGCTTCTCGGGCGTGCGCGACCTGATTGAAGTCGACATGCTCGCGCACGGCTTCTTCTGGAAGCACCCCACCATCCAGACGGTCATCCTCCGGCCCGTCCACATCGTGGGCCCCACCATCAAGAACGCGCCCAGCAACTACCTGCGGCTGCGCCGCCCATGGGTGCTCGCGGGCTTCGATCCGATGGTGCAGCTCATCCACATGGAGGACGTGGCGCGCGCCATGGTGGAGGCCGCCCTGCGCCCCGAGCCCAAGGGCGTCTACAACGTGGTGGGCCCCGGCGAGGTGCCCCTGTCCTCCATCCACCGCGAGCTGGGCCACACCGCCATCCCCGTGCCGCACCCCGTGGCCCGGCCCCTCCTGGGCCTCCTCTTCAAGTACCGGCTGGCCAACTTCCCGCCCCCCGAGCTCGACCACATCCAGTTCCTCTGCAACGTGGACGGCGGCCGCTGGCTCAAGGACGTGGAGTGGAAGCCCCGCTACTCCATGCGCGAGACGATCCGCGCCGTCGTCGGCGAGTAAGGGGTTCTCCTGACGGGCCTGTCAGGGGGGAACTCCACGGGGCCCGGAGGGAGTCCTGACACGGCTGTCATACCCAGGCCCTTTTCACAGGGGGGCTTCCGGGAGCTGGACTCGCAACCCCCTGATTTTCCGGAGGGGGGCGACGGACGAGGGGCTGGCACCCGCATTGCTCTAGAGGCAGGCATGGTCAGGTGGCTCCATAGGGGGGCCACCGACGCCCACCGCCTCGGCCGGCCCCGAGACGGTGGGCGTTTTTTTTTTTCAGGGCAGCTCGCCGTCGAACGGGCCCCCGACCTGCCGCTCCAGCAGCCACGTCCCGTCCCGATAGATGAACTCGGAGGTGA
>NZ_DASVSO010000974.1:0-1753 GCF_036388035.1 Archangium sp.
CCGCCCACGGCATCCAGACCTGCGCTGACACGCTCTCCGTGCACCCCGCCGAGCTCTGGGCCGTGCTCCAGATCGAGACCCGAGGCTGTGGCTACTTCGCGGACCGCCGGCCCGCCATCCTCTTCGAGCGCCACGTCTTCAGCCGCAGGACGAAGCGCCGCTTCGACGAGCAGGCCCCCGACATCAGCAACTCCAAGGCAGGGGGCTATGCCAGCGGCCCGGCGGAGTACCCGCGACTGGAGCGGGCCCTGGCGCTCGACGAGCAGGCCGCGCTCGAGAGCGCCTCGTGGGGTCTCGGCCAGGTGATGGGGTACCACGCCAACGACCTGGGCTACGGCTCCGTCGAGCAGTTCGTCAGCCGGATGATGGCCTCCGAGGACGAGCAGCTCGCGGCCATGGCGGCCTTCATCCAGCACCACGGCCTGGACCAGGCCCTGCGCGACCATGACTGGGCCGCCTTCGCCCGGGGCTACAACGGCTCGGGCTACGCGAAGAACCAGTACGACAAGAAGCTGGCGGCGGCCTACCAGCGCCTGTCCACCCACTCCTTGCCGGACTTGAGCGTGCGCGAGGGCCAGCTCCTGCTCACCTTCCTGGGCTTCGCTCCGGGCACCGTGGACGGCGCTTTCGGCGCGCACACGAAGGCGGCCTTGAACCGGTTCCAGAGCCAGCACCAGCTGCCCACCACCGCGGGCTTCGACCCGGTCACCCTCGACGCGTTGCGGCAACAGCTCTCCGTCCCGCCGCCGAGCATGGCGCTCCCTCCGCGACAGGAACCCGTTGCCCCTCCGCCGGCCTATCCGCTGGCCACGCGTCCCCCCGCGTCCGTGGAGAGAATCCCCGAGCCCACGGTGCTCGTACCGGCCGAGCCCGCTCCGGTGGAGGTGCTGGCGGTGATGACCGACTCGCCAGTCCCCACGGAGCTGTCCGAGCAACTTCGCCAGCGGCTCGCCCAGCCGCTCAACAAGGCCGTCCAGAATGAGCTCGCCAGCCTCTTGACGCTGCGCGGCAAGGTCGCACCGGTCCTCGGCTCCACGGCCGTCCAGTCCATCGACCTGGGCCTCACGGCCCTGCTGTCGGAGCAGCCCAACCTCACGTTCGTTCGGAGCCTTCGCCTGCGCATCGCCTCCGCGCTCGCCGACCAGCTCTACCCTCTGCGGCCGCTCCCGCTTCTGCGGTCGGACTCGCCCGCCATACAGGTGGTGATCGGGCTGGCGCTGCTGCTGCTCGTCTCCCACGGAGCGGTCGCATTCGTGCACCTGGTCCTGACCAACGAGAGCACCTTGCTCTTTGGCCTCCCCGTCCGCTCACTGTTGCTGGTGGGGCTGTGCGGTGCCGCGGGCAGCGTCGTGAGCATCCTCACGCGGCTGGCGGAGCTCGAGAAGCTGCGAGGCGCCAGTCGCACCTCCATGTTCATGTTGGGTTTCTTCAAGCCGGTGATCGGCATGTACAGCGCGATCTTCTGCTTCGCGTTGATGAAGTCAGGGCTGCTGCCCCTCCAGCCGGCGAATCCGGAGTCGGAGCTGTACCTGTACATGGCGGTGTGCTTCCTGGTCGGCTTCAGCGAGCGGCTCGCGAAGGATCTGTTCGCCCGCGCGGAGGAGAGCCTCGGCGCGGCGGCCGGCGGACAGAGGGCCGCGCCCCTCCCGCCTCCTTGATGTCGGGCCCCGGCGGGGGCTTCCCGCGGGAGCTGACACCTGGGCTGCCCAAAAAAAAGCCCCACGTGTCTCATCTTCCGACGCCTCAGGAGAAC
>NZ_DASVSO010000975.1:0-8943 GCF_036388035.1 Archangium sp.
AAGGACGGTGGCGTCGGAAGCGGTGGCACGGGTGGCTCCGGCTACGAGGAGGATGACTCCCGGTTCCAGGGCAACCAGCAGTTCGGCGGCGACAGCTTCCCGAGCGACAACGAGCAGGTCAATCGCCCCCAGAACCGGGACTAGCGCGAGGCGCTCGCCGCGCACCGCCCCAGAGGCGTGAACGAGGCGACAGACAGCGAAAACAAGGGCACTGACAGCGGGTCACGCGGCGGTAGATTGGCCGCGTGGCCCATCCGCTCGCTGGCAAGCTCCCTCCCGAGTCCCTCCTCATCAACCCCGAGACCCTGCGCGCCCAGTACTACTCCGAGCGCCCGGACGTCCGTGAACCCGAGCAACGCGTGGCCTTCGGCACCTCCGGCCACCGGGGCTCGGCCCTGCGCCGCGGCTTCAACGAGCCGCACATCCTCGCGGTGGTGCAGGCCGTCTGCGAGTACCGCAAAAAGGAAGGCATCGACGGCCCGCTCTTCCTCGGCATGGACACGCATGCGCTGTCCGAGCCGGCCCAGCGCTCGGCGCTTGAGGTGCTCGCCGCCCACGGCGTGGAGGTGCGCTTCACCGACGGCGCCACACCCACGCCGGTCATCTCGCACGCCATCCTCACCTACAACCGCGGGCGCGAGCGGGGGCTGGCCGATGGCATCGTCATCACGCCCTCGCACAACCCGCCCGAGGACGGAGGCATCAAGTACAACCCGCCCAACGGCGGCCCGGCGGACACGGGCATCACCGGCTGGGTGGAGAAGCGCGCCAACGAGCTGCTCGGCGCGGGCAACTCGGGCGTGCAGCGCATCCCCTACGAGCGCGCCCGCACGGCCTCCACCGTGAAGACGTATGACTTCATCACCCCGTACGTCGCGGACCTCGGCAACGTGGTGGACCTGGAGGTGGTGCGCGGGGCGAAGCTGTCCATCGGCGCCGACCCCCTGGGGGGCTCGAACCTCGACTACTGGGAGCCCATCGCCGCGCGCTACGGCCTGTCCATCCAGGTGGTGAACAAGACGGTGGACCCGACCTTCCGGTTCATGCGCGTGGACCATGACGGCAAGATCCGCATGGACTGCTCGTCGCCCTACGCGATGGCCGGCCTGGTCGAGCTCAAGGACCGCTACGACATCGCCTTCGGCAACGACACGGACTCGGACCGGCACGGCATCGTCACCCGGAGCGTGGGGTTGATGAACCCCAACCACTACCTCTCCGTGGCCATCAGCTACCTCTACCGCAACCGCTCCGGCTGGAAGGCGGACACCGCGGTGGGCAAGACGCTGGTGAGCAGCAGCATGATCGACCGCGTGGCCAGGGACCTCGGCCGACGCGTCGTCGAGGTGCCCGTGGGCTTCAAGTGGTTCGTGGACGGGCTGCTGGACGGCTCGCTCGGCTTCGGCGGCGAGGAGAGCGCGGGCGCCTCGTTCCTGCGTCGCGATGGCACCGTCTGGTCCACCGACAAGGACGGCATCATCCTCGACCTGCTGGCCACGGAGATCCTCGCGCGCACGGGCAAGGATCCGGGCGTGCACTACCAGGAGCTGACGAAGAAGTTCGGCGCGCCGCTCTACACGCGCATCGATCAGCCGGCCACCTCGGCGCAGAAGTCGGCGCTCAAGAAGCTGTCGCCGGACGCGGTGCGCGCCACCTCGCTCGCGGGCGAGCCCATCCTCCAGCGCCTCACCCGCGCCCCCGGCAACAACGCCGAGATTGGCGGGCTCAAGGTGGTGACGGAGAACGGCTGGTTCGCCGCACGGCCCTCGGGCACCGAGGACGTCTACAAGATCTACGCCGAGAGCTTCCGCGACGCGAAGCACCTGGACGCCATCGTGGACGAGGCCCGCGGCATCGTCAGCGACGCCTTCGCGCGCGGCTGAACCTCGGGGCCGGGGAGGCCTCCCGGGCGCGCACTCGCGCAACTTGTACACTAAGTGGACAGGTTGGCGCACCGCGCGCCCGGGACCCCGGTCGCGGCACTCTCTGGGAACCCATGACGCTCCTCTACAGCCCCTGAGTTGCCGTCACGGTCGACCCCTTGCTTTCACCTTCAACGGAGTGCCGGCCCGCGGTTGAGCCGAGGGAGACGAGGAGGCCGTGTCCGACGGAGTGGTATGCTGACCGTCTGGAGTCCGAGCCCGCAGGAGCCTCGATGCAACAGAGTGCTTCGCAGTACCCGTCGCTTCCCGCCAACGCCTCCCTCTTCACCCGCATGCGGGTGGGGGTCGCCTCCATCCGGGTGCTGATGCGCAACCCCGCCGAGCCCGTCTACGGCATGCTCTTCCAGGACGCGCTCGACGGCGGCATGCTCACCGACATGGCCCGTGGGTTCGCGAATGTCCCGGCGGGCCGCCGCCTGCTGGAGCAGCGCCCCGAGCTGTGCCGGGGCCATGTGGACTTCGAGGCGCTCGCGAAGCTGCCCTCGGGGACGCTCGGGCGCGAGTTCGCGCGCTTCTACGAGGGCGACACGGGCGTCCAGCCCATCTTCACCCTCCCGCGCGAGATGAGCGATGGGCAGTACCTCGGCAAGCGCATGCGCGAGAGCCATGACCTGCACCACCTGCTCACCGGCTACGGCACCGACATGATGGGGGAGATGGAGCTGCAGGCCTTCCAGCTGGGCAACCTGGGCACGCCCACCTCGCTCTTCGCGGTGCTCGCGGGCTGGAGCAACGAGCAGGTGACGGTGCCCAGGCGCGAGTACCTGTGGCGGATTCGCGCCGCGTACCAGCGGGGCAGGGGCTCGCCGGAGATGGCGAGCATCCTGTGGGAGGACCACTGGGCCACCCCGCTGGAGCAGCTCCGGGCGCGGTTCTTCGCGTCCCGAGCGGCGTGAGTCAGAGAACCTGCTGCAGTGCGCTCTCCAGGCGGGCGCGTGGCACGGCACCGACAATCTGCCCCACCACCTTGCCCTGCTTGAAGAGGAGCAGGGTGGGCACCGAGCGGATGCCGTAGGCCTGCGCGGTGGCCTGGTTGTCGTCGATGTCCACCTTGGTCACCTTCACGCGGCCCTTGTACTGGGTGGCGAGCGCCTCCACCGTCGGGTTGATGGCGCGGCAGGGGCCGCACCAGGCCGCGGTGAAGTCGACCAGCACGGGCTCGTGGGCCTCCAGCACCTCGCGCCGGAAGTCCGGGTCATTCACGTGGATGATGTCTCCTGCCATGGCGTGTCCCTCTGTGCGGGCGTGGGGCCTGCGTGGCCCGTGCCCGACCTTTCACGCGGAGAGATAACGGCGGCGGGGGGAGCGGACGAGAGCCCGGCGCGCAATGGATTGTTCCGCGAAGAGCCCCATCACAGCGTGTCCCAGGGGAGCGCGGCGCTGCGCTGGGCGAGCGTCTCGAGGAAGACGCGCACCTTGGGCGGGAGCTGCCGGCCGCTGGGGTAGACGGCGTAGATGACGAGGCCCGGAGGCGTCACCGTCTCCAGCACGGGGACGAGCACCCCGGCGCGCACGTCGTCGGCCACCAGCACGGTGGGCAGGCGCACCAGTCCGAGTCCCGCCCGGGCCGCCGCGTGGCCGGCGCGAACGCTGGGCACCTGGAGCCGCCCGCTCACGGGCACCGTGCGAGCGCCCCGCGGGCCCGAGAAGAACCACACCTCCTCCGTGCCCGGCTCGGCGACGAGCACGCACTCGTGGCCCGCGAGCTCGTCCGGCGACTGGGGCGTGCCGCGCCGGGTGAGGTAGGCGGGGCTCGCGTAATAGCCGGTGCGCACCTGCCCGAGCCGCCGCGCCTTCAGCGACGAGTCCAGGAGGGGCCCGGGGCGCAGGGCCAGGTCGTACTCCTCGGCCACGAGGTCCACGTGCGCCTGGGCGAGCGACACCTCCACGCGTACCTGCGGGTGGCGCAGGAGGAACTCGGCGATGACGGGCGCGAGCAGCTCGCCGAGCAGCGAGAACGTGGCCACGCGCAGCGTGCCGTGGGGCGTGCCGCGCGACTCGCTCACCGCCCGGTTCACCGCCCGCGCCTCGGCGACGAGCCGGGCGCAGTGCGCGTGGTACTCGCGCCCGGACTCGGTGAGGCGCAGCCGGCGCGTGTTGCGCTCCAGCAGCCGGGTGCCCAGCCGCTCCTCCAGGGCCGCCAGACGCCGGCTCACCGTGGACTTGCGCAACCCCAGCCGTGTCGCCGCCGCGGTGATGCCCCCCGCGCCCACTACCTCGGCGAAGACGAGCATGTCATCGAGCAGCGGAGGGGTCGGGGACATGGGAGGGCGAGCCTACGCCTCCCTTCGCGCGCTTCCCCCTCATCTTCTCGCGAACAGGAAAAACAGGTATTCATTGACAACCAGTGAATCCTCTTCAGATGATGGACGCCCCCCTGTCCGAGAGGATGACCCCATGAAGAGCCTCCGCCTGCTGGTCGCGCTGTCCGCCCTGGTGCCCGCTGTCGCCTCGGCCGCCTCCGTCTACAACATCTGGGCGAACAAGCCCGGGACCCTCACCACGCTGGGGGCCACGCAGATCCCTACGTCCGTCGATACCTCGGTGAGCTGGAACACGAACACCCAGTTCGCGTTCGCCTTCGCCCGCGCCAAGACGAGCGCCGGTGAGACGTATGAGTTCCAGCTCGTCTCGGTGACCTCCGTCCTTCCGACGGATCGGGTCTACGGCACCTGGAACGTCACCCGCAACGGCATCGCGCTCTGCTCGCAGTGCGCGGGGTATGTCGCCGGGCTGAGCAGCGGTGCGGGCAAGCCCCTCACCATCTCCGTCGATGGCGGCAACTACCAGGTGAGCCCCATCATGACGAGCCGCTACGACATCTGGTGAGTCGCAGCGCGAGGGCCGCCCTCACCCTTCGCGCACGCGCTCGGGGTGGGTGTAGAGGTTGAAGCGCCCGTCGCGCACGAAGGTGGCGAGGGTGAGGCCAGCGCGCTCGGCGAGGTCGATGGCGAGCGCGCTGGCCGCGGACACGCTGGCCACCACGGGCACCCGGGCCACGGTGGCCTTCTGGATGATCTCGAAGCTGACGCGCCCGCTCACCACGAGCACGGTGGCGCGCGAGGTGGACGGCCGCGAGGCCCTTGCCGAGCGCAGCCCATGCTGGAGCAGCAGCGCGCCCACCACCTTGTCCACGGCGTTGTGGCGGCCCACGTCCTCGAAGGCGGCGAGCACCTCGCCCCTCTCGTCGAGTGCGGCGGCGGCATGGACGCCGCCGGTGCGGGCGAAGTTGGGCTGCAGGGTGCGCAGGTGCTCGGTGGCGCGGGCGAGCACGGAGGCGGCGAGCGCCGGCCCCGGTGGCACGGGCGTACACGAGGCCATCAAGTCGTCCACGCTGCGCCGGCCGCACACGCCACAGGAGGCGGTGGTGAGCGTGCCGCGCTTCGTGGCGCCCACCTTCTCCAGGTCGATGACGAGCCCGGGGGCGGGCGTCACCTCGACGATGTTGCCGTAGCCCTCCTCGCCGGGCCGCCCGCAGTGGGCCAGGGCCCCGAGGTCCTCGGCGGAGTGGATGAGGCCCTCGGCGAAGAGGAAGCCGGTGACGAGGAAGCGGTCCGCGCCCGGGGTGCGCATGGTGATGGCCAGGGTGTCCCCGCTGATGCGGATGTCGAGCGGCTCCTCGATGGCCACGGTGTCTGGCTCGGAGGGCGCGAGATGGCCTTCCCGGGTGTAGCGCACCACGGGCCGCCGGGTGACGCCCGGGGGGAGGGGACGCGTGTCCTCACTCATGGCCCCTCCGTCGCGCGCAGCACCCCGTCCCGGAGGCACTGCTGGAGGAAGTCGGCGATGGCGGGCACGTCATCCCGGGTGAAGCACTTCACCCCCTCGGGCACGGGTGAGTCCCCCACCACGGCGAGTACATCGTGGCGCGTGGCCGCGAGCAACGGCCCGAGCCCCTCGCGCCACACCTCGAGCTTGGGCAGCGGCCCGTGCTTCCACCCCTCGACGAGCACCAGGTCCACGCTGTCCGCGAAGCGGGCGAGCAGGGACAGCACGGCCTCGGGAGGCTCGGGGAAGGAGAGCTGGACGCCGGCCGGGTTGGCGAAGGCGACGAAGGTGGCACCGGACTCGGTGTAGCGCGCGGTGTCGCTGCCCCGGCGGTGGAGCGGGTGTGCGTCGGACGAGTGCTTCACCACGCCCACGCGCAGGCCGCGCTGGCGCAGCTCGGGCACGAGCCGCGTGAGGAGCGTCGTCTTCCCCGAGCCGGACCAGCCGACGACAGCGAGCGCGGGCGGTTGCATCAGGGCTCCACGGGGAGGAAGCGGGGCCGGTCGAAGCGCTCGAAGTCCACCTCGTCGCCGGGGGCGAAGTCGGCGCGGCCGGGAGGGAGGACGACATGGCCCTCGGCGCCGATGTTCTGGAGCATGTGTCCGCCGCCCTGCTGGCGCATGCGGGCCCAGGGCAGGCCGTCCCCGCGCGTTTCCAGGGTGGCGCTGATGAGGTAGGTGAGACCGGCCTGCTTGTCGCGCCCCTCCTCGAGCCGGACGCGCACGCGCTGGCGCTCCTCGGAGACGCCCTGGTAGCGCAGCAGCAGGGGCCGGGCGAGCTGGTCGAAGGCGACGGTGGCGGCGCCGGGCGTGCCGGGGAGCACGACGATGGCGGTGGTGCCGAGCCGGGCCACGGCGACGGGCTTGCCGGGCTTGAGGGCCACGCCGTCCACGAGGAACGAGGCGCCCAGCTCGGCGAGCACGCGCTTGACGCGGTCCTTCTCGCCCACGGAGGCGCCGCCGGTGGTGATGAGCACCTCCGCGCCGTCGACGAGCCGCTTCAGCACGGCGCGCAGCTCCGCATCCTCGTCCCGGGCGCGCTCCAGGGCGACGACCTGGGCACCGGCCTCGCGGGCGAGGGCGGCGATGAGGACGAGGTTGCTCTCGTACACCTGGTGGGGGAGGGCGCTCTCCCCGGGAGACACGAGCTCATCCCCGGTGGCGAGCACGGCGACGCGGGGCGGAGGCCGCACGAAGACGTGGGTGTCCCCCAGGGAGGCGAGCACGCCGAGGACGGAGGCATCGACGCGCTGGCCGGCCCGCAGCAGGGGCGTGCCGATGTGGAGATCCTCCCCGACGGAGCGGATGTCCTTGTGGGGCGGGACGGAGACGCAGACGTCGACGAAGCCCTGGCCGGGGACGGTGGCCTCCTGGCGCACGACGGCGTTGGCCCCTTCCGGAAGGGGCGCGCCGGTGAAGATGCGCGAGGCCTCGCCGAGACGCAGGGGCCGCGAGGGCAGGTGGCCAGCGTAGACGGTGTCGACGACGCGCAGGCGGGTGGGACGGTCGCGGGTGGCGCCGGCGGTCTCCTCGGCGAGGACGGCATAGCCATCCATGGCGGAGACGGGGCAGCCGGGGAGCGAGCGCGAGGCGACGACGTCCCGAGCGAGGAAGCGGCCGAGGGCCTCCAGGAGGGGGACGGGCTCGGGGGGAGCGGGGCGGAGCGCGTCGAGGGCGACCTTCCGGGCGGTGGCGAGCGGGGTGAGCATGGGGGAGGAGTCGTCCGGCGAGCTTTAGCGCGAGGGGGAGGCGGGCGGGGGGCCGGGGAGAAGGTAGCCTCTCCCAGCGGACGGAGCACGGGGAGACGCGAGGCGCGAGGAGGCACGGCGTGAGCGAGCGGAGACGAAGCGGGCCGGAATTCCCGGAGGTGACGCTGGCCGTCATCGCGGGCGGGCGGGGCGAGCGGCTGGGCGGGGTGGCCAAGGGCCTGCTGGAGGTGGAGGGGCGGCCGGTGCTGGAGCGGCTGCTGGAGCTGGGGCGCCTCCTCGGAGACGTGCTGCTGGTGGCGAACGACCCGGCCCCCTACGCGCGCTTCCACCTGCGAGGGGTGGAGGACGTGGTGCGCGGGAGGGGAGCGCCGGGCGGGGTGCACGCGGCGCTGGAGGGCGCGCGGACGGAGTGGGTGCTGGCGGTGGCGTGCGACATGCCCTTCGTGACCGAGGCCGCGGTGCGCGGGCTGCTGGAGGCGCGCGGCCCGGAGGTGGACGCGGTGTGCTTCACGGTGGGCGGCCGGGTGGAGCCGCTGCTGGCGCTCTACCGCAAGACGCTGGCGGGCCCCTGGGGCGAGGCATTGAGAGCGGAGGAGCCCTCGCTGAGAGGCCTGCTGTCCCGCTGCCGGGCGAAGCTGCTGCCCGAGGAGGCCCTGCGCGCGGTGGACGCGGAGCTGCGCTCGGTGGTGAGCGTGAACACGCCGGAGGACCTGTCCCGGCACGGAGCCATCCTCCCCTCGCCTGGGCTCCGAGGCAACGCCGGGAACTGAAGGGGCAAGAGGGGTTGCCTCGATGGGACACGGGTAGTCCCCGGAGCCGACGAGGTGCACCCTTGCTGGGAGGGCCGCTGTCAGGCGCGGCGCTCATGCACAGGGGGTGCGCCATGACGACGAAGAGCTCTCGGGTGACGATCGACCATGAGGAGATCCGCGAGTGGGCGGAGGCGCGGTGTGGCCGGCCGTCGATGGTGACGGGGACGGGAGACGGCGAGCATACGGGCATCCTGCGGATCGACTTCCCGGGCTACTCGGGAAGGAAGACGCTGGAGCCCATCTCGTGGGACGAGTTCTTCACCAAGTTCGAGGAGAACAAGCTGGCGCTCGTGTACTCGGCGCACGCGCACGGGCACCGGAGCAACTTCAACAGGCTCATCGCCCGCGAGACGGTGGACCTGGAGACGGGCGAGAAGGTGGGGCCCTCGCGCCATCACCAGAAGCTGGCCGAGCAGGCCCGGAAGGCCACGCCGCGCCGGGCGAGCCGGGGCGTCGTGGTGGCGAGCGGCGAGCGGCGGGCCCCTCGGAGCGAGGCGGCGCGGACGAGCGCCTCACACGCCAAGACGAAGGGAGGGGGCCCGCAGCGGGGAGGCGCGAGGCAGAACCCCGAGCGTCGCGGCACCAGCCGGGGCGGCGGCGCGCGGAGCCACTAGGCACCATTTCCAGGGCAGGAAAGGCCCGCGAGTCGGGTAAGGTGCCCCTCCCCTGAATTCTCTCCCCGAGGGATGGGGAAGGTAGCGCAGCCGCTATG
>NZ_DASVSO010000976.1:0-2461 GCF_036388035.1 Archangium sp.
CTCCCCGGGCGAGGTGGTGCTGGATGAGCGGGCCTGGGCGCTGCTCGGGCCCCAGGCGATGGGCGAGCCCCTGCCCGGAGGCTTCGTCCGGCTGCGCTCCCTGCCCAGCGCGCCGGAGCTGTCGGTGAAGGACGCGCTCCCGCCGGAGCCTCCCGGCCTGGAGCCCTCCGCGCTGCGTGCGTTCGTGCCCCGCACGGTGCTCAGCCGCCTGGACGCGGGCCACGCCGAGTGGATGGCCGAGGTGCGCCCGGTGTCGGCGCTCTTCATCAACCTCAAGGAGCCGCGGCTGATGCTGCGGGGTGAGCGCGCGGAGTTCCAGCGCGTCACGCTCGCGGTGCAGCAGGCGCTGGCCACCTTCGAGGGGCACCTCAACCAGATCGTCACCGAGGACAAGGGCATCGTCTTCGCGTGCACCTTCGGCCTGCCGCCGCTCTGCCACGAGAACGATGCCGAGCGGGCCGTGCGCGGGGCACTGGCCATTGGCGAGGCCCTGCGGGCCCAGGGGCTGCGCCACGGCATCGGCGTGACGACGGGCAGGGCCTTCTGCGGCACCTACGGCGCCGAGTCGCGCTGCGAGTACGCCGTGCTGGGCGACGTGGTGAACCTGTCGGCGCGGCTGATGCAGCGCGCCGAGGACGAGGTGCTGTGCGACGAGCCCACCGCGCGCGCGACGCGGGGCCGGGTGGAGCTGGAGGAGCTGCCGCCCGTCCAGCTCAAGGGCAAGTCCACGCCCATCTCCCTGTCCCGCGTGCTGCGCAACAAGGTGGCCGGGGCCACGCCCGCCTTCGACACGTCGACGTGGCTGGGACAGCAGCCGCTGCTGGCGGCCTACCGCGCCCAGCTCGAGCGGGGCATGGTGGGGCGCAAGCGCGAGCGCGAGCAGGTGCGGGGCCTGTTGGACGAGCTGGCGGCGGGCATCGGCGGAGCGCTGCTGCTGGAGGCGGACACGGGGCTGGGCAAGACCATGCTGCTCTCCGCGCTCCTGGCCGACGCGGCCGAGCGCCAGCTGCCGTGCCTGGTGGGGCTGGGAGACGCCATCGAGCGCGCGGTGGCGTACCGCGCCTGGCGGCCGCTGTTGGAGGCGCTGCTGACCACGCGGGCGCGGGCCAGCGCGGAGGGCGCGACCTCGGAGGAGCCCCTGCGGGAGGGCTTGCGCGAGGCGCTGGCCGATCACCCCCACGGGACGGAGTGGGAGCCCCTGCTGGCGAACGTGCTGGGGTTGCGCCTGCCGGAGAACGAGGTGACGCGGGCCATGGCCACGGAGGTGCGTGGCGAGAACACGCACGCCCTGCTGGTGCACCTGCTGGAGCAGACGTTGGTGCGCCGCGCCTTCGTGGTGGCCTTCGACGACGCGCAGTGGTTGGACCCGGAGTCCTGGCGGCTGCTGGTGGAGGTGCGCCGCCGCGTCCCCACGGTGCTGGTCGTCCTGGCCGGCCGGGGCATGGAGGAGGTGCTCGAGGAGCGCCATCAACTGCTGGCGGCGGGCCGCTCCACCCGGCTGGAGCTGCGGCCCCTGGAGCCGGACGAGGCGCACGCCCTGGTGTGCCGCCGGCTGGGCGTGGTGGAAGCCCTGCCGGAGTCCCTCGCCACGCTGCTGTACGAGAAGGCCGAGGGCCATCCCCTCTTCCTCGAGGAGCTGGCGTATTCGCTGTACGGGCTGGGCGTGCTGCGGGTGGAGGATGGCGAGTGCCAGCTCACCGTGGAGGCCGGCCGGCTGCGCGAGGTGCACCTGCCGGACACCTTGCAGGGCGCGGCCCTCAGCCGCATGGACCAGTGCTCGCCGCAGCAGCAGCTCGTGTTGAAGGTGGCCAGCGTCGTGGGCCGCACCTTCTCCTATCGCACCGTGCATGACGTGCTGCCGGTGGAGCGGGACCTGCTGACGCTGGACGAGAGCCTGACCTCGCTGGTGCAGCGCAACCTCACCCGCGTGGATCGCCCCGAGCCGGAGCGCGTGTACGCCTTCCAGCACGGACTGCTGCACCAGGCGGCCTACGAGCTGCTGGCGGCCTCGCAGCGCCGGGCGCTCCACCGGGCGGTGGCGCAGTGGTACGAGCGCGTCCGCGGCGAGGAGCCGGAGGTGTACCCCAAGCTGGCGCACCACTGGCTGGAGGCCGCCGAGCTGAAGCAGGCGCTGCACTACCTGGACCTGGCCAGCACCTCCGCCTGGGGGCGGGGCGCCAGCCGCGAGGCGGTGTACCTCATCGAGCAGGCGCTCGCGCTGGAGGACAAGGCGGGCCTGACGCACGCCGAGCCCCTGCGGCGGGCGCGCTGGTTCCGCACCCTGGGCGAGGCGGCCTTCGAGGGAGGCGCCAGCGAGAAGGCCGTCGAGCGCTACCGCCAGGCACTGGATGCGCTGGGGCTACCGCTGCCCCGCTCGCGCTTCGGCTGGGTGCTGCGGCTCGGCCGGGAGTTGCTGCATGGGGCGGTGACGGCCTGGTGGCCCCGGGCCCGGCGCCGGGCC
>NZ_DASVSO010000977.1:0-14992 GCF_036388035.1 Archangium sp.
GGGGGCCTCCATCCACAACGGAGGCGCCCTCCACTTCGGCGCCGACGGCAGGCTGTACGTGGCCGTGGGGGACAACTCGAACTCGAGAGATGCGCAGAAGCTCGACACGCTGATGGGCAAGCTGCTGCGGCTCGAAAAGGACGGCACCCTCCCCTCGAGCAACCCGTTCTCCACGCGCACCACGGGCGTCCACCGCGCCATCTGGGCGCTCGGCCTGCGCAACCCCTTCAGCTTCGCCGTGCAACCGGGCACTGGCCGCCTCTTCATCAACGACGTCGGGCAGAAGGACTGGGAGGAGATCAACGAAGGCGCCGGCGGAGCCAACTACGGCTGGCCGGACACCGAGGGCCCCACGAGCGACTCGCGCTACCGCGCGCCCCTGTTCTCCTACTCGCACGGCTCGGGCAGCAGCCACGGCTGTGCCATCACCGCGGGCACCTTCTACAACCCGCCCCTCGCCCAGTTCCCCTCGAGGTACGTGGGGCTCTACTTCTTCTCCGACTACTGCAACGGGTGGATCCGCACGTACAACCCGAAGGATGGCACCGCCAGCGTGTTCGCCACGGGCGCCAATGCACCGGTGGACCTCGACGTGGGGCCGGACGGCAGCCTCTACTACCTGGACCGGGGGGACGACTCGGTGCACCGCATCCGCTACACGGCGGCGAGCGAGGCGCCCACGATCGCGCGCCAGCCCGAGAGCCAGACGGTGAGCCCCGGCCAGCCAGTCACCTTCACGGTGGGCGCCACCGGGACGCCGCCCCTGCGCTACCAGTGGCAGCGCAATGGCACGGACCTGGCGGGACAGACGTCCGCGAACCTCACGCTGGCGACGGTGGGCCTGACGGACTCGGGGGCGCGCTTCCGGGTGCGGGGGTCCAATGACTACGGCTCGGTGGTGAGCAACGAGGCCGTCCTCACCGTACGGAGCGGCACCGCCCCCGTCGCCACCCTCACCGCTCCCGCGGAGGGGGCTCGCTACCGCGCCGGAGACGTCATCCCCTTCGAAGGCCTGGGCACGGACGCGGAGGACGGCACGCTGCCAGCGAGCGCCTTCTCCTGGCGCGTGGACTTCCACCATGACGACCACCTGCACCCCTTCGTGCCGACCACGCAGGGGGTGAGGAGCGGGAAGTTCACCATCCCGGACCGGGGCGAGACGTCCGCCAACGTGTGGTACCGCATCCACCTGCAGGTGACGGACTCCGGCGGGGCCACCCACGCGGTGTACCGGGACGTGCGCCTCCAGACGGTGAAGCTCCGGGTGGGCACCGAGCCGGCGGGGCTGCGGGTGACGCTCGATGGCCAGCCCCGGGACATGCCGCTGGAGGTGGAGAGCGTGGTGGGCGTGGTGCGCACGCTCGGGGTGGTGTCCCCCCAGGAGAAGGGCGGGACGACGTACGTCTTCGACCGCTGGTCGGACGGCGGGAGCGCGGCGCATGAGGTGTCCACGCCCTCGGCGGATACCCGTTACACGGCGGTGTTCCGAGTGAGGGAGGAGCCGGCTCCTGCCAACGGCCTGCGCGCGGAGTACTTCGACTCGCTCGACTTCACCCAGCTCGAGCTGGAGCGTGTGGACCCCACCGTGGACTTCCGCTGGGAGGACACCCCGCCCGCCCCAGGCCTGGGCAAGGACACCTTCTCGGTGCGCTGGACCGGGAGCGTGGTGCCCCGGTACTCGGAGACCTACACCTTCTACACGCAGTCCAACGACGGGGTGCGGCTCTGGGTGGACGGGAAGCTCCTCATCGACAACTGGACCCTCCACGGCACCACCGAGAACCGGGGGACCGTCACGCTGCAGGCGGGCCGCGCCTACTCGCTCCGGCTGGAGTTCTACGAGAACACGGGGCTGGCCATCATGCGGCTGCACTGGTCGAGCCCCCGCCAGCGCAAGGAGATCCTCCCGAAGGAGCAGCTCCGGCCCACGCCTCCCTAGGCGAGCACCGGACGGCCCGGCGTCATAGTCATTGCGTCAGGCGCGGGATTGCGGCACCAAGCGACTCTCTTCTCGCAGCGAGGTCCCATCATTCCCAGCACGCACCTGACCTTCCCGTCCGCCGAGGCCCACCGGAACTGGCTGGAGGGCCAGTCCGCCCTGCCGCGCGGCTTCCGCGTCGGGCGCACGCGCCTGGAGTTCATGCCCGCCGAGGTGGCCAAGCCGGCGAAGATGAACCTCACGCTCATCGTGCTCGACGAGCCAACCCCGGCGTTCGCGGCGGTGTTCACGAAGAACGCCTTCCCGGGAGCGCCGGTGGTCCTCGGCCGCAAGCGGTTGGAGGAGCCCACGCTGGGCGCGGTGCTGGTGAACAACAAGGTGAGCAACGTGTGCGCGCCCGGTGGCGTGGAGGCCTCCGAGCGGCTGTGCGCGGCGGTGGCGGGGCCCCTGGGGCTGAGCGGCTCGCAGGTGCTGCCCTGCTCGACGGGCGTCATCGGCTGGCGGCTGCCGGTGGACGCGATGGTGGAGGCGGTGCCCCAGGCCGTGTCGGCGCTCGCGGCCGGCTCGGTACTGCCCGCCGCCGAGGGCATCATGACCACCGATCTGTACGCCAAGGTCCGTCGGGCCCAGGTGGGCAGCGGAAGCATCGTGGGCATCGCCAAGGGCGCGGGGATGATCGAGCCCAACCTGGCCACCATGCTCGTCTTCCTGATGACGGACGTGAATGTGCCACGCGAGGCCCTGCGCGCGGCGCTGCGCTCGGTGGCCTCGCGCACCTTCGGCTGCATCAGCGTGGACAGCGACACGAGCACCTCGGACTCGGTGGCGCTGCTGTCGTCGCGGAAGGTGCCCTGCCCGAGCCTCCCGGAGTTCGAGGCCGCGCTGGAGCAGGTGTGCGCGGACCTCGCCGAGGACATCGTGCGCAACGGCGAGGGCGTGCACCACGTCATGCGCGTGCGGGTGAGCGGAGCCCCGAGCGAGGCGGTGGCGCGGGGCATCGGCAAGTCGGTGGTGAACTCGCCGCTGTTCCAGTGCGCGGTGAACGGGAACGACCCCAACGTGGGCCGGCTGGTGGCGGCGATCGGCAAGTACGTGGGAGCCCACCACCCCGAGGTGGACCTGTCGCGCTGCACCCTGCGCATGGGCGGCCGGGTCATCCTCGAGCACGGCGCCTTCCGGCTCGATGACGCGGCGGAGAAGGCGCTGGTGGCCCACATGAAGGGCGCCGAGCTCTACACGAGCGTCCCGCCGCCCGACGGGCTCACCTTCCGTCCGCCCGTGACGTTCCCACCGCACGAGCGCTCGGTGGAGATCGACGTGGAGCTCGGCCTCGGCTCCGTCACCAGCACGGTGCTCGGCGCGGACCGGAGCCACGAGTACATCAGCGAGAACGCGGACTACCGGAGCTGAGCGGGGCCGCGGATCCGAGCCTATGCTCCCGCGGATGAGACGACTCGGACCCGCCGACTACCGCGACATGCCCTGGAAGAACGGGGGTGGGGTCACCCGCGAGCTGCTGAAGCTGCCGCATCCCACCGACCCGAGCCGCTTCCTCGTCCGCCTGTCGATCGCCACCGTCTCCGCGTCCGGGCCCTTCTCCGTGTTTCCAGGCGTGGATCGGACCCTGATGATTCTGGACGGCGCGGGCGTGGCGCTGTCCTTCGCGGGGGTGCCGAAGGACGTGGTGCTCGACCAGCACCGGCAACCGTTCGCGTTTCCGGGCGAGGTGGAGATCCACTGCCGGCTGCTCGAGGGCCCCGTGCGGGACTTCAACCTCATGGTCGATCGGGCCACGGCCGAGGCCACGCTCGCGGTGGTGCACCTGGCGCCGGGCGAGACCCGAACGCTCGCGGGAGCCAGGACCGTGTTCCTCCATGGCCTGGAGGGTCGCGCCTCCGTGGCCGGGACACCGCTGGCCGTGGAGGAGACCCTCTGGCTGGAAGCGCCCGAATCCCTGGCCCTGCGAAGCGACGCGGGCGCCGTCGTGGTCGCCATCCACCTGAAGCACCGGACGGAGCGGTAGGCCCGACCGGGGCTCAGCAGTTGAGGCCCGAGCAGAAGAAGGTGACCGGGTGCAGCTCGATGGCGTTGGGGGCCACGCCCGTCTGGCCATGGTTGTAGTCCCAGAAGCCCACGCCGGTGAGGGTGATGGTGTCGCTGGAAGTCTTGTACGTGCTCGTGGGCGAGTACTTGGCGATGAACGCGTTCCGGGCAGCCTGGATCTTGTAATACAGCGGGCTGCTGGCGCTGACGCACCCGGGGTTGGCGATCTCCACGATCATCGTCTTGCCGCCGCTCTCGACGACGATGTGGATGTCGCTGTCCGGCTCGGCCTTGTACCCCTTGAGGATGACGTTGCGGAGCCGGTAGGTGGTCAGCTCCACGGGGGAGACGCGGCTGGTGCTCGGCAGCGAGCTGGGGCGGGCATAGCCCACGAGCGTGGCGATGGTGGTGGTGACGGAGGTCTGGTTGATGCTGCCCGCCCCCGCGTCGCTGGCCGTCTTCACTGACCAGCGCTCGGTGCCGCACGTCAGGCCCTGCTCGTTGACGACGAGCTCCTCGTTCTCCTCCTGCCACTTCTCGTGCTCCGGAACCACGGGGATGGAGCCGCAGGCACCGAGCGTCAGGCCCAGCGCGCACACGGAGGACAGAGAGAGCCAACGGTCGTTGGCCAGGGGAAGCGACTTCATGGGAGCCTCGGAGAGATGGGGGAGGCCAACGGGGTGGTTGGCGCTCATACCGTAGCGCGGTGATTCCCAGGAAATGAGAAGAACCATGTGACGTGCCGCGCCACGCGGATGACACACTCCGTCATCCACCAAGGGGAGGGGCGCTCCCCCGTGCCCTGGAGGGACGCATGACCGCATCGCCGTACGAGCTCGTCATCGCCAACGGACTCTTCTTCGACGGGCGAGGCAGCCCGCCGAGCGTGAGGCACCTGGGCCTCCGGGAGGGTCGGGTGACAGCCGTCAGCGAGTCGCCGCTGCCCTCCGGGCCCGACACGCGCGTCATCGACGCCACCGGCCGCTGGGTGATGCCCGGCTTCATCGACCTGCACACCCACTATGACGCCGAGGTGGAGCTGGCCCCCTCGCTCTCCGAGTCCGTGCGGCACGGCGTCACCTCGGTGATGTTGGGGAGCTGCTCGCTCAGCCTCGCGGTGGGTACGCACGAGGATCTCGCCGACCAGTTCTGCCGCGTGGAGGCCATCCCCTATGACGCGGTGCGCTCGCTGCTGGAGCGCAAGAAGGACTGGGAGACGCTCGGCGAGTACCTCACGCACCTGGACGGGCTGCCGCTGGGGCCCAACGTGGGCTCCTTCGTGGGGCACTCGGCCATCCGGTCGCACGTGATGGGCCTGGAGCGCAGCCTGGACGAGCGGGTGAAGCCCTCCTCGGAGGAGCTGGGCCGGATGGAGGCCCTGCTGCACGAGGGGCTCGACGCGGGCTACGCGGGCCTCTCCATCATGACGCTGCCGTGGGACAAGATTGGCGGCAGCCGCTCCATCCGCAGCCGTCCCCTCCCCTCCACCTTCGCGAGCTGGTCGGAGTACCGCCGCTTCACGCGCATCCTCCGCGAGCGGCGGCGCGTCTTCCAGGGCGTGCCCAACATCACCACCAAGGTGAACGTCTTCCTCTTCCTGTGGGAGAGCGTGGGGCTGTTCCGCCAGCCGCTGAAGACGACGATCATCTCCATGATGGACAGCCGCGCCAACCGGGGCATCCACTGGCAGGCGGGCCTGCTGTCACGCTTCTTCAACCGGGTGCTGAAGGCCGACTTCCGCTGGCAGGCCCTGCCGGAGATCTTCGACCTGTGGTCGGACGGAATCGACCTCGTGGTCTTCGAGGAGTTTGGCGCGGGCGCCGCGGCGCTGCACCTGCAGGACGCGGCCGAGCGCAAGCGGCTGCTGAACGCCCCCCAGTACCGCGCCTGGTTCAAGCGACAGTGGAAGAGCAAGCTGCTGCCCAAGGTGTTCCACCGGGACTTCAACCAGTCCGAGGTGCTGAAGGCACCGGACCCGTCACTGGTGGGCCGCTCGTTCGCGGACATCGCCCGCGAGCGGGGGCAGGACGTGGTGGACACCTTCCTGGACCTGGTGGCGCGCTACGGCCCGGAGCTGCGCTGGTACACGGTGATGGCCAACGACCGGCCACGCGAGCTGGAGTCCATCGTGCGCCACCCGGACGTGCTCATCGGCTTCTCGGACGCGGGGGCGCACCTGCGCAACATGGCGCACTACAACTTCCCCCTGCGGATGCTGCGGCTGGTGCGCGAGGCGGAGAAGCGTGGCGAGCCGGTGATGCCCCTGGAGCGCGCGGTGCATCGGCTCACGGGGGAGATCGCCGACTGGCTGGGATTGGACGCGGGAACGCTCGCGCCGGGCCGGAGGGCCGACGTGGTGGTGCTGGACCCGGAGCGGCTCGGCGCCGAGCTGGACACCCCCCACGAATCTCCGGTGGAGGGCTTCGATGGCTTCGTGCGGCTGGTGAACCAGAACGGTGGCGCGGTGGAGACGGTGCTCATCAACGGCCGGCTCGCGGTCCACGGCGGCGCGCCCGTCCCCGAGCTGGGCCGGGAGCGCGGCTTCGGGCGCGTGCTGCGCGTGGGGGCCGGGGCCACCCAGGAGCACGAGGAAAGGATGGGATGTCATGGGAACGACGCGAAAGGCCCCGGCGTACGGCGAGCCCTGCCGGGTCCGACAGCACCTGCGCGTGTCACTCGTCGGACAGCTCGGGACGCTCGATGAGACCTGCCCGGTCCAACAACTCACGCACGCGCGCAGTGAACGCCACGTGCTCAGGGTTGCTCGCGGTCATGGCCTCAGGAGAGAGAACGAGGAGCCACCCCAACTCGCCCACAGGTTCGATGTGCACGGGCGCGGGCAGCGGTGGCACCTTCCCCAGCCGTCGAGACAGGTACGTCAACCAGCCCACCCGCACCTCCCACTTCCGTTTTTTAACAAGGTCCACCATCTCGCCCGAGGTTGCCATGGCGTAGTCGGGGTCCCATGCCGTGGCCATGCACGTGAGCACCTCGGCCAGCACCGGCGCGCGCAGGAGTCGTTCCCGGACCGAGCCCTCCTCGGGAGGTCTGAGCAGGCACGAATTGATTCCTCCTGGGGAGTACCCGCCACAATGAAACTCAATGCGAGTTCGTTCCTTCTTCGCATTCCACACGTATTCCCTGAAACCGAACTCCTCGATGACCTCCTCACCGATGTCCGTGCGAAACATTCCGCGAAGGAACAATTGCTCCCACTCCTGTACCCCCGAGCCAACAGGGTGGCCTGGCAGCGTGCGCGGGGCGCCACGCCCCCCCCGGAACCACTGGAGGAACGTCGGATCACACCGTGCCAGCATGTGAAAGAAGAGTTCCGCGCGCCGAGCACATTCCAGCGCCGTCTCCTTCCGGGGTCCCCAGAATCCCCCCACGTAATACCGCTCGTACATTCGTGCTCCTCACCGTGTCGGCGGAGTATGGCGGACGGTGATGTTGTCCCAGCCATTATCCTTGAAGACCTCACGAAGGAACTTCGCGAATTCCGCTTCGGCTACGTGCCACACCACCGGTAGCTTCAGCGTCCTGCCGAGCTTCGACTGTTTAGCGGCCTGTTCCAGCAGACTCCGGAACCCCTCTCCTGTTTCGAACCAGGGCTGAGCTGAACCGTGCTTCGTGAGGAAGTTCTTGTAGCTGGCGCCTTTGGCTTCGAGCAGTTCCTTGCCGTTGAAACCGTCGAACTCCACCTTGCCAATCATATACACATACCACGCAGGCCGTCCCGTTATCTGCTCCTGGTAATCCCGGGCCTGCTCGGACTCGGTGGTAGGCTTTTTGTATGTCCACTTACCGGGGCTCTGCGACGGAGCCATCCTGGAGGACTGCCCTACCTTGCCGCTCGTGCCGCCGGTGTTTCCCTGGCCCCTACCCGCCATGTGGAGAATGGAGAGGGCTCCCCGGTCCATGACCACGGTGGTGGTCGTCGTGCGTCCCGCCACCACGACTCGACCCAGCACCATCTCGCCCTCGGCCGTGAGCGACAGCACCGGCAGCTCCGCTCCGAGCCCGCTGATACGTCCCACCGTGGCCTCCGCCCCCCCGACCATCATGAGGACGTGCGTAGAGAGGCGCGCTGCCTCGCGTATCTGGTCCTCCCAGGACATGGCGCCGTAGCGCGCGAAGTATTCGGGCGAGGAGGCCATGAGGAGTGCCACCGTTGTGGGCAGTTGCGCGAGGTCCTCCACGGTGCGGATGGGGTGGAGGATGGACTGGGCCAGCGTTACCGCCATCTCCCCCATGGCGTCCTGGGCCCCGTCGAGTGCGGCGTTCAGCGGGTCTCTCCCCAAACCCAGCTCGGCCAGGGGCGGGCTGTCCGCGCGCCGCAGGGCTTCGTTCACCGGGTAGAAGACGCCACCGCGCGAGAAGTAGAAGTCGCCCACCCCGAGGCTGCCCACCATCCACTCGCCCTCCACGAGCGCGAGGGGACCCATGCGCTGAATGGGAGCTCCGGTGAGCGCGGCCACCAGGTAGCCGTCCGGACGCACCAGCACCAGGAGCCAGAAGCGTTCGGCACGCCATTTCAAATCGGCGTACTCCACTCGCTCGCCGCCCTCGAGCACCTCGCGCAGGAGCCAGGACAGCACCCGACGCGGGGCGAAACTCCTCTGCGTCACGGGCGTCTTCGCCAACCGGTCCAGCAGCTGGCGTGCCTGCTCCACGTAGAGCGCCGCGCCCGCCGGGTGCCGCGCCGCCTCTTCCAGGCCGCTGGCTTCTTGTACCACCAGGAACGCGTCCGCCGTCTGCTCAGGGAATCCGCCGGCCCCTCCCTGCTCTTCTGTCAATGCCGGAGAAGCAGCCGGCTGCCGAGACCCGGAGGTGTCGCGCAAGGGCATGGGTCGCGAGTGGAGGCCGAAGCCGCTCGTCAGACTCCCGCCTGGATGGCTCGTGGCGCACGCTTCGAGGAGCACGAGCGCGGCAAGGGCCAAGAGGACCAGGCTGAGCTGGCGACCCGGGATACGAGGCACCGCGGTAGCTGGGCGCCTCGCATCAGGTGCGTTGCGTCTATCCGCTCTCCCATCGGGTAGGAACATGGAGGATTGCCACATTGGACAAGGCCAGACACCTGACCCGACATCTCGCCTTGGATTCGCTGGTCAGATCTTCCGCAAGCGGATGCGGCGCACCTTGTGGTCCGAGCCCTTCATGAGGATGAGCCGCGCCCGCGAGCGGGTGGGCGCGATGTTCTGCGCCAGGTTGGGGCCGTTGATCTCCCCCCACACCGACTCGGCGCGGGCGATGGCCTGCTCCTCGGTGAGCTCGGCGAAGCGGCGGAAGAAGGAGCGCTCGTCACGGAACGCCGTCTGCCGCAGGCTCAGGAAGCGGTCCACGTACCAGCGGCGGATGTCCTGCTCGTGCGCGTCGACGTAGATGGAGAAGTCGAAGAAGTCCGACAGGAAGGTGTGCGGCAGCTTCCCTCCCTCCACCGGCCCCGTCTGCAGGACGTTGAGCCCCTCCAGGATGAGGATGTCCGGCCGGCGGATCGCCTTCGCCTCGTCCGGGACGATGTCGTAGACGAGGTGCGAGTACACGGGCGCGGTCACCTCGGCACGTCCAGACTTGAGCTCGGCGAGGAAGCGCACCAGGGCGCGCCGGTCGTAGCTCTCCGGGAAGCCCTTGCGGTGCATGATGTCGCGCTCGGTGAGGACGTGGTTGGGGAAGAGGAAGCCGTCCGTGGTGACGAGCTCCACATGCGGATGGTCCGGCCAGCGCGAGAGCAGCGCCTGGAGGATGCGCGCCGTGGTGCTCTTGCCCACCGCGACGCTGCCCGCGATGCCGATGACGAAGGGCACCTTCTGGGTGAAGCCCCCGAGGAAGGACTGCTGGGCCGACCACAGGCTCTGCATCGCGGCGACGTTGAGGTTGAGCAGCCGCGACAGGGGCAGGTAGATGTCCGCCACCTCCTCCAGGTCCAGGTGCTCTCCGAGGCCGCGCAGCCCCTCGACCTCCTCGGCGGAGAGCGGGAGCGGGGTCGCGGCGCGCAGGGCCCTCCACGCCTCGCGCTCGAAGTCGACGAACATGGACGCGGCGTGTGACTTGGGTGCGGACATAGGGCCCTCCTCCCTGGGGGCGGGCCCATCCTACCGAAGCATCCGGCCGTTGACGGAAACCTCTTGAACTGACCGCCGCTCCACGCCCGAAACCTCCAGCACCTACGGCTGGAAAACAGAACGACGGCGCACAAGGAGAATCTACTCCGCGCCGGAGCGGGACTACGGGCCCGGGCTCGGGAAGGACCGCAGGAAGTCCTCGCGCGTCGCCGGCTGCACCTGCCCACGCTCCGCGAGTTGCATCGCCTCGGCGTAGAACCGGGCGAACGACCCGCCCGTGAAGAAGGTGAAGGGCCGCATGACGGTCAGCACGTCATGCAGGCCGTAGTGCACCCACTCCCAGGTCGCGGCTGTCAGCGCCAGCATCCGCTCCTCGACGCGCTCGCGAATCGCCTGCACCTCGGCGCGGCTGACGCCGTTCTCCTCCAGGCGCCGCAGGTGGCCCTCCTCCAATTCGGGCGAGAGCTGGGTGTCGAGGAAGGGCTCGAGCAGGAACGACCACACGTCGAACCGTTTGACGAATGGAATGCCGTGCTGGCTCGCGAAGTCCGCCAGCTCTCGCGCCTGCCCCGCTGGAACGAAGAGGTACTCCCCCTCGCGCGTCCCGAGCGTCGGCGGAAACCACCCGACACACACCTCGCGCAGTGCCTCGACGGGAATCAGGGGCGAGCGCTCACCCCGGGGGAAGGGATAGGCCTCGAGCCGCAGGGCCTCGGGCTCGAAGCGGATGCGCCAGCTCATGGGCAGGGCCGCGCGTAGCGCACGGAGTTGCCTGCTCCCAGGATCTCGTACCCATAGCCGACGTGCACCGTCCCTGCGGCATCCAACCCGAGCGCGCTCTTGGTGAGGGCCGTCGCCCCGGCCTGCCCTTCGAGGCCAAGGATGGGGGTATAGCTCCAGGTGCGGCCACCCGCGGGCAGGGTCGCGTGGACAATCTTCGGGTTCTGGGACCGGTCCAGCAGCGCATGGAGCTTGCCGGCCCGGTCCACCTTCAGATCGATCGCGTTGCCGACGGAGGCGCCCACGCCGTCGATCGCCCAGGTCCCGTTCTGCTTCACCGCGTGGTGGGCATACCAGAGACCGTAGGCATAGAGCAGGTGGGGGCGGCCCACCGGGTCGATCGTGAGCACGGGCGTGTTGCCGTCGATGTCCTCGACGAGCTCCCTCACCCAGAAGCCCGAGGCATTGGTGGCGTAGGAGATGCCGGGGCTGAAGGCCAACCGCCAGGCGATGTGGGCATGGCCCTGGGCATCGACCGCGAGGTCCGCTCTGGCCTCGCGTTCAGGGTGCAGCTCGATGGCAAGCTCCGTGACGGCCCACTCCCCGGAGCGGTTGGTCGCATAGCGGAGCTGGCGTCCGCTGTCCGTGCTCTGCGTGAAGAGGATGTGCGCGAAGCCCCACGTGTCGACCACCAGCGCCATCGGGTCACTGTCCCAGTACAGCAGGGTGCTCCGCCACGAGCCCGACTGGTCCTGGCCGTAATGGGTGTGGCCGTTGAGGGAGATGAGCAGGTGTCTGGCGCCCTCCGCGTCGAGGGAGAACCCCCGCACACTTCCCTGCAGCTCGCCCGCGGGGGCCAGAACCTCCCCCGGCCCCGTGCTGCCCACGTAGATCCGGCTGTCGCTCTTGGAGACAGCGAGGTGCCCCACGCCCTGCGAGTCGAAGGCGAAGGACGTACTCGTGACATTCGCCGCCAGCTCGCGCGACTGCCAGCAACCCGCATCCGGGAGCTGGCCCGCATCCGGCTTGCTGAGGGGAGGCACGCCCGCATCATCCTCGACCTCTTCCGGGGGCTGGCCCGCATCCGGCGCACCCTGGGTGGGGCCGTGGCCCCCCTGGTTCGCGAGGATGACTTCGAGCCGGATGGGATCGCAGGCCCCCAGCACGAGGCTGACGAGGGCGGTGGCGAAAGGAAGGAGCAGGGAACGGAGTTTCACGAAGGCAGTCCTCGGTGCGATGTGCTGCCAGGAATACGGAGCGAGGACTCCGTCTGGTCGTCCGCGATCCATTTTTCGTGGGCTCAGCGCCCGAGCGACAGCGCCACGCCCCACATCGGGTCCCACACCTGCCCAGCATCCGCGGTGACGAGGTCCGTCCCGAGGAAGGCCGACGCGCGGACCCGGAAGTCCTTCACGCGCGCCACCACGCCGCCGGACAGCTGGGCGGAGAACACGGTGGGGTCCCCCTGCGTCCCGGCCGGGAACTTCACACCCAACAGGCCCCAGCCCGCGGCGGCCTCGACGAACGGGCCCACGGGACTGGCGCCCTGGAGGGCCACGAGTCCCTGCACGGTGACTCGGTGGAGGTACACCTCCGAGACAGGCAGGGGGGTGAAGGCATACGAGGCGCGCGCGCCAAACGAGAGGAGCCCCGACGAGCGCCAGGCCACGCTCGGCCCGGTGACGAGCCGGCCGAGCCCCAGCGGAGCCCGCGAGGCCATGACGCCCACCTCCCACGCGGAGCCCGGCCTGGGCCTGGGCGCGGACAAGACGAAGGGCGGCACGAGCACCCCGCCTCCACCGGCGGGCGTGAAGTCCACCGGAACGAAGGGCGAGGTGGCCACGTACCGCTCATAGAAGCCCCGGTCGAAGGCCACCGAGAAGAGCCCGCGCCGCAGCGAGTCCTCCACCGGGCCGCGCTCCTGCAGCTCGCGAGGCCTCAGCCGGAGCCGGGGCACGCCTCCACCCAACCGGGCGAGCGCGATGCGGGCCTCGGCCGTCGGCGTGCGCACCCAGTAGGCGTCGCGGGCGGGCAGGCGCAGCGCGAGCGACTGGCCCTCGGCGCGCCGCACGTCCGCCAGCCGCCGGCCGTCCTCGTCCTCCACGGAGATGCGCGCGTGCTCGAAGTCCGCCGGGAGCACGAGGCTCGGGCCCTCGGGAGAGGCGCCCACCAGCACGCGCCGCGGATCTCTCGCCGGAGCATGGGCACGCACGGAGAGCCGGGCGGGCAGCGCCTTCACGCCCTCCAACGAGGCGGCGACGAAGGCGGCCAGCTCGCTGTACTCCACCGCCCCATCCCCGTTGACGTCCGCGCCCCCCATCAGCCCCGAGCGCACCACGTGGCTGAAGACGCCCGCGCGCAGGCGGGACCACTCGTGCGTCTCGCCGCTGTCGCTCTCGGCGAAGGTGGCGCCCACCTGGGGCCTCGCGGCGAGCTGCTCGCGCTCCAGCGTCCCGCGCAGTTGTGCCAGCACCGCCGCGTCCGCCTCGCCCCGGCTCCCCACCACGCCCGAGGCCCGGCACGCATCCACGATGACGTGGACGAAGTCCGCCCCGAGCGGGTCCACCAGCCGCTCGTAGAAGTTCGTCCGGTCCAGCCGTCCCCCCAGCACGGTGAAGTAGGAGCGCCCGGCCTCGTCGGTGTTGCCGTGGCCCACGTAGACGAGCAGCACGTCCGTCTGCCGCCCCGCCGCGTGGTCCGCTCGAATGGCCTCGCGCAGGCCCGCCACCACCCGGGACACCTCCTCGAGCGAGGGAGGCCGGACGCCCGCCGAGAGCACCGCGGCGCCCGTCTGGCGCGTCTCCGCGTCGGGGTCCACCAGCAGCGTCGTCTCCACGCCCAGCCGCCGCAGCGTCTCCGTCCACATCACCCCATCGTCGTCCGCGTAGCGCAGCGGAGGCAGGGCCGGGTCATCGCTGGCGTTGTGGGCGATGACGAGCGCACGGCGCACCGGTGGGGCCGCGGAGGCCAGGGTGGAGGCGAGCAGCGCGGCGAGCGCGAGCACCGTGCCCGGATGGCGGAGACTCATGGGGCTTCCTCTACCCGAACGGGCACGCGGAGCACCACCGCACCCGGAGTGACATCCCCCCGCAGGGCGCCCAGCGCGGCCCCGGGCGAGTCCGCGAACGCGGCGATGACCTCCGCCTGCCCCGAGGGCATGCGCAGAAGCACGGTCGTCTCCAACGGCTGCTCCGCCCCGGGGCGGCCGGAGATGACGAAGGGGCCCTCGGTGGCCTGGAACCCCTCACCCCGCACCGCCACCGCGACCTGGAGGAGCGGCGCTTCGGCCCCCACGGCGAAGGCCAGCATCGCGCCCGGGGGACACGCCTCCTCGGCCCGCTTCAACTCGCGCAGGGGCTGCTGCCGCACGGCGCAGAACACGCGCAGCACGGCGTTGGAGGGACGCCCCAGGCCCCGGGACTGCCACTCCCCGATGTCCGCGGGCCGGACGAGCACCAGGGCCGCGAAACACAGGGCCGCCAGCATTCCACCCGCAACGGCCAGCGAGGGCCAGCGCCAGCGCTCCACCTCCGGGGCCGCCGCCGACAGCGCCGCCTCCAGCCCCACGTCCGCCAGCATCGCCTCCTCCGCCCGCGTGGGCATGTGGAGGTCGCCGCGCTCCAACATCCGGTGGGCGAGCACCAGCCGCTCATACTGACCGCCGCACCGCTCGCAGGCGCGGGCGTGCCGCAGCAGCCGGGCGGACTGATTCGGGGACAGCGAGCCCTCGGACCAGCGCGCCAGCAGGCCTTCCACGTGACCGTCGAACCACCTCATATGCCGCTCCCCACTCCGCACAGGGCGATGAAGACCAGGACGAGCCCGTCCGTGGCGTGTCGGGGGACGGGAGGGGCCTCCAGCCACCCCCGGACCCGCAGGTGCTCGGTGAACTGCGTCCGCAATCGCCGCTCGCGCACCCGCACCTCGCCACGGGTGAGCTGGAGCTGCTCGGCGGCGACCTCCTGCGAGAGCCCCTCCATGAAGCGCAGCCGCGCGAGCGCCCGCGCCTCCTCGGGCAGCCCGTCGAGGAACTGACGCACCAGGACACGCACCTCGGTCTCCAGCGCCTGCTCCTCGGGGCCGCGGTCCTCCGAGGGCGCATGGGTCAGCTCGGGCGCGTCGTCCAGCGGCACGGCCTCGCGGGCGACGCGGCCCGAGGCGCGCAACAGGTCGAAGGCCGTGGAGCGCGCGATGGTCAGCAGGAAGCCGAGGTAGGGCCGCACCCCGT
>NZ_DASVSO010000978.1:0-2184 GCF_036388035.1 Archangium sp.
CGAGCACATGGGCGTTGGCATCAAACGTGATAGGGAACCTGGGTATGCGGCAAGGCAGCCACAGTCCCATCGGGGTCTTCGATTCGGGCGTCGGAGGACTCACTGTCCTCAAGGCGCTCATGTCCCACCTCCCGCACGAGAGCACCCTGTACCTGGGTGACACGGCGCGCGTGCCCTACGGCACCAAGTCGGGCGAGGTGGTGACGCGCTACTCGCTGAAGAACGCGAGCTTCCTGCTGGAGCGCGGCATCAAGCTGTTGGTGGTGGCGTGCAACACGGCCTCGGCGGTGGCGCTGCCGGCGCTGTCGGCGGCGCTGCCGGTGCCCGTGCTGGGGGTGATTGCCCCGGGGGCGCGGGCGGCGCTGCGGCGCACGCGAGGCGGCGGCGTGGGCGTCATCGGCACGCCGGGCACCATCCGCTCCGGGGCCTACCAGCGCGAGCTGGAGGCGGCGGCGGGGCCCGAGGGCGTGCGGGTGAAGGCGCGGGCCTGCCCGCTCTTCGTGCCGCTGGCGGAGGAGGGGTGGATGTCCGGCGACGTGCCCCGGCTGGTGGCGCGCGAGTACCTGGCGGACTTCGCTCGCGGCGAGGTGGACACGCTCGTGTTGGGCTGCACCCACTACCCGCTGCTCAAGGACGTCATCGCCGAGGCCGTGGGGCCACAGGTGGCCCTGGTGGACTCGGCGGAGGCCACGGCGGAGGCGGTGGGGCTGCTGCTGGAGGAGCGGGGGCTGCTGGCACCGGCCGGAGGCCTGCCTTCGCACGCCTACTTCGTCACGGATGTGCCGGAGCGCTTCGTGGAGGTCGGGGCGCGCTTCCTGGGGCGCCCCATCCACTCCGCGGAGCAGGTGGACCTGTCCTTCTGAGCCCCGCTCGCTCCTCTCCTTCGGGAGAGGGGACGGGGTGGGGGACTCACCCACCCCCGTGGGGCTCACCCGCCGCGTGTCAGGACGGACGCGCGGAGGAGATCGGCTTGGTGTCCTCGGCGGCGGCGGAGACCTCGGCGGCGGTGGCCACGAGGAGCTCCTTGGCGGCCTGCACCACGGGGGGCTCGGCGGCGGCGGTGGCCTCGAAGAGCTCCAGGGCGGCCTCGGTGCCGATGTCGTCCTTGCGGGGAATCATGCCGGTGGCCCAGGTGATGAGGCGCTCCATCGTGGGGAAGAAGGCGATCATCAGCAGCGGCTTGTTCATCCAGCCCACGGTGATGCAGTAGTACTTGTTGTAGGGCGCCGTGTGGTGCACCCGGTGGTGGTCCGGCGGCAGGATGAGGTGGGTGCGTTGCAGGAAGCCGATGAGGGCGGGCGGCGAGTCCACGTGCGACCACTTGTGGAACTGGTTGGTCGCCATCACCCAGAAGATCATCGCGCCGAGGAAGGTGGAGACGAACACCCAGCCGGGGCTGGAGTGGGGCAGGGCCACGGCCAGCAGGGCCACGGGGATGGAGACGAGGCAGTTGTTGCCGTTGGTCTCCACGAAGTCGTGGCGGGTGATGGCCTTCTCGTCCACGTGGTGCTCGCGGAAGGGCCGGATGAAGGCCTTGCCGAGCACGGGCATCTCGGTGGAGCCCCAGGTGTCACCCATCCAGTGGACGAGGCCGGAGACGAAGTCCGCCGCCAGGTAGCCCAGCAGCACGGCACTCAGAAGCAGCCAGGGGCCGGTGTGGGCGCTGCCCCACAGCCGCCAGACGAGGGCCGCCTCCAGCGCCACGAACGTGACGATGCTGGCGATCTCCATGGCGCGGATGGCGGGCGAATAGCCCTGGGCCAGCGCCGTGGCGTCCTGCTGGCGCAGCTGGTTCTTGAGCTCGTTCTTCATCGTCACGTCCCGTTGCGGTGTTGGGGCTCCGGCGGCCTTCCCCCGGTGGCGGCCTCAGTCTACCCGCAGTGGGATTCTGGACGAAGTCGGCTGGTGAACGGTACAGGTGCCCGGCCTTCCAGTTGGGAGGCCAGCAGGCATTCGACCGGACGGGACTGACGCGTTCCTTGTCACCCCCGGATACCACTGGTACGTTCCGCCGCCTCGGGCATGGCGAAAACCTTCGAAAAAGCCGTCACAGGCTTCAACCACAACATCAAGTACAAGGGGAAGGTCTACCACGTCCAGACCGAGGACTCGGGCGTCAACAACCCCCACATCATCACCCACCTGTTCGTGGGCGGGAACATCCTCGCGTCGAAGAAGACGTCG
>NZ_DASVSO010000979.1:0-10071 GCF_036388035.1 Archangium sp.
CGCTCCACACACATTGAGGGCACGACGCCCACGCGCAGTGCCCGGACTGCCGCGCGTGCGTCCCGGTTCACGCGCGCTCCTTGTCCAGCTTGTCGGCCACGTCGAGAATCGTGGCGTCTAGATTTCCCGGAGGGCGGTAGACGGCGGGGTCCTGTCGGGCGCGCTCCAGTTCCCACACCATCAAGCGGCTGAGCAGCCGCGGCCTAGCAATCCTCCCGAAGCGGCTGCGCATCAGCGCCGCGATGATCTTTCGCAGCAGGGCCTCGTCAAACCCAGGGATCTCAAGTGTGCCATAGGCGATCTGGTGCACGGACCAGATCCGCTGAGCGATCTGCATCATCTCTTCCTGCTGGAGGGGCGTCCGGTCGAGGTCGATGACCGGGGCGCGGAAGTTTATCTCCTTGCCGCCTACCGGCTGAATGCGCGTGGCCAGCGCGTCGTAGCGAGGGAAGTAGTCCGCTCCCTCGAACATGTCCGGGGTGGCGGCGAGATACATGCAGCAGTGCCGGAACGCGCCACCGTTGTCGACGAAGTCCCTCAATGCCTGCACGGCATGCTCCTGCCGCTTCCGGTTCAGCCGGGTGAGCGCCTCGATCTCGTCGATGCAGAGCAGGAGACCCTTGAAGCCGGCCTCACGTACCAACCACAACAGTCCGCGCATGACCTCGCGCGCCGAGCCGCGGCCAATGGGCTTGAGCTCGACCGGAGCGGGAGGGGCGGCGCGACCGTTCGTGCCCATTCCTGAGGGGCTGCGCGTGTACCTGCCCGGGATGCTCACTGACGAGCCCGAGCCGTGCAGCCAGGTGGTCACCGCGCGCATTACCTCCTCGTCCCGTTCCCAGGAGGCACGTGCGAAGGCCGTCAGTGCCTGCACCAAGTCCGGCGGAAGATTCGTTCGGAGTACTCCCTGGCTCAGGACCCCGTAGATCTTCTGGTCCGCGTCGAAGGGCCTGCGCACGGAGTCTTCGGGAAGCTTGGCTTGGCGATGGACGCCATGAGCCCAGCGCTCAAGCAGCAGGCGCACGGAGTCCGTCGTCTCGGAGGTTCCGCCCACCAAGCCATCGTCCTGAAGCCAGCTGAGCTTGCTCATGAGCCGCTCGTAGACCATCTCGAACCTGTCGATCTCGACCGAGTCGGCCTTGCACTCAAGATGTGCACAGAGCCAGCCCTGGCGCCGGGCGTGCTCTTGGAGAATGGAGAGGAAGTGGCTCTTGCCGGCCCCGTACATGCCGCGGACGAACTTCGTCTCCGAGTACCCGTCTTCATCCACTTCCTGGAGCACCTCGTACTGGGCGTCGAGCCAGCGACCGTGCCCCACGTGGATGAACTGCACGCCCTCGGGAATGGCGGTTCCCCGCGTGAGGCTCCGGATCAAGGCCCGTGCCAGCTTGGGAGTCAGGGGGGGAGCTGCTCCGATAGGGTTCATCACGGTTCTCCTCCCTCAGCACGGATGAAGTCGACGCGGCCGACGTAGCCGAACCGGCCCTCGGCGGGTTGGTAGACGAAGAGGGCGTCCTTCGTGTTCAGCGGGGGAGCGAGTCGGATCCCCCGGCCATCCCGAGTCTCGGTGGCGTCCCGCTCCAGCGCTTCCGAAAGGCGCGCACGGAATTGATCCTGGCTCAGCGGCACGAAGTTCGTCTCGCGCGCGTCCTTCCAAAAGCGGCTCGACTGGGATCGAATCACGAGGGACTTGTAGAGCTCGAGAATGGGGACCTGCGCCGGTTGCGGCCCCGCGATCTCGTCATAGGCCGCCGCCAGTTCCTCCATGAATCGCGCGGGGTCGAAGCTCTTGGGGATCAACACCTCCACCTGAGGAGCGAGGGCCTCGACGATCTCCGTGATGCCGGGTTCGATCAGCCGCTCCGAACCAATCGTGACCACCCGGCCATCTTCCTGAACGTGCACACGGACGCCTCTCTCGATGTAGACATCGGGCCATTGGCCTTCCAGGCGCCACCGCCTGGCAGCGCACGCTTCGCGGAAGTCGGACTCCATTTCCAGGCGGGCCCGTGTCGCCAGCGCCTTCCAGCCTTCGAGGAGCGGGTCCGGACGCAGCGCGGGATCTAGCAGGGGAATGAAGGCCTCCACCAGCTTCTCGACCGTCCGCACCACCCGCTGGGGCGTATACGCGGACTCTGCAAGCGAGCGCTCAAGCACCTTCGCGGCGGAGGCGAGTCCGGAGGCGTGGCGCCCGAGTCGCTCCACCACCTTTCGGGTCCGCTCTAGCGTCGGTAAGCGGTCTCCGGGCCCCTCCTGGTCTGTCTCACTCATGCGTTGTCCTCGATTCGCAGTTCGCTGGCCCGGCGCTTGAGGTGCTCGGGAAAGCCTGGCTTGAGAAGGATGAACATCCGATCGAGATCGTTGCCGGATGCGAAGAAGGCATGCTCGGGAAGCAGGCTCTGTCGTTTGATCGAGAGCATCAACCGATGCAGCTGGGACTGCTCGACGACCAACCCCCGCGTAGTGGCGTCGAGCATGGCGAGCAGCGAGACACTGTCGAAGGGCGTGTGGCCAATGGGCCGGCGCACCACTTGATAGGCGTCCCAGAGCAGATCGATCAGTTCCTCTACCGAGGGTTGGCGGGCTGGTGGGGTCTCTCGCTCCATCAGGACGTGCGAAGCCGCAGCGAAGCCCTCCCACTCCCAACGAGCGTCTTGGGAACGGCCCGCGCGAGCCTCCAGCCAACCGCGGCACCGCCGGGTAGGCCAGTAACGCCAGCGCCGTCTGGCATCCTCGTGCGCGGAGGCCTCAAGGCCCTCGTCCGGCTCCTTTGAGACGAAGCCCAGGTCCACCAGCTGTTCGAACCGGGGGATGGTTTGATGATCCGAGTTCTTCGTCGTCTTGCGCCGTGGCCCGGAAGCGCCGCTCAACGACAGTCCCCGGTGGGCCTTTATGTGGATGGGCTTGGGCAGTCTTGGTACGGGGACACGCTCTCCTTGGAGCATGTCCTCAAGTTCCAGCTCCCGCGCGATCGTCAGGGCCAGCTCTTGTGCGGTCTTGAACTCGGGAAGGAGCCGGGGCGGTAGCCTGCCCCGGCATCGCTCCAGAACGCGGAACAGGGCCCGGCAGGTCATTTCTCCCGCATCGCGGGCTTCGATCATCTCCGTTCGCTCCCGGAGCGCGAGCGCCTCGATGAGCTCAAGGGTGACCTCGTCCAATTCTCCCAGATGGTAGAGGAAGAACAGCCGCTCCCGCTCGGGGAGGACGAAGGGATTCCAGGCCAACGCATTGCCCGCCAGGAAATCGGCCGCCTGCTCCTGAGGGAGCATCAGGTGGAGGATCACACCGCGCTCGGTGAGCTGGTTGCCGCGTGTGACCAGCTCGACGGTATGTCCCCATTCCAGAACCTTGTAGAGCGTCTTCTCGGTGATGCCGTAGAGCCAGGACGGGCACGCCTCGGTCTGCAACAGCGCCTGCGCGACGGTCTGGGAAGCCGAACTCTCGTCGAGGGAAGGCAAGCGCTCCAGCAGAGCGGGAAAGGAGCCGACTGATTCGAAGAGTGGCTTGCGGAGCCTACGCGAGACGCTGTCATTGGTGACGCTGCGCCGTTGGACGCCCAAGCTCGCGACCAGCACCTTGAGAAATCCCAGCCGAAGGCAGAAGTCCTGGTATTTCGTCCAGGGGAGCCGCTGCATCAGAAGGCCTCCCCTCCGTGCGCCACCATGCGTGGGCGAACGCTGCCGACCACCATGCGCGAAGCGGTGCCGTTGCCGCTGGAGAAGAGGGCCTGTCCTATATCGAGGGCACGGATCAGCTCGGCGAGCGAGACCTCTTTCCCATTGTGGCGGATACGCTCGGGCTGCGCGTTCTGCAACAACCCGCAGACTGCGGTGATGTCCTCGGCCACGCTGAGCCGGTGGACGATGAAGGTGTCGATCTGGCTGGCGGCGGCATCGGAGATGGCCCCCTTGGGTCGCTGCGTGGCCATCCAGAGGGACAGACCGTAGTTGCGACCCTCCAGCACGAACGAGTCCAGGGCCTGTCTCGCGGTGTTGTACCCGCGCGCGGGCATGAGGATCTGCGCCTCGTCGATGGCGAGGATGGTGCGGGGAGCGTGCCGCGCGAGCTCCGCCTCAAGCTCACGCCGCGTGGCCGCGTCCTCTTGGCTGAGCGCGAGGCGACGGCGGATCTGGCTGGCGATCATGCGATCCTCGCGCAGCTTGCGCACGAGCACCGTCGTCAGGACCGTGCGGAGATCCTCCGGGAGCCGCGCCAGACACAGGATGGAGAGCTTGCCCAGCTGCGCTAGCTCCGTCAGGGGCGTGCCTTCGCGGGCCGCGAACAGCGGCATTCGGGCCATCGACTGGAGGGCTTGGAGCACGCTGCGGCGGGTCTCGCTGGCGTAGATCTCCTGGATCTCCCCGTCGCTCTCGATGCACTCGATCAGGTCGGTGATCGCATAATCGTCACGAGCGGATCTGATGACCGTCTTTCCACTCCAACCCACCTCGGTGACCTTGCGGTAGACCTCATCCACCAACCGCCCTCGCGGCTCGTTGACGAGATCCGCACTGAGCAGCAGTCCCCAGTCCGAAACCGTGAGGGAACTCACTGGAATCTGGAACTCTCGGAACTCAGGGCGATCGGTGGGCGAGCCGTAGCCAGCTGGCAGAAAGACCTGGACGTTGATCGGCTCGGGAGAGAGGTCCTTCCAGCTGGCCAGGATCTTGTATTGCTTGCGCATCCCTTCCGGACCTTCGTCGCGAAGGGGGAAGAGGGCGGTCCAGTGGATATCCAGGGGATCGATCAGGATCACCGCCCGCCGTTCCCGGTGGGTGGCGATTTGAGACTTGTCCGTAGTGGCGAACGCTTCCAGCATGGCGCCCATCCCGTAGGACTTCCCGGAACCGCGCTTGCCCACTTGGAAGACGACGAAGTTGTCGCTGCCGTCGAAGTAGAGGTTCTCGGTATTCCCCTTCTCGGCCAACCTGCCCGCGAGAATCACCGTCTCACGGGCGGCGCCTCCGATGGTGACCTTTCCGCTCACACGTGGCTCAATGTCGAAGGTCTTCATGGCGTCTCCTAGAACCCTTCCGCGTTGATGTCCGAGACGAGCTTCGCATCGATTGTCCGCGCATCCAGGCGCATGGCCCGCTGCGCGGCCTTCTGCAGGCGGATGAGCACCTCGCTGGGCTTGCTGGCCAAGTCCCCACTCGTCACCTGCTCGATGAAGTCGGACAGGGCATCCACCTCGAAGGGGTACGCGCGCAGGCGCTCCGGATCGTCCTCGGTCAGTGCCCGGAGCTCGTCGGGCACCTTGCTGTCGAGTGCCTGCTTGTTCACGACGTCCTGGTGGGCCTTGGGGACTTCGCCCTTGAGAATGACCGTCTGCAGCAGCTCGACGACGAACCCTTCCAGGTCGTCCCGTCCCGGATTCATCAGCTCCACGTAGTTCGTCACTCCGATGCGGCGCACGATCTCGTCTTGGACGAAGATGACCGGAAGCTCGTTTCGGGTCTTCGCTCCGATTAGGAAGATCAGTCCCACGCCGGTGATCTCGGTCAGCTCGCGGATCGATGCGGCCCAAGAGAAGAACGCATCCGGCTGGGTGATGTTCTGAAACCGCTCCGCCTCGTCGATCAAGTAGAGGAGGACCTTGCCCTCGACGGCCTGATACATGTGAGCAAGGCCTCGCATGACGGCACCGAACTCCTGGCTCTCCTTCAGTTGAGGCGGGAGGGAACGGCTGATGAGACCCATCTCCACCTTGGCCTCGCCACCCAGCCACCGCATCGAGTTGCGCACCTCATCCAGCTCGACAGCGGTCAAGCCTCGGCTCAAAACGCGGTGGACCTCCTCGGAATGGACTACCTCCAACAGAGGGCTGGCCTGGCCCTTTTGAACCATCCGCTGGTACTCAATGGCAATGTTCTGGAGTTCCTCGGTGCGGTGCTGCAGAACCATCTCGCCGAAGAGCTTGTGGAACGGATCCTTCGTCCCGTAGGCCCCGCATTTGATGTACACGGGCTTGATGGGGAGGTTCTGCCTCTTGATCTCATAAATGATGTTTTTGCACTGGTGCGTCTTACCGAGGCCGTAGTCGCCATAGATCGCTGCCTTGTGCCCGTCCTTACTGTAACAGGCCTCTTCGATCGCCCCGAGAAGGTTGTCGCGCCGGCGACGATCGGAGGCACCGAACAGGTACTCAGGGTCGGTGTCGGGCTCCAAGCGGAAGCGGGTGAAACCCGGCCGCATGAAGAACCATTTGTCCATCTGCTTGTTCATTTCGACCTCGGGCGGGCCGACTGGCAGCCCGTCTGGAATGGATGGGACGATATGTGTTGGCGAGCTGGGAAGGTCGATATCGGGGTGTCGTTCACTCGCTTTCATCCCTGTGGCTGCGATCGCGTTCCAACTGGCGAAGTTGAGTTCTCAGCTTGTCGGCCGACAGGCCGATGGCGTTGCGTACGGTCTCGAAGGCCTGTGGGTTCTCCTGCAGATGTCTCGTCAGGAGGCCGCGGTCCTCTCGCGCCAGCTCTCTCAAGTGATGCGCCAGTCCGTCGCCCGTGTTGGTTCGCTGCGCTAGGCGGTCGACCAGGAGGGAGAGCCCGTTGGCGTCAGGTTGGTTTCTACCCAACACGGGCAAGGTCCGCAGCACGGTGTCTGGCGTCTCTCCCGCGATGAGGATCCGCTCCAGCGCCATCGTGAGACCGCGAACGTTGCCGTGCTTGTCCCAGGGCTGGCTGGCCAGCAGGGTCACGACGTCGGATTCCGCCGGCTTCAGCTGCTTCACCCGCTCCTCCCAGAAGCCGCGAGCCACTCTGCGATCTGCCTTGACGATCGTATCTACACGCTTCTTGTAGCGGCCGAGCAGGTCGGTCTGGATCCTGTCCACGATGGCCCTGAAGTCCTCAAGCGGGAACTCGGAGAGCGGCGGGACGCGGATGATCCTGCCCCCAATGCGGGAGAGCAGATCCGCGCGCAGGACCCGTTCATCCAGGGGCTTCCAGGAGGCCGTAAGCGTCACGCCCTCGAAGATTCGCCCGCTCTGGTTGCCCTCGTCACCGACCCGGTAGAACACGCCTCCGGAGAGGACGGTCAGCAGCTTGCCCTGCAGCGCCAGAGACAGGTCCGCAATCTCGTCGAGGAATACGACACCGCCGGTGAGGGCTCCCTCGCCACCAACCTCTTGAGCCTTCGCGGCTCGCTCGAAGACCCCCGGACGCTCGGTAACACCGGTGGCGGCTCCCTCCATCACCCCGAAGAGTTGCGCGTCCGCCAGGGATTCGACCAGGCCCGTTAGCGAAAGTTCCACGTACCAGGGCATCAGGCGCAGATCGACGTTTCCGGCGGCATCCGCCCGGAAATCCGCGATCATCCTAGTAGCCTCCTCGCGGGTGAGGGGGGCGATGCGGCGGAGGTACCCGATGATCCGCGCCAGTCGCGATTTGCCCGCTCCGATGGGCCCGGAGAGGTGGAGCGTCCTGGCCGACAAGTTCGCGCAGAAGCTCAGGATCTGTGTCCGCAACTCTTGGATGCAGGGGCTGCTTCCCGGGAGCAGTCGGGCGAGCAGATTGTCGATCGGCTCGTATGCTGGAAGGTCTGTGAGTCGCAACGCCCCTGCTCCTCCCGCAGTGCGCGGTGGTTTCTGGACACCTCTCGGGACCTCTAAAGCAAATTGCTTGCCATCACTGGAGTTCAAGCCAAGTGACTGAAATTAGGGGCGTTTTTCGATCCCCTCCAGATTCGTGGAGGCAGTTGCCTCAAGAACCGAGGCAATTGCCTCATGCGGGCCTCTCAGATGCGGTGCACCGACATCATGTTGGTGCGGCCCGGCTCGTTGAGCGGCACGCCGGCCACGATGACCACCGGGGTGCCCTTGGTGCAGACGCCCTCCTCGTGGCACAGCCTGCGCACCTGCCGCAGCATCGCGTCCGTGGACTGGCAGCGGCCCACCTGCAGCGGCGTCACGCCCCAGTAGAGCGCCATCCGGTTCACCGTCTCCGGGTTCGGGGTCAGGGCGATGATCTGCGCCTTGGGCCGGAACTCGGAGATGAGCCGCGCCGTCAGGCCCCGCTCCGTGTACGCCACGATGGTGCCAATGCCCATCTGCTCGGCCGCCGCCACCGACGCCGCGGCCACGCCGGTGGAGATGTCATCCCCGCCCTTGGGGAAGGGGAGGTGGGCCATGTTGCGCGGCGTGCCCGATTCCATCTCCTGGACGATGCGCGCCATGGTGGCCACCGCCTCCACCGGGTGCTTGCCCGCGGCCGTCTCGCCCGAGAGCATCACCGCATCCGCTCCGTCCAGGATGGCGTTGGCCACGTCCGACACCTCGGCGCGCGTGGGCCGGGCGTTGTTCACCATGCTCTCCAGCATCTCGGTAGCCACGATGACCAGGCCCCCCATCGCGTTCACCGTGCGCACCATGTGCTTCTGGATGGCCGGGAGCTTCTCCAGCGGCATCTCCACGCCCAGGTCCCCGCGCGCCACCATGATGCCGTCCGCCTCGCGGGCGATCGCCTCCAGGTTCTCCACCGCCTGGGGCTTCTCGATCTTCGCGATGAGGGGCGTGTTGCGCTGCGCCACCAGCTTGCGCGCCCGCCGGATGTCGTCCGCCGTGCGCACGAAGGAGAGCGCCACGTAGTCCACGCCCACCTCCTGACCGAAGGCCAGATCCTCCTCGTCCTTCTCCGTCACGGTGGGCACCGACACGTGCGCCCCCGGCAGGTTGAGGCCCTTGTGGTCCTTCAACAGGCCGCCCAGCTCCACCAGGCAGGTGACGTCCCGGCCCTGCACCTTCTGCACCCTCAGCCGCACCCGCCCGTCATCCAGCAGGATGGGGTGGCCCTTCTCCACGTCCTTGGGCAGCGACTTGATGGGGGTGGGGATGATGTCGCCGTGGCCCATGAGGTCTCGCGTGGTGACCATCACCGTCTGGCCCGTCTTCACCTCCAGGCAGCCCCCCTCGAATTTACCGAGGCGGATTTTGGGCCCCTGGATGTCCTGGAGGATGGCCACGGGCACGCCCAGCTTCTTCGCGGCCCGGCGGATGAGATTCACCCGACGGCGGTGCTGCTCGTGCGTCCCGTGCGAGAAGTTGAGCCGCGCCACGTTCATGCCGGCACGGATGAGTCCTTCGATGACCTCGGCCGAGTCCGAGGACGGCCCCAGCGTGCAGATGATCTTCGCCTTGCGCATGGACGCACATCCTAGGCGCCCGGCGTCACCTTGACAGCATCACGTTCTCGGGAATACTCACGACCCACGCGCGGGCGACAGCGACGGCGTCGGCGCAGTGGTTCTTTTCTTCCCAGGGTGTTTCATCCCTACGTTGCGAGAAAGCCCGGCGTCCCTGGAGGGGGGGCCGGGCTTTCGCCTTTCCGGGAGACAGCGTCCGGAGAGTCCTAGAGGCTGATCTCGTCCGTCTTCTCGGGCACCAGCGGCGGGGCGAGGCCCGGCGGCATGCCGTGGTGCGGATCCATCGGCTCCATCGCGTCCGGGTCTCCGCTGCCGCCCACGCCGGGGCCGCCCTCACGCAGGGAGTCGATCTCCTCCTTGCTGATGCCGGCCTCGTCCAGCACCTTGCGCGTCACCATGATGCGCGCCTTGCCGTCCAGCGCCATGGCGATGGAGTCCGAGGGCCGCGCGTCCAGCGTCAGCTCGCGCTTGCCCTGCGTGAGGAAGACACGGCCGGTGTAGATGTCGTCGCGCAGGTCGTCGATGCGCACCTCGACGACCTTGCCGCCCAGCCCCGTCACCAGCGAGCCCAGCAGATCCTGCGCGAGCGGCTGGGGTGGATGCAGGTGGGCCAGTCGGAAGGCGATGGCCACCGCGGCGGACTCGTCCACGAAGATGGGGAGCACCATCTTCCCATCCTCCGTGGTGAGCACCACCGCGTGCGTCTGCGCCTCGACGAGCGGGATGACGTCGCGCACCTGGAGCTCGACCAGCTCCTTGCACGCGGCGGGGTTGCCACCCTGCTTGGGCACGCAGGCCGCGGTCTCCTTGGCGGCGGCTGTGCCCTTCTGCGCGGGTGGGGCGCCAAAGCCCGGGAGCATCAGGCCCCCCAGAGCAAGCAGCGCGGCGGACAGCGGACCGAGGAGGAAAGTGGCTGCGATGGGCGTTTTC
>NZ_DASVSO010000980.1:0-33684 GCF_036388035.1 Archangium sp.
TCTGGGGCCGCTCCGCCAATGCCTTGCAGCAGAACGAGGGCGGTGGCTTCAACGCGGACCAGGTCAACATCCAGACGAAGAACATCAACGTCTCCATCTACCCGACGAAGAACCCCAACCAACTCACCCTGCTGATTGGCACGCAGCCCGTCTACGACACCGTCTATGACCCGACGCGCACGCCACTCAACGACCTCATCCGCACCGGCTACAAGCTGGCCTTCCTGGGCAGCGACGCCACGGGCGTGTCCGTCTTCGGTGGCTACAAGGGGCTTTCGCGCCTGAGCCTGCTGCCGCTGGGCAGTGCGCAGGCGGACAAGGCGGAGCTCAACGACCCGCGACTCAAGTTCGCCTGGCTGGGCATGGCGGACTACACGTACCCGGTGCGGCCGGGGACGAACGTGGGCCTGTCGCTGTGGCACCTGCGCGATGACACCAAGGGCATCGCCTACGCCTTCGAGGGCTTGGTGCCGAGCGGGCCTGGGTCCAACAACCTGAGCAACTTCACTGGCGTGCCACGGCTGTCCATTGATCGCCCCACGGGCTGGGTGTCGTGGGTGGGCGCCAACTTCAACCACAACATCGACTTCCGCACGGGGCCCTTCGGTGTCTCGGGCTTCGTCATGTACAACCGGGGCCGCTACCGCAGCAACAAGCCGGACACCGTGCTCAACCCGAAGGTGGACATCAGCGGCCTCTCCGCCAACCTGGAGCTGCTCTACAACTACGGGCGGACGGCAAATGACCTCGTGACGCTCGAGGGCATGTTCTCCACGGGCGACTCGGACCTGGGCGACGACCGCTACACGGGTGCCTTCACCCTCAACCAGTACGGCCTGCCGGGCGCGGTGTGGTTCAACCACAAGATGCTACTGCTGTTCCCCTTCACCAGCACGGTGAACAACTACACGGGCGCGGTGACGGACATTTCCAACCAGGGCTTCGGTCTGCAGACCGCGATCGCCACCGGCTCGTATGACCTCGTTCCCAACAAGCTGAATCTCAAGGTGGGCGTGGGCCATGCCATGAGCAGTGTCACTCCGCCCGAGGAGACGCCGGGCGTGGCGCGCGGCCGTGTCATCGGCACGGAGCTCAACGCCGAGCTGCGCTACACCATCCGCTACCTCATGACGGTGGGCCTGCACGGCGGCTACATGATTCGTGGCAACTTCTACGACGGCAATCCGCGCGTCACGGCCAACCCGTGGGCCGCCTTCACCACCTTCACCTGGTACGCGTTCTGACCATGAAGACTCGTGCTCTGGCCCTGCTCGCGCTGGCGGGCCTCTCCACCGGGTGCGTCACCTCGTACGCCGCGCGCCCGCCCCTGTCCTTCCAGGACTTCGACTACTCCTCGCCCGAGGGCAAGCCCTGGCCCGTGAAGCGGCTCGCCCTGCCCGACACGGCCGCCGCGCATGGCCTGGCGCGCGTACCCGAGGTCGCCTACGTCGAGCTCAACCCCGAGGGGACGCAGACCGTCCTCTTCATCCACGGGCTGGGCTCCTACCTGAAGTTCTGGCGCTACCAGCTCGACGCCTTCGCCGCGCAGGGCTACCGCGTCATCGCCGTGGACCTGCCGGGCTTCGGCAAGTCCGACAAGCCCGCCTCCTTCCCGTACAGCATGGAGGCCATGGGGGACGTCGTTCATGAGCTCGCCCAGAAGGTGGGCGCGAACAAGCCCATCCTCGTGGGGCACTCCATGGGCGGGCAGACGTCGCTCTCGTATGCCATCCGCTACCCGGAGGACCTGAAGGCCGTCGTCCTCACGGCTCCCGCGGGCTTCGAGAAGTTCAGCCCCCGGGAGAAGGCCTGGTTCCTTCGCGCCTTCAGCACGGCACTCGTCAAGAGCACGCCCGAGTACGGCATCTGGGGCAGCGTGCGTCAGGGCAACTTCGAGCGCTGGCGGCCGGAGCTCAACTGGCTCATCGAGGAGCGGGTGCGCGTCGCCAAGAGCCCCGAGTTCGACTCGTACGCCTACGCCAACGTGCGCACGGTGAACGGCCTGGTGCACAACGACTTCGTGCGCGACAGCCTGGGGCGCGTCACCGTCCCCACGCTCATCATCTACGGCGAGGACGACCGCCTCATCCCCAATCCCTTCCTCCACGGGGGCGAGGTGCGCGAGGTCATGTCCTACGGGCACGAGCACATCCCGGGCTCGAAGCTCGTGGGCCTGGAGCGGTGTGGCCACACCGTGCAGATGGACTGCCCCCAGGACTACAACCAGCAGGTGCTCGCCTTCCTCAAGGGCCTGGAGTCCGGCGCGCGGCCTTGAGGCCCGACACCGGAGGCGGGGGACGGTGCCGTGTCCCCCGCCCGGTTCAGCGGGACTTCGAGGCCACTACGGGATGATGTGGCTCTTCACCATGCTGAGCTGCACGGCCGCGGTCTGGTCCTTCACGCCGAAGTGCCCGTACGGGTAGCCCGAGTAGACCTTCTCGCCCGTCTGGCCCGGAATGCGAGGGGTGTAGCTGCCGTAGACGACGCTGTTGTAGCCGATGATCTCATCATCGGTGGACCAGATGGTGTAGCGGTAGGCGCCCTCGTAGCTGCTGCTGGCCAGCAGGTTGTTGAGGTACGACGAGCGGCCGCTCACGCTCGTGCCGTTCCAGTAGCCCGGGTACAGGCCGTTGGTGCTGCCGCACGTGGGCGTGCCGGGGCCCGTCTGGTAGCAGGACGTGAGGCCGAGGTTGGCGCCCGCGATGCCCACGAAGGTGTCCACCGAGGACGTCAGCGGGGCGCCGACGTAGTACTGGCCGCCCTCCAGCGAGTCCGTGGCGTAGCCGCCGAGGACGGCCTTGCGCGCCAGCGTCACGCCCATGGAGTGCGCGATGATGTCCACCTTGGCGGCGCCCGTGTAGGCCTTCACCGCCTCGATGAACTTGCGCACCTTCATCACGTTCGTCTTCGAGTGGTACTGGTACGCCGACAGCGAGGCGTCCGCCGGGCCCCACGTCGTCGCGTACAGCTCGCTCGTCTTGTAGCCCTTGGACAGGAAGTAATCGACGGAGGCCGTCCAGCCCGACTGGCCCGCGGTGCCCGTGCCAATGGCCTTGTCCGAGTTGCCGTGGATGAAGATGACCGGCTGGTTCACCACCGTGTCCGTGCTGCTCGCCTTGCCGCCGTAGCTGCCGCCGGCCAGGTCCGCGCGCACCAGGTTGTACGCGGGCTCATAGTTGTTGGTGGTGAGCCAGTTGCGGAAGTGCGAGGTGAAGCCCGCCGTGCTCGCCGCCGACTCGACGGTGCCCGTCTCCTCGACGGGGACGGCCTGCTCGACGGGGGCGGCCCGCGGGGACTCCTCGGAGACGTCCTCCGCGGGACCACAGCCAGAGATGAGCGAGCCCAACAAGAGCGCACCCGAGAGGGAGAGGGAATGACGCAGCTGCATGGTTTTCTCCTTGCTTTTGGGGGAGAGAGGCGTGCACAGGGGTTTGTGCCGCAATGCGTGATTATAGCGTTTTCCACGTTTGATTGCCCGTGTGTCTTAGTTGGTGGGTTCACGGAACACGACTTCAGCCCTCCCCACCTGACGCCTTGCTTGTTAGGTTATGTGACGCATGAGGTCAGGAAACGCCGGTATGACTCTTTGCGTCATGCTGGTCCTGGTCGCCATGCGTGTCTCCGCGTCGGGGGTGGAGGCGCAGCCGGTGGTGCGGAAGCCGAGGCTGCGTGCTGTCACGGTGTCGGGTCGGGTCGAGGAGGTGCGTGTGGCCGCCAGGACGGCGACGCGACTCCGTTTCGACACCGCCCTGGACGCGGGGCGCACCCGGCTGCATGACGAGCACGGACGCTTCGAGCCCCTGGTGCTGGGCAATGACTTTCTCGTCGTCACGCCCCGCGAGGAGGTTCCCGAGGGGGAGCAGGTGACGCTCCAGGTGGTGCTCGCGGATGGCACGCGGTTGCCCTTCGTGCTCGCTACCCGCCTCACCGAGGTGGACGTGCAGGTGCGGGTGGTGAGGCGCGAGCCGAGCCGCCCCGCCCTCGTGTCCACGGCGTGGCGCGAGCACGTGCGGGGACTTCGTGAGGGGCGCGCGGAGTGGCCCGCGCGGCCTCGGGCCCGTGAGGGCGAGGGGCGGGCCGGCCGGCTCGCGGAGGTGATGCTGGAGCTCGCCGGACGCTCCGGGCGCGTGTCCTCGGAGGTGGCGTCGGCCGTCTGGCGTCCGGGCGCGGGGCTGGAGACGGAGCGGCGCCTGTTCCACGCCGGAGGCCTGTCCGGCTTCATGGTGAGGGTGCGCAATCCCGACCCGCTGCGGCCCTGGGAGCCCGGCGAGGTGCGGGTGCGTCACGCGGCGGGAAGAGGGGAGGTGGAGGTGCAGGCCCTCCGCATGGAGCCCGTGTCACTCCCGCCCGGTGGGTGGGGGTGGCTCGTCGTCGTCACCGGTGCGCTGCCTCGCGACGAGGGTGCCCGGTTCGAGCTGGAGCTGCGGGGAAGGGGTGGGGCCCGCCAGGCCCCGCCAGAGGGCGTCGCGCTGTGAGCGGCTCGTTTTTCCAGTCGTGAGCCCGGAGGACGTCATGCACTCGAACAAGACCCGCTGGCGCCGTTGGATGTTGATCATCGCTACCGCGGCCGCTCTGGGCGGAGGGGCGGCCTATGCGATGAACAAGGAGTGCTGGAACTGCGCGCCGTGTGGCTGCAGCCCGGATGGGGGCTTCCTCATGTGTTGTGATGTCTACGCTTGCTGACGGTGGCGCGGTCTGGATGGAAATCAGGTCCGGCAACCCGGGGAACGCATGAGAGGCATAGCGTATGCGGCGTGAGGGGACACGCCCGAAGCGGTTCGCGCTCACCGCGGCCTTTGGCGGTCTGGCTGTCTTCCTCTGGCAGCTCGCCACCGCCTCCTTCGCTCCAGGCCCACGAGAGTCCCCAGACGGAGGCCCGGATCTCCTCCACTCACTGCCCCGCTCCCCCGTCCGTGCCCTCCTCCCCGGCGCGCCCGTGCTCGAGGCCAGCGTCTCCGCCTCCTCCCGTCTGGTAGGGGCCGTCCACGGGGGGCAGTTCCGCGCCTCCGCCCGCGTGCCCGCGCCTGTCTCCGAGGCGCGCTCCCTCTCCAGTCCGCCTCCCGTGACGGTCCTGCCTTTATCCTCGGAGGAGCGCTCACCGGAGGGGCTCCCGGCCTCGGCGATGCGCTGCACCCGGACAGCCACCGGGCTCGACTGTGGAAGCTGTCGCACCGACGGGGACTGCTCACCCGGGCAGGGCTGCGTGGCCAACCGCGAGACGCGCCGCTTCGAGTGTCAGGCCTCCGACTGTGAAGAGGACGCGCACTGCTTCCCCGGCTCCGTGTGCCGCGCCGTCACCACCGGAGCCACCGGCACCACCGCCATCCACCGCTGTGTCCCCGAGGGCGTGCGGCGCGAGGGCGAGTCCTGTGACACCATGCCCATCTCGCCCGCGGGCTCCTGTCGCGAGGGCCTGCGCTGCGTCAACCAGGTGTGCTCCGTGCCGTGTGCGCTCGGTGAGGCGCCCTCGGGTTGTCCCGAGGGGCTCGTCTGTACCGACAGCCTCAATGGTCCGGGCTGTTTTCCCGACTGCCAGCGGCTCGGCTGCCCCGAGGGCCAGCGCTGCTCACGCGTCCGGGACAATCAGTATCAATGTCTCGTGGACTCCCAGGGAGACTGCCGCGACACCCCGTGCCCCGAGGGCGAGCGCTGCAACCTGCGCATGTCCCGGGGCCGCGCCGTCTTCTGGTGCGCCCCCGTCTGCAACCCGCTGGTGTCCAACAGCTGCTCCGAGGGCCAGGTGTGTGGCGTGGGCAGCCCCACCGTCAGCACCTGCTTTCGCAAGTGCGACCCGATGGACATGGACGCCTGTGGCCCCGGGTGGGCGTGCTCCACCGTGTCCGAGGACATGACGGTGTTCGGCTGCACGCCCGAGCTGCGGCGTTAGGCAGGGCTTCAGGGCACCACGACCCGACGCAGGTGGGCGCCCAGCCGCGTCGTGAGCTCGTAGTGAATCGTCTGCGCCCAGTCCGCCACGCTCTCCACGTGCAGGTGCTCGTCGCCGTCCTTGCCGATGAGCGTCGCCGTCAGCGGGCGCTCGTCGTGCGTGGCCCGCGTCACGTCCACGATGGTGTGGTTCATCATCACGCGCCCCAGCACCGGGCACCGGCGCCCGTTCACCAGCACGTGCGCCTTGCCCGACACCAGCCGTGGGTAGCCGTCGAAGTAGCCCACCGGGAGGATGGCCACCCGCGTCGCCTCGGGGCAGCGGTACGTGCAGCCGTAGCCCACGTAGCTCCCCGAGGGCAGCCACTTCACCACCTGGCTCGGGCAGCGCCAGGAGAGCACCGGCCTCAGCTCCGGCACCCGGCCGAGCACCAGCCGCGCCGACAGCCGCGTCTCCGACGAGGGCCACAGGCCATACAGCGAGATGCCCACGCGCTGCGCGTCGTAGCGCGCCCGGGGAAGCACCAGCGTCGCCGCGCTCGCCGCCATGTGCCGCTGCAGGGGCTCCTGCACCGGCACGCTCGCGCGCAGCGCCATCAGCCCGCCCTCGAAGATGTCGACCTGCGTCTCGGCGTAGTTCTGCTCCGTCACGTCCTCGGTGTTGGCGAAGTGGCTCAGCGCTCCCACCACCCGCAGCACGTCCGCCGACTCGCGCAGGAAGTCCAGCTCACCTCCGGCGATCTGCCCCGGCGTGAAGCCCTCGCGGCCCAGCCCCGTGTCCACGTGTACGTGGACCCGCAGCGGGTGCTCCAGCTTCGCCCGGCGCAGCTCCGCCACGGTGTCTCGCCACGAGCCGTCCCCCACCACCACCTCCACGCCCGCGCGCGCCAGCGCCACCGCCTCCTCCGCGTCCGTGGCGCCGATGACGAGCACCTGCTTGCGCGGCAGGCCTCGCGCCTCCTCGAGCGCCCGCACCGTCAGCGCGTCGCCCGGCGTGATGAAGTAGAGGACGTCCACCAGCGGGTGCACCAGCGGCAGCATCTGCACGAGCCCGTGCCCGTATGCGTTGCCCTTCAGCACCGCACCCAGCGCCTTCGGCCCGCCGACGTCCGCGGACAGCTTGCGGAACATGGCCACGTTCGACGCCAGTGCTCCCGCCGACAGCTCCAGCCTCGACGCCACCTTCCCCGATGCTCCCGCGGTCACTTCGTGCATCTGACGCCTGCCCGTCCTTCGCGCCAGCCGGCGCGCTGTGAGGAGGAGGGGCCGTATGCGTGGCACGGGCCCTCCTCACTCGCCTTCTGCGTCAAAGCATGCCGCTTTGCACGCGCCTTCCGAGCGGGCGGGCATGGGAGCGCACGAGGCCAGCCACGGGCAGCGGCTCCATGGGTCCGTCCCCTGCGTCCTCCCGGGCATGCGCATCTTCACCGGGTAACGCGGCCCCGCGCCGCCTGGGAGGAAGTCCATGAACCTGTGGAAGAAGCTCACCTCGCGGTTCCGTGAGGACGAGGAGCCCGGTGTCTCCGCTGGACCGGAGTCCCCGGGGATGACCTACGCCGACCTGGAGCGCGACAAGGACCTCAAGGAGCGGCAGCTCTCCGGCGTGTCCGGGCCGCCCCTGGGCCAGGACGCCTCGGCCATCGAAGAGGACGAGTAAGGGGGGAGGGGGCGGACATGTGATAGGTCGCCTACCTCTCACTCCCGCCTCCTTGCCCACCATGCGCCACCTGCTCGCCTCCCTCGTCGCGCTCTTCTGCGTCACGTCCTCCCTGGCGTCCGCCCAGGCTCCCGCGCCCACCACCGCGTACCTGCTGCGCCCGGCTCGCGTCTTCGACGGCGTCTCCGCCAAGCCACAGGAGGGCTGGGTCGTGCTCGTCCGCGGGGACCGCATCGCCGCCGTCGGGCCCGCCGCCCAGGTGACCGCCCCTGCCGGTGCCGAGACCGTCGACCTGCCCGGCACCACGCTCGTCCCGGGCCTCATCGAGGGCCACTCGCACCTGCTGCTCCACCCCTACAACGAGACGTCCTGGAACGATCAGGTGCTCCGCGAGCCGCTCGCGCTCCGCGTCGCCCGCGCCACCCGCCACGCCCACGACACCCTGCTCGCCGGCTTCACCACCGTGCGAGACCTCGGCACCGAGGGCGCCGCGGATGCCGACGTGGGCCTCAAGCAGGCCATCCAGCAGGGCATCATCCCCGGGCCGCGCGTGCTCGCCACCACCCGCGCCATCGTCGCCACCGGCTCCTACGCCCCCAAGGGCTACGCCCCCGAGTGGCACGTGCCCCAGGGCGCCGAGGAGGCCGATGGGTTCGATCCGCTCATGCGCGCCGTGCGCGGGCAGATGGGCAAGGGCGCCGATTGGATCAAGGTCTACGGCGACTACCGCTGGGGCCCTCGGGGCGAGGCGCTCCCCACCTTCTCGCTGGAGGAGATGCGGCTCATCGTCCAGACCGCGCGGGACGGCGGGCGCCCCGTCGTGGTCCACGCGAGCACCGCCGAGGGCATGCGCCGCGCCGTGCTCGCCGGCGCCGAGAGCATCGAGCACGGGGACGGCGGCACCCCCGAGGTCTTCAAGCTGATGGCCCAGTACGGCGTCTTCTTCTGCCCCACGCTCGCCGCCGGTGACGCCATCCACCAGTACGGCGGCTGGAAGAAGGGCACGGACCCCGAGCCCGCCGCCCTCCAGCAGAAGCGCGCCAGCTTCCGCGCCGCGCTCGCCGCCGGAGTGCAGATCTGCAACGGCAGCGACGTGGGCGTCTTCACCCACGGAGACAACGCCCGCGAGCTGGAGCTGCTGGTGAACTACGGCATGACGCCCCTGCAGGCCCTCAAGTCCGCCACCTCGGTCAACGCGCGCATGCTCCACATGGAGGACCGCCTCGGCCAGGTGAAGGAGGGCCTGCTGGCGGACCTCGTCGCGGTGCAGGGCGACCCCACGCAGGACATCTCCGCCGTGCGCCGCGTGCGCTTCGTCATGAAGAACGGCACCGTGTATCGACGGTAGGTGAGGTCAGGCCTCTCAGAGCGAGAGGACAGGCTCGGAGGCCACCTCGGAGGCGGAGTGTGACCGCCCTCGCTCCAGCCCGTGACGGCGCGCGGCCACTTCGACGATGTGCCGCACGAGCTCCGGATAGGACATCCCGCGCTCCCGGGCGCCGAGCGCCACCTCGCTCTTCGCCTCGAGGTAGGGGTTGGGATTCACCTCGAGCAGATAGGGCTCGTTGGAGTGGCTGGAGACGCGGAAGTCGATGCGTGCGTAGTCGCGCAGCTTGAGCGCGCGGAAGGCCGTCACCGCGGCGCGCTCGATGCGGCCGTGCAGCTCGTCCGAGAGATCATGCGGCATCACGAGCTGGGGGCTGCCGGGCGTGTCCGGGCCGAACTTCACCTCCCGGTCGGCGATCTTCATGCGCTTGCGGCTCCACTTCTTGCCGAAGTCGAGCTCCACCACGGGAAGCACCTCGGGGCGGGCGTGGTCCCCGAGCACGCCCACGTAGATCTCCCGTCCCTCGATGAACTCCTCGGCGAGCGCCTCGTCGTCATACTCCTCGCGGATGAGCCGCACGCGGCGCGCCAGGCCCTCCATGTCCCGCTCCACGCCCAGGCCCATGGAGGCGTCCGAGCGGGCGGGTTTGACGATGAGCGGGAAGGAGAGGTCCCCGCTCGTCTGGAACGAGGTGCCATCGAAGGTGGCGAAGCGCGGGGTGAGCACCCCGTGGAACTGGAGGAGCTGCTTGGTGAGGATCTTGTCCTGCGCCAGCAGCAGGCCCGCCGTCCCCGAGCCGGTGAAGGGCACGCGCGCCAGCTCCAGCACGGCGGCGACGTTCACCTCCAGGCGGTAGTCCTCGGCGAAGGTCTCGCAGAGGTTGAAGACGAGGTCGCAGCGGGAGCGGGCCACCTGCCGCAGCAGGTCCGTGACGCTCTCGTCCACGCGCAGGTCCACTGGCGTGTGTCCGCCCTCCTGGAGCGCGGCGCACACCTGCGCCACCACGGGGTCGGGCGGCTCGGACTCGGGCTGGTAGTGGAGCACCGCGATGCGGAGGGGCGGCAGGGCCATGGTCAGTCCTCGAAGAAGCGGTTGGTGTAGAGATAGTTCATGGCCAGCACCGTCACGAGCGAGGCGAGCTGGACGGCCGCCTCCGGGCTGTCATCCGGGTGGAGCGTGAGCCCGAGCGCGGCCGTCCGCTCGGCCAGGTGGTCCACCACCGCGCGCACCACGCCCCGGCCCACGCCCGCGTACTGGCTCACCGTGGAGAGCAGCCGCTGGCGCTCGGCCCGCACGAGCGTCTCCGCGTGGATGGGCGCCTCCCCAGGTCCATAGAAGAGATCCTCCAGGGCCTGATCGAAGGCGTTGCGCAGCTCGACCTCGACCTTCTCGTTCAGCTCCCGCTGACGGTAGTGGTCGAGGACCGTCTCCTCCATCTCCTCGGTGGTGAAGTCCGGCTCGGCGAGCTTCACGAGCGGCGGGGCCCGGCCGAGCCGTGAGACGATCTCCTCCACGTACTGGAGCTTCCGCAGCGCGCCCCAGCCCTGGTAGCGCTTGCGCCAGTCCCCGCTGGGGGTGAGCCACACGGCGAACGTCTCGGCGAAGTCCTCGTCCGGGTGCTTCTGGGCGTACCAGCCGGAGATGTGCCGGACGTACCGGCGGGAGAAGGGCTGGGGCTTGTAGTCGTCGCGGTAGGGGCGCGAGTAGTCGCCGAACACGCGCAGCCACTCGTCCGTCTCGTAGAGCCGGTAGGCGTAGTTGAAGGCATGGCCTGCCTCGTGGCGGAGGTACATGAGGATCTCCGCCTCGCTCTCCACTCCGCCCCCCAGCTCCGCCTCCAGGGAGTGCAGGTCCGGGTCGGCCAGGTAGAAGGGCAGGCCGATGACCGGGACGCCCGAGGGGCAGCCCCACTCGTCGGACAGGTAGCATTGAGGCTTGAAGGAGATGCCCTTGGCTTCCAGCTCCGCGTGGAGCTGGGCGATGTGCCGCTCGAGCGGCGTGCCCGCCAGCCGGAGCGAGAGATCCTTGATGCGCGCCTGGAGCAAGGCCTCGCGCTGGGCGGAGAGCTTGCCGCGACCCTCACTGTGCTCGGTCGGGTGCTTCTCCCGCATCACCCCGGGGTCTGACTGGGGAGGTTGCATCATGACCCTTCTAGGTAAGGACCGATTCCGAGGAAGGGCAGGCATCAGCGCCGTTGAAGCAGGCGGCGGAGCGAGCGCACGCCTGGAACGACGACGGGCGGCCCCTCTTCGGAGCCGCCCGTGGGTGCACCCGAGACTCAAAACGCCTCTTCGGGGACCTCCATCAGGTCCAGCGCGCCCTGCTCCACCATGCGCGCGGCGTGGGCCAGCCCCGGCAGCACCTCGCGGCAGAACCAGCGCGCGCTGGCGAGCTTGCCCACGTAGAAGGCCTTGTCGCCTGGGTTCTCCTTCGCCCGTTCCAGCGCCACCCCCGCGTGCCGCACCAGCAGCCAGCCCACCACGAGGTCCGCCAGCGCCATCAGCACCCGGTTGCCCTGCAAGCCCACGTGGTAGACGGACTCGCCCAGCTTGCCCATCAGCGAGCCCAGCATCGTCTCCACGTCGGCGAGGCCCCTTGCCAGCGCCGCGCGCTCGGTCTCCAGCTCCTTGCCGCCCTCGTCCGACTCCGCCGTCGCGCGCACCTGTCCCAGCAGCCGCTGCAGCGTGGCCCCGCCGTCGCGCGCCACCTTGCGCATCAGCAAGTCCAACGCCTGGATGTGCGTGGTGCCCTCGTAGAGCGTGTCGATCTTCTGGTCCCGGATGTACTGCTCCATCGGGTAGTCCTTGAGGTAGCCCGAGCCGCCCAGGCACTGCAGCGACAGCGCGAGCAGCTCGTAGGCCTTCTCCGAGCAGTAGCCCTTCACCAGCGGCAGCAGCAGGTCATTGAGCGAGTCGTACTCGGCGGCCTCCAGCGCCCGGTGCCCGCCCTTCACCTCCACCTGGTCCTGGATGGAGGCGGTGAAGAGGCAGAGGGCGCGCATGCCCTCGGCGTGCGCCTTCTGCGCCATCAGCATCCGCCGCACGTCCGGGTGGTGGATGATGGTGACGCGGGGGGCCTTGGCATCGCGCGCCTGCATCAGGTCCGCGCCCTGCTTGCGGTCCTTCGTGAACTCCAGCGCGTTGAGGTACGCGGTGGACAGCGTGGCCATGGACTTCATGCCAATGGCCATGCGGGCCTGCTCGATGATGTGGAACATCTGGCGGATGCCGTCGTGCACCTCGCCCAGCAGCAGCCCGCGCGCCGGCTTGCCGTCCCCGAAGGTCAGCTCGCTCGTCACCGAGCCCTTCAGCCCCATCTTCTCTTCAATCTTCGTGCACACCACGCCGTTGCGCTCGCCCAGCCTCCCGTCCTCCTCCACCCAGTACTTGGGGACGATGAAGAGCGAGAGCCCCTTGGTGCCCGGGCCCGCGCCCTCGGGCCGCGCCAGCACCATGTGGATGATGTTCTCCGCGTTGTCCGCCTCCGCGCTGGTGATGAAGCGCTTCACGCCTTCAATCTCCCAGGTGCCGTCCCCCACCTGGCGCGCCTTGGTGCGCCCCGCGCCCACGTCACTGCCCGCGTCCGGCTCGGTGAGCACCATGGTGCCCACCCAGCGCCGCTCCATCATCGCCGGCAGGAAGCGCTTCTTCTGAGCCTCGGTGCCCAGCCGGTCGATGACGCGCGCCAGGATGCCGCCCAGCGTGAAGAAGGCCACCGCCGGGTTGGCGCCCGCCACCAGCTCGAAGGCGGCCCAGCCCAGCGAGGGCGGGGCGGCCATGCCCCCCAGGTGCACCGGCAGCTCGAGCTGGCTCATCCCCGCGTCGTAGTAGGCCGCCAGCGCGTGCTTGAGCCCCGGGGGCATCGTCACCGTGCCGTTCTCCAGCTTCGGCGGGTTGTGCTCGGCCTCGGAGAAGCTCGGGGCCATCTCCTTCACACACACCTCGGCGAACGTCTCCAGCGTCTGCCGGGCCGCCGTCTCGTCGAAGTCCCCGAAGGGCGCCTTGCCCAGCGAGGTCCGGCCGATGTCGAGGAACTCGAAGAGGTTGAAGTGCAGGTCGCGCAGGTTGTGCTTGTAGTGGCTGGACGCGGACGACATGTCGGCCTCGACGGAGAGTGTGGGTTGGGGCCCCAGGCTATCGCCAGGGCGGGGCCCATCCCGTCACGTTTTTCGGGGGGGTCGCAACCCGGGGGGCTTCGCTGCGACAATAATGGGACGAAGCACCCCCCGTGCGTCCGCACAGCGAGGAGCGTCCATGAGCATCCGAAGGATCGGCTTCAATCCCTTCGTCCAGACCGCCAGCCTCATCGAGGCCCAGCGGCGCGTCGAGGCCGTCGAGAAGCACATCGGGGCCGAGGACACGGAGCTGAAGTCCGAGGAGGACCTCCTCAACGCCATCAACGCCCAGCACCAGGCCGAGCTGGAGGCGCTCGAGGCGGAGCGCGCGGCGAAGGAGCGCGAGACCACGGAGCTGCGCGCCAGGCTGCTCAACGTGGATGGCTTCGAGCGCACCCAGCGCGAGCTCGTGGACCTCAAGGGGGGCGTGGACGTCGCGCAGGAGGGTGTTGTCGCGGGCGCCGAGGCGGGTGCGGACCAGCCGGCCGTCACGCTCGCGCACCTGGCCCGGGCAAGTGCGTACGCGGCGGCGGCCAGGGCGGAGCGGGCCGCGGCGGAGCAGGCCGAGGTAGAGCGGCTCGCGGCGGAGCGGCTCGCGGCGGAGGCGGCCCCCGTGAGCGACGAGGCGGAGGTGGGGGCCGGGGTGGAGGTGGGAGCCGGGGTGGAGGGCAACTGGATGGAGGCGGAGCTCTCCGCGCTGCAGTCGGAACTCGACGAGGTCGACGCGGCCGAGGAGGCCTACAGCGATCCGGGCGCGGACTCGTTCTTCGCGAGCCTCGAGGACATCGAGAACCTGGAGGAAGGTGGGGCGGACTTCGACGACTCGGGAGCGAACGCCTTCGTCGCGAGCCTCGATGACATCGCCCACCTCGTGCCCGTGGCGGACGAGCCTTCCGTGCTCGCCTCGGCGGAAGCGGCCGCTCCAGCTCCCGCGGTGGTGGACTCGTTCGAGGCCGCTCCCGCCCATCCCGTGGCTCCCGCCACGCCCGGGGCTCCGGCTCCCGAAGCGGCGCTGGCGGCCACCGAGGTCCAGGACGAGCCGGCTCCGGTCGCCGCCACCGAGCCCGGAGCGCAGCCCGTGGGGCTCCCGTTCGACGACGAGGCCTAGGTGGCCCGGCGGTTCATGGTTTTTCTCTTTTTCTGAAAAACCCGCTTAACTTGTTTAGACGGATAGGGTAGGGTGGCGGAGCCGCATCAAGACTCAGTCCCCCCCACGCTCAATCCCCGAAGACGAGGCCGGCGATGAAACGCTTTGGTCCCCTTTTGTCCTGTGCGCTGTTGGCTGCCTGCTCTCCCGAGTCCGCGACGGAGGGCACCGCCCAGGTAGACAGCATCGGTGTGCAAACGCAGCAGGTCCGCGACGAGGTCGTGGGCGTCTCACTCGACGTGCCGAGCGACTGGCGCGTGCATCAGGATCCGGTGCTGTTCAACACCTACGGCTTCGCGCTGTTCGATCCCAGCGGCCCCAGCATCGGTGGACATGAGCGCTCGCCGGCGGCCCGCATCGCGCTGGCCTACCAGGTCAAGCCGGAGCAGATCGAAGGACTGGTCCAGGACCTGATGAGCAAGTACCCGGAGTTCCCGCTGACCCGCACCGAGGTGGTGGTGGGCAACGGCCTGCGGGGCATCGCGGTGAGCGGGTTGCCGGGCACGGACGCGTACTCGCTCGTGTACGTGGCGGACGGCGAGCGGGTGTACCGGATCGGCCTGTGGACGGAGACGCCGGGGCTGGACGCCCGGGCGCACAAGGTCCTGGCCAGCCTGCGGTTCGAGCAGCCGAAGCGCTCGGTGCAGTCGCTGAACCTCGAGCCCGTCGAGAAGGCCATGCGCACCCCGCCTCCCGCGGAGCAGCTGGAGCTCAGCAAGCGCGCGCAGATGGATCGCGCCGTGCAGATCGCCCTGGAGGGAGGAGCGCCCCAGGAGCTGGAGGTCCAGGAGCCGAACGTCGAGGTCGCGCAGACGGCCTGTGAGTTCGGTCAGCCGGGGGGCGTGTTCTGGCAGACGGTCTGGGACGCCACCAACAAGTTCTACAGCGGCTACACGACGGTCTACTCCGGCACCTACTACAACCTCCGGCCCGGAGACCCGGGCTGGAGCGCCATGAGTGGCAACTACGGCAGCTGGTGGGGGCAGAACTACCACGTGCGCAAGTGCAACACGGGCCTGCTCAACCAGTACTACGCCAACGACTGGCCGGCGCATAAGAACGCCAACGTGTACTCGGCCACCACGGGCACGGTGGAGTGGGCGGGCTGGGACTACTACGACAGCGAGGGCTACTACACGCTGGGCAACTACGTGGTGGTGCGCAACGGCGCCTACCGGGCGATCATGGCGCACCTGACGAGCGTCGCGGTCTCCGCGGGCGCGAGCGTGGGCATGAACACCATCATCGGCTACGCCGGCAAGACGGGCGGCCCCTGGGACGAGCACGTGCACTCGCGCATCGCCTACGGGGAGTCGCGCACCTACAACGGCCAGCCCTACGGCGGCAGCATCGTGTGGCCGGAGAAGCTGCGGTGCGTCTCCTGCCGGGCGAGCGATCCGGGCGATGCCGCCGGCAACGGCGACGGACAGTTCGACCTCAAGGACAGCTCGGGGGCGAAGTTCTACACGCGCTTCTACCACGGCCGCTGGATGAGGGGCTGAGCGCGCTCCCGCTGTGACGGAGGCGGCGGGCTTTGCTTGCCGCCGCCTCGCGTCGTCAGTTCCACATGAAGCTGTCGGCGCCCCGGTGCGTGGTGCCGAGCTGCGCGAGGTACTTGCGCTCCTCGCGCACCATGCGCCGGAAGGACTCGACCTGCAGCGCGACGGCGATGAACGTCAGCGGCATCCACAGCGATAAGGCCGTCATCTGCAGCAGGATGCCCACGTAGATGGGGTTCTCCAGGTTGCGATAGAACCCGGTGGTCTGGGTCTGTGCGGGCGGATTGGCGGACACCGAGAAGGACTGGGCGCGCATGAGCTGGAGCTCCCCCGCGATCTCCAGCCCCAGCCCCAGGGCTTGCAGGGAGACTGCCAGCCAACCCAGCCAAACGGGCAGATTCAGCGCGAAGAAGAGGGGGAGGAACAGGAGCACCACCAGCAGCGGCATCGCACGCGGCAGGATGATGCGCTTGCGCTCCTCCGGCGGAGTCCGAGCGAGGACCACCGCCTCATTGATCATCAAACACACGAAGAGAATACGACTGACAGTCAAGGCGCTCATGGGTGTCTCCGTCGACCGCCGGCTAGGTGCTCGTGCCGGCGGCCACCGGGGCAGGCACCGCCGCGGGCTTCTGCTCGCGGATGCCCACCAGCACCAGCACCGCCGCCACCACCAGCGCGCCCAGCATGACGTCGAACACGGCGGTGTAGTCATTGCCGCGCAGCTGGATGGCGTAGCCGATGAGGGAGCTGGTGAGCACGCCGCCAATCTGTCCGCCCGAGTTGATGAAGCCCGAGCCGGGGCCCATCACCTTGGGAGGCAGCAGAATCATGGGCATGGCCCAGATGGCGCCCGAGGCCATGTAGAGGAGGATGGCCGCCGCGCACTGCAGGAGCGTGTACGCCGTGGGGCTGGAGACGGTGGTGAAAAGGAAGAGGAAGATGCCGCCCACCGTCATGCAGCCGAAGACGAGGTACTTGCGCCGGCCGCGGAACCAGCGGTCCGACACGTACCCGCCCAGCACGACGCCGATGGTGCCGAACCAGAAGGGCAGGGAGGCGGCCCAGGCCATGCTCTTCAGGTCCAACCCCTTCTGCTTCATCAGGTAGGTGGGCAGCCACGTCAGCCAGCCATACATGGTGAGGTTGTAGATGAGGGCGATGAAGAAGAGCGCCCAGATGGTGGGCGAGCGCAGCAGGTCGAGGAAGCCGACGGGCTCCAGGGAGCGCTCGGCGTTGGCGACCTGGGACTTCGTGTCGCGCTCGAACTCCTCGAGCTCCTCACGCGAGACCTTCGGGTTCTCGTGGATGGAGTTGGTGATGGTGAGGAAGGCCGCCACCAGGCAGAGGATTCCACCGCCGCCGAGGATGAAGAAGCTCTGACGCCAGCCGAAGTTCTCCAGCAGCGGGCGCATGATGAGGGGGGTGAGGGCCGGCCCCAGGGCGATGGAGGAGAGGATGAGGGCGTTGGCCGTGGCGCGGTTCTTCTTGGAGAACCACTGGCCGATCACCTTCCACACCGCGGCGGGGAAGATGCCCTCGCCGATGCCGAAGAGGAAGCGCACCACCAGCATGCTGTTGAGGTCGGAGACGGCACCCGTGAGCGCGGTGAAGAGCGACCACCAGGCCAGGGCCACGAGGATGACGCGGCGCGAGCCGAAGCGGTCGGCGAGCAGGCCGCCGGGGATCTGGCACAGCGCGTAGCCCAGGAAGAAGGCGCTGCCGATCAACCCCTGCTGGCCCGTGTCGATCGACAGGTCCTTCGCCATGAAGGGCAGGGTCATGCTGATGGTCATCCGGTCCAGCCAGGCGACCAGGTAGCAGAGGATCAGGGCCAGGCCGAGCTTGTAGCTGCTCTTGAGCTTCATCCATTCACTCCCAATGTGGCCCGCTGGAGGAGATCTCGACGACTGACGAACCGGGGCGCAGGGGCGCGGCGAGGATAGACGCTCGGAGAGGTGTGCGCCATGGGGCCCGCCGGGGTGTATGTGGGGGGCATGCGCAAGGTGGTCATCCCCCGTGCCGGCGGTTACGACCGGCTCACCCTGGAGACTCAGCCCGACCCCACTCCCGCCCCCGAGGAGGTGGTCGTCACCACGGAGGCCATCGGCGTCAACTACGCCGACTGTGTCATCCGCATGGGGCTGTATGCCTCGGCCAAGGAGTACGTCGGCTGGCCCATCACCCCCGGCTTCGAGTTCGCCGGCACCGTCACCGCGGTGGGCTCGGCCGTCACGGACCTCGCTCCGGGCGCCAAGGTGCTCGGCGTCACGCGCTTCGGGGGCTACTCCACCCACGTGGCCGTGCCTCGCCACCAGGTGTTCGCCCTGCCCGCGCGCTTCGACATGGCCCAGGCCGCGGGCTTTCCCACCGTCTTCCTCACCGCGTACTACGCCCTCTTCGAGTTGGCCCACCCGCGCCCGGGGAACACGCTGCTCGTACACTCGGCGGCGGGCGGCGTGGGCGGGGCGCTGCTGCAACTGGGGCGCATCGCCGGCTGCCGCACCGTGGGCGTGGTGGGCTCCACCCACAAGGTGGAAACCGCTCGCACGCTCGGTGCGGATGTCGTCATCGACAAGAGCCGGGAAGACCTCTGGCGCGCCGCCGAGCAGGCCGCGCCCCGGGGCTATGACGTGGTGCTCGACGCCAACGGGGTGTCCACGCTCCGCGAGAGCTACCGACACCTCGCCCGGCCTGGAAAGCTCGTCATCTACGGCTTCCACTCCATGCTGCCGCGCCAGGGCGGGAGACCGAACTGGGTGAAGCTCGCCGCGGACTTCCTGCGTACCCCGCGCTTCGACCCGCTCTCGCTCACCAACGAGAACGCGAGCGTCATGGCCTTCAACCTCTCCTACCTCTTCGAGCAGCGCGGGGTGCTCGCCGAGAGCATGGGCCGGCTGCTCGCCTGGGTGGACGAGGGCCGCATCCTCGCGCCGCCCGTGACGCGCTTTCCGCTCGAGCGCGTCGCGGAGGCGCACCGGGCGCTGGAGTCCGGCTCCACCGTGGGCAAGCTCGTCCTGGTGCCGTGAGGGACGGGGGCGTGCTTCGTGTCGGACGCTGGGTTACGCGGTGACCTCGGCCGTCCAGCCCTGCTTGCGTGGCTTGAGGCGCACGCGGAGAGGTGTCGGTTTCGAGGTGGCGACGTGCTCCAGCCGGTCGAGTGGGTATTCCTCCACGGGCTGCTCATGCACCGCCATCAGCCGGAGCAGTCTCTCCGCCGTTGCTCCCATGGTGAGCGGCTTGTCGGGCCGCTCCCACCGGGACACCGTCTCCTTGGCCACGCCCATTCGTTTCGCCAGGTCGGTGCTCGACAGTCCCAGCCAGGTGCGCAGGAAGCGGATCTCGCTCGGTGTAAGCGCCGCCTTCTTGCTCGCGAGCTGAAGTGCGAGCTGCGCGTGGAGTTGCTCGACGTTCGAGTAGCCCACCTCCTCCTCGCCGCAATCCGGGCAGTGGCGGACCTGGACTCCCTCGATGATGACGCCCTCCAGCCCCGAATAGGCGCGGCGCGTTTCCTGACGGGACGTCATCTTCCCCCCGCATTGCAGGCATTTCATCGCTTCCTCCAGACCGTCACGACGACCAGCTCCGTTTCGCCTCGAAACGCCACGACCACCCAGATGGTGTTGGTATGCACGCGGTATCGCCAGGTGCCCTTCTCCTTCTCCGCGGGCTCGGTGATGTGGCCGCCGCGGAGCACGTTCGTCACGTCGACCTCCCGGAGGTCGTCCTTCTTCATCTCCTCGCGTGCGTGACGTGTGTAGGTGAGCTGGCCGCCCTTCAGAATGGCCGAGATGCGCTTGCGTGCGGCATTGGCATCCCATGCCCTGGTAGGGTCAGGAGTTGATGTCACGTCAATATAGCCTCTTTCTCCCAGATTCAACACCACATCATCTGCTGAGCTGGATACCTGCCGATGCTCTTCCGGCGAGGGAGGCTGTCTCCGTTGGGCAGTGGGCAGCTCCTGGCCGGCACGCGCTCACTTGCATCCTTGATGCCCAGGCAGGACAGCAGGAGCGAGGCTGGGGAGGAGGGGCTCGCACCGTGGACGGGAGTCTCTCTGGACGGAGCAGCTACCGCTTCACTGGGCCCCGCTGCTTCATCACTTCGTCCACCCGGCGGCCCAGCTCCGCGATGCTCTGCGTGAAGCCGATCGCCGTCACCGTCCCGGGGAAGCCGTTCTCCTCGTCCGAGAAGTTCGCCGTGCCCGCGACTCCCGCGTCGTAGTAGCGGTAGCCCAGGTTCGACAGGAACGCGATGACGTAGTGTCTCGGCGCCTTGCCCGGCAGCGCTCGCACGATGCCCGCGTCGCTCCCGTAGTTCTCCGTCTGCCCCGTCTTGTGCAGGAACTCCACCTCCGCCGCCGCGTTGCACGGCCGCGTGTCCCGCTTGAAGGCCGTCTCGCCCACCGTCGCCGTCCCGTCCGTCGCCAGCCACCTCGCCGGCACCGCCGTGGGGAGCCCCGGCCTCGCGTTCGGGTCTCCGCACACCAGCGTCGAGCTCAGTCCCTCCGCGTAGCCCTGGTCCGCCAGCAGCTTTTTCAAGAAGCCCCGCGCTGGCCCCGACAGCTCGCCCGCCGTCACCGCCCGACCCTCCGGCGTCCTCCACAGCACCCCCGGCCCTCCCTCGATGAGCAGGAACAGCCGCGCCGTGTCCAACGCCGTCATGTGGAGGCTCCCCGGCTGCCAGTTCCTCCCCGTCACCGGAGACGTCCCATTCACCTGGAGCGTCCCCAGTCCCAGCTCCGCGAGCTCCGCGTTCAGTCCCTCCATCGCCCCCCGCTCGTGCAGCAGCTTCACCAGCGCCTCCGTCGCCGTGTTGTTCGACTCGACGATCATCGGCTCCAGCCAGCTCCGCAGCGGGCGCTCGCCCTTGTCCTCCGTGTCCCGGAGGAAGCGGTAGGGCGTGTCCAGCGTCAGCTCGCCCCGGTCCACCAGCCGCATCACCCGGTAGGCGATGAGGATCTTGAACAGCGAGGCCGGGTAGGGCGCCATGAAGCGCAGCGGCGCCTTCGCGCGTCCCGGCACCAGCTCGTCCTCGGCCGGCGCGTCCGCCCACCCCTTCTTGTCATCCCAGCGGTCCAGGTCCCACCGCGTGAAGCGCACCGCTTGAGTCCCCAGCGTCTCCGGGTCGATGGGCACCGCCCGGCCCTTCGGGTAGTCCCTCGACAGCAGCACGTCCGCCGCCGCCACCGGGCGCCCTTCGGCGTCCAGCTCGATGACCGCCACGTCCACGTTCGGCGGGTGCGCGATGCGCTCGCCCTGGCGTCTCCAGTCCAGCACCCGGTCGAAGCCCACCTCGCGCACCGCTCTCAGCAGCTCCGTCTCCAGCGTTCTCGAGCGGGCAGGGGAGAGCGTGGGCGGTGTGGCCGTGGCGGTCGTGGTCAGCAGCAGGGCGACGCTGAGTGTGAGGCTGCGCATCGGTGAGTCCTGGGTCGGGGCGGGGGGGGACGGTACGCCGTGGCGTGTCCTCGCGGCCAGGGACTTCCGGGTTTCCTCCCGGGGGCTCCCGGTCTACCCTCCGCGCCGAATCTGGCAACGCTTTCGCCTCACTCTGGAGTGACTCGTGCCCATCGTCCACGACTGGCTCGCCCGTCGGGCCTCGCTCGCCCCCGAGCGCACCGCCCTCATCGACGCCACCCGCGGTGACCGCCGCATCTCCTGGCGCGAGTGGAATGCCTCCGCCAACCGCACCGCCCGGCTCCTCCAGGACGTCTTCGGTGTCCGCCGCGGCGACCGCGTTGCCGTGCTCGCGATGAACTGCACCGAGTTCCTCGACCTGCTCTTCGCCTGCGGCAAGCTCGGCGCCATCCTCCAGCCCCTCAACTGGCGCCTCAGCTCCTCCGAGCTCGCCGCCCTCCTCGCCGACGCCGAGCCCGTCGTCCTCGTCCACGGCCCCGACTTCCAGGCCCAGGTCGACTCCGTCCGCTCGCTCGCCTCCAGCGTGCGCCATGTCGTTCCCCTGGAGGACTCGCCCGCGCGCCGCTCCGAGGATGTGCCCTTCAGCCGCCGCGACGCCCTCTCGGACGCGCCGCTGCCCTCCGTGGACGTCGAGCCCGAGGACCCGTGGGTGCTCTGCTACACCGGCGGCAGCACCGGCACCCCCAAGGCGGCCATCCTCACCCACCGCTCCATCACCGCCAACGCCGCCAACACCGTCGTCAGCTGGGGCCTCACCGCCGACGACACCGCGCTGCTCAACGCGCCCCTCTTCCACACCGGCGGCCTCAACGTCTTCACCACGCCCCTCGTCTACGTGGGCGGTGCCACCGTCGTCTGCCGCTCCTTCTCCGTGGAGCAGGTCTTCGATGTCGTCCACCGCGGCGCCATCAACCTGCTCTTCGGCGTGCCCACCATGTTCATCGAGATGCAGCGCCACCCGCGCTTCGACTCGGTGGACTTCTCGCGCCTCAAGCTCCTCATCAGTGGTGGCGCCCCGTGCCCGCTCCCCGTCTTCGAGCGCTTCTTCGCCCGGGGCGTGGACTTCAAGACGGGCTATGGCCTCACCGAGGCCGGGCCCAACAACTTCTGCCTGCCTCCCGAGGACACGCGCCGCAAGCCCGGCGCCGTCGGCGTGCCCCTCTTCCACATCGAGGCGCGCATCGAGGGAGATGGCGAGGAGGGCGAGCTGCTCCTGCGCGGGCCGCACCTGTGCGCCGGCTACTGGCGTCGCCCCGAGGAGACGGCGAAGACGTTCGCGGGGGGCTGGCTCCACACGGGGGACCTCGTGCGGCGTGACGCGGACGGGTGCTTCTCCATCGTCGGCCGCAGCAAGGACCTCATCATCTCCGGCGGGGAGAACATCTACCCCTCCGAGGTGGAGAACGTGCTCGCCGCGCACCCCGAGGTCGCCGAGGTGTGTGTGATTGGCGTGCCCGACCCCAAGTGGGGCGAGGTGCCTCGCGCGCTCGTGGTGGCCCGGCCCGGGGCGGATCTCACCGAGGCGCGGCTGCTCGAGTTCTGCCAGGGCCGGCTCGCCCGCTACAAGCAGCCCCGGTCCGTTCGCTTCCTGGAGGCCCTGGTGCGCACCAGCGCCGGCAAGGTGGACCGGCGCACGCTCGCGGCCCGCCACGGGAACGCCGAGGGGTAGGCTACCCCCGCCGTCGCTCCAAGGCGGAGGGGGTATGGGGGGCTTCCACCTGGAAGCGGGCCACCATGTCCCGGAGCTGCTTGGCTCGGGCCTCCAGGTCCTCCACCGCCTGCGTTATCTGCTCCACGCCCGTCGCCGACTTCACCGCCTGGTTCGACAGGGCGTGGATGCGCAGCGAGAGCGCCTCGCCCGCGTTCGCCTGGGCCGCGTTCGCTCGCGCCATCTCCTTCACCCGCTTTTGAATCTCCTCCGCCCCGGTGACGATGCGCTCCAGCGCCTTGCCCGTGCGCGCCGACAGCGCCAGCCCCTCCTGCACCCGCGTGCGCCCCTCCCTCATCTGCGCCGCCGCCAGCTCCGTCTCCGACTGGCTCTCCTTCATCAGCGTCCCAATCCGCTCCGCCGCCGCCCGCGCCTGCTCCGCCAGTTTGCGTACCTCCTGTGCCACCACCGCGAAGCCCCTGCCGTGCTCACCCGCGCGCACCGCCTCGATCGCCGTGTTCACCGCCAGCACCCGCGTTTGATCCGCCACGTCCGAGATGAGCTCCACCGCCTGCTCCACCTCGGCGCTCCACTCCGTGAGCCGCTCCACAGCCCGCGCCGAGCGCTCCACCACCCGGGCGATCTCCCCCATCTTCTGCCCCGTGCCGCGCACCACCTCGCCGCCCTCGCGCGCCACCCGCTCGTTGGCCTCGGCCGTCCTCGCCGTCAGCTCGGCCTGGTGCGCCCCCACCGCCACCTCCTGCGTCATCCCCATCACCGCGTCCGTCATGTTCTGCAGCGCCCGGGACTGCTCCTGCGCCGCCTGGCTCACCCCGTCCGTCGAGCGGAGGATGTGCTCGGCGTCCGCCGCCGTCGCCGCCGACACCTCCAGCATTCCCCGCAGCACCCGCTGCACGTCCGACACCATGGCGTTGAAGGCCTGGCCCAGCTCGCCCACCTCGTCGTGCGAGGGCGCCAGCACCGTCACCCGCAGGTCTCCTCGCGCCACCTGTCCCGCCGCCTCCGCCAGCGAGCGCACCGGCGTCAGCACTCGCCGCGAGAAGTACACCCCCGCGAGCCCCGCCAGCCCCACGCCCACCAGCAGCGCCACCAGCAGCCGCCGCCGCACGGAGGCCACCTCGCGCTCGATGTCCTCCACGTACACGCCCGTGCCCAGCACCCAGCCCCAGGGCTCGAAGAGCTTCACGTAGGACACCTTCGGAATCGGCTCGGGCTCGCGCGGGCGGGTCGCCAGGTACTCCACCGCGCCCTCTCCCTGGTGCCGGGCCAGCTCGACGATGTCCACGAACACCGGCCGGCCCGCCGCGTCCTGGTACCCCTTCATGTCCTCGCCGATGCGGCCCGGCAGGAAGGGGTGCATCACCAGCCGCGTGTCCAGATCGTTGAGCCAGTAGTACTCGTTGCTCGAGTAGCGCAGGCCCTCCAGCAGCACCGCCGCCGCCCGGCGCGCCTCCTGGGGCGACAGCTCGCCCGCCCGCGCCCGCGCCTCGTACGCCTGGAGGATGCCGTGGCCCGTCTCCACCAACTGGCGCATCGCGCGCACCCGGTCGTCCCGGAGTTGCTGGCGGATGGCCGGCAGCACGTACCACTGCTGCAACAGCAACAGCGGCAGCACGGCGATCAGCAGCGCCACGTAGAACTTCACCAGCAGGCTGCGCCGTCGTGCGAACCCGAACGCCATTGCCTCCAGCCTAGGGCAAACCGGAGGAGATGTTCACCCGCCCACGGAGTAAACCCCCGGAGCCACAGGGGGGAGCGGGTTCAGCACCGGGGCAGGTTCGCGTCGAGCGGGCAGTCCCAGTCGGCATGGCAGCAGGTGTTGCCCTCGCCCTCACAGGGGTACTGGCACGTCTCCACCCAGCCACACGGGTGGTGATCCCGGCTCATGTTGGGCGGCTCCTCGCCGCGCTGCTCCGAGGCGTTACAGCCTCGTGAGCCCGGCTCGCACGTCACCGCCGGCCCGGACGAGTCCGCGGACAGGGACCGCAGCTCCTTCGCCGAGACACTGGTGAAGATGCTCGCCACGGCCACCAGAGAATAAATCGCCGCTTTCACGAAACGACCCCCCGTGCTGAGCGCACGCCTTCCCATCACCCCCGTCCCGGGTGGAGCCACGGGACGGTGCGTCAAAATTTTCTCTTCTGTCGCTATCAACGCGCGCCACGAAAACTTATTGCGCAGCGGGGACCGTGGCGCCGCGGTGAGGGCAGTTATTTGCCCACGCCATGTCGCGTTGCGTAGGGGCTCTCGCGGGGAATTCGTGACCTCGTCACCCCATGGGCAGAACGGGTGTCAGGCCGATGGCAGTCGCGAAGGGAGCTTCAGGTGGGGACGGGAAGGCGCGGGTAGGCGTGAGGGCGCCTGGGTGGATACCCGCTGCCTGTTCGGCGGCGTTGCCGAATCAAGGCACGTTGTCCGGCTCGTTGGTGAAGAGCGCGTGGAACAGCGTCGTCTCTGGAGGCTCCACCCATTGGACGAAGAGCGGGACGGGGGTTTCGGCAAGCTCGCGCGGAAGCTTGCTGAGCCCGAAGATCTCTTCGATCTTCCTGGAGATGACATCCGCTGGGTGCTTCATCTCGGGTGGGAACGGCTCGAAGCAGACCCGAGGATTGAGTCGGGTTCTATTGCCTACGCGGCCATACCGCACGCCGTAAACGATGTAGATGGGCGCCAGGATGCTGACGCACCCGACGACGATCCACGGGAGCGGTGGCATCGGACGTCCTTTGGCCGGGTAGACGACACAACGAAAGCAGGCATCAGGGGTCGCGGTGCCGTCTCCGATGGTGAAGTCGGGGAGCTCTCGTTTGAGGCCCCGCAGGAACGCATGCCATCGGTCGATCTGCTTGAGTTCCTGGTCCCACCGAGCCTCGAACTTCTTGTACTCGGGGCTCTTCTCCTGGCGGAGTTGATAGTCCTTGTCCGGGCGCCAGTAGGCTCGCGCGATGGAGAGCAGTTGCTCGAGTGAAGGAAGCATGGGCTCAAGGAACGAGTTCACCGAACTGAACGGGGATCGTCTCTTTGTAGCACTCTGTTTTTACACGAGCACCGCCGATAGACGCTTTGAGCAGGGGCTTGAGCGTGTTCTTGAGGGTTTCACACAGCAGACCGAGAGGGGATTCTGGCGTGGCGGAGCCAAAGACCATCTGGGTTGCTTCATGGGTGCGTTCCGCCGTGATGCGCTGTGCAAGCGAGAGGGAAAAAGCGCCATCCCTGTTCTCGATTGGCACCTCAACACCAAATCTGCACAGGAATGAGTCTCCCGTGTTCGCCCTTTGAATGTTGATGTGGAGGCATGCCGCGCGCCAGCCACCCGGCTCGTCATCATCATCAAGCTGATTGACGATCGTGACGAAGTGGATTTGTCGCGGCTCGATCTTCCCCGTGACGATGGTCCTGGTTCTCGAGACAGGGCGCACGCATCCTGAGAACATCAAGAGCAACAGAGCGAGTGCAAAACGTCGCGCAAACGGTCCAGGCATGTCCTCCCCCTCGGCTACTTCTCGAGCTCACCGCGCCCCCTCCCATGACGGAAGGGGGCGGGCTCACAGCTCCGACAGCAGGCGGCTCAGGTCATCGGGCCGCACGGGCTTCACGAGGTGCAGGTCGAAGCCCGCATCGCGCGCCCGGCTCTGGTCGTCGTAGCCGGTGAGCGCCACCAGGCGGATGTTCCGGCCCATCTTCGCCCGCAGCTCCTCGGCCACCCGGTAGCCGTCCAGCCCCGGCAGGCCGATGTCCACCAGCGCCAGCTCCGGCGGCTGCCGCATCGCCAGCTCCACGCCGCGCAGCCCGTCCGCCGCCACCTCCACCCGGTGGCCCCACGTCTCCAGCAGGTCCTGCAGCGCCTGCCGCGCGTCCACGTTGTCCTCCACCAGCAGGATGTGCCGGCGCCGCTTCACCAGCTCCGGCAGCGCCACCTCCCGCTCCTCCACGCCCGCCTCCGCCAGCACGGGCAGCCACACCACGAACTCGCTGCCCCGGCCCGGGCCGTCGCTGTGCGCCTCCACCCGGCCCTCGTGCAGCTCCACCAGGTTGCGCACCAGCGTCAGCCCGATGCCCAGGCCTCCGCGCGTGTACTCCAGCGACTCGTCCGCCTGCGAGAACAGGTCGAACACCAGCGGCAGCACCTCCGCGCGGATGCCGATGCCCGTGTCCTTCACCCGCACCACCGCGCCCGGCCGGCCGTCCCGCGTCTCCCGCTCCACCAGCACCGAGATGACACCGCCCGCGTCCGTGTACTTCGTCGCGTTGTCCAGCAGGTTGGTGAAGACCTGCTCCAGCCGCGTCGTGTCCGCCTCCATCCACACGGGCACCGCCGGCAGGGAGGACTCCAGCGTCAGCTTGCGCCCCTCCGCCTGCGGGCGGAACACCGTCAGCACCTGATGCAGCACGCCCCGCAGGTCCAACCGCGTCTGGCGCAGCTCCACCTTGCCCCGGGTAATCCGGCTCACGTCCAGCAGGTCATCCACCAGCCGCGCCAGGTGGTTCGTCTGGCGCTGGATGATGGAGACCATCCGCCCCTCCTTGGCGTCCGCCGAGCCCCGGCGATCCAGGATGCCCACCGCCGTGGTGATGGCGGCCAGGGGGTTGCGCAGCTCGTGCGCCAGCATGGCCAGGAAAAGGTCCTTGCGACGGTCCGCCTCCTGGAGGTACTCGGCGCGTCGGCGCAGCTCCTGCTCCGCGCGCCGCATGCGCAACAGCGAGCGCACCGTGGCGACGAGCTCCTCGCCCTCGAAGGGCTCGGTGAGGTAGGCGTCCGCGCCGCCCTCCAGCCCCCGCACCTTCTTGTCCGGGGTGACGTAGGTGGCCGAGGTGTGCATCACCGCGATGGAGGCCGTCTCCGGCCGGGAGCGCAAGTGCTTGCACACCTCGTAGCCGCTGATGTCCGGCAGCTTCACGTCCAGCACCACGACGTCCGGGCGCTCGAGCTCGGCCAGCCGCAGGGCCTCCTGGCCCGTGGCCGCCTCCAGCACCCGGTAGCCCGCCATCCCCAGCGTGCGCGTGGTGAGGTAGCGCGTCGCCTCGTCGTCGTTGACGTTGAGAATCGTCGCGGAAACAGTGAGGTCAGCCACGGCGGCCCTCTCCCTTCTCGGTGCCCAGGCCCGTCTTGTGCAGCGCGTCCCGGATGCGGTTGATGGCCACCTCGCGGCTCAACGTGTGCTTTGCCAGGATGGTGGACGTCCCCTTGGCCAGCCGCTGGCGCTCCTCCTCCTGGAGCTGCCGCGAGGTGTGGAGGATGACGGGGATGTCGCGCGTGCGGGGGTCCGACTTCAGCTCGTCCAGCACGTCGAAGGCCGTCATGTCCGGGAGCACGAAGTCCAGGAAGATGAGGTCCGGGGTCTGCTCGCGCGCGAGCTGGACGCCCTCGGGGCCCGTGGCCGCCTCGGCCAGCAGGTAGGGCGTGTCCCGGAGGAGCTGCCGCAGCAGGTAGCGGTGCACGGCGTCGTCGTCGATGATGAGCAGCTTGCGCATGGGGCCCTTGCGCGCCATCGCCGCCAGCTTCTTGAGGAGCTGCTCCTCCACCACGGGCTTGAGCCAGAACTCGTCGGCTCCCAGCGCGCGCGCCTTGTTCTCGCGGTCCATCAGCGTCACCACCATCACGGGGATGTCGCGCGTGGCCTCGTTGGCCTTGAGCTCGGCGAGGAAGCTCCAGGTCGTCTCGCCCTCCAGCATGACGTCCAGCACCATGGCCGCCGGACGCACCCGCTGCAGCGTGCGCCGCGCCTCGTCCACCGTGCGCACCGGCAGTACCTGGAAGCCCGAGCGCGACAGGTATTTCTCGTAGAGGAAGAGCGTCTGCCGGTCGTCCTCCAGCACCATCACCGGCGCGCGGCCCGGATCCAACTGCTGGCTGCGCTCCGTCATGTGGACGAGCTCCACCACCTCCGGGTGGACGCGGGGGAGGGTGAGGGTGAAGGTGGAGCCCCGGCCCGGCTCGCTGCGCACCGTGAGCGAGCCGCCGAGGAACTCCGCCAGCCGCCGCGACAGCGCCAGCCCCAGGCCCGTGCCCTTCACCTTCTTCTGCAGCGGGCTCTCCACCTGGGTGAACTCCTCGAAGACGCGCTCCTGGTGCTCCGGCGGAATGCCGATGCCCGAGTCGCTCACCCGGAAGCACACCGTGTCCTCCGGGCCCCGCTCGGCCGTGACGGTGACGTGGCCCGTCTCGGTGAACTTCAGGGCGTTGGACACCAGGTTGCGCAGCACCTGGCTCACCTTCGCCTCGTCCGTCTCCAACAACAGCTCCGGCGGCTCCTCGAAGCGCAGCTCCACCGGGGAGTCCGCTGGCACCAGCGGCCGCATCATCCCGCGCAGCGCCCCCAGGAAGTCCGAGGCGCTGAAGCGGATGGGCCGCAGTGTCGCCTTGCCGGACTCCATCTTGGAGAGGTCCAACAGGTCATTCACCAGCTCGAAGAGGGCCTCGCCCGAGGTGCGGATGAACTGCACCTGCTTCTGCTGCTCGCTGGAGAGCGTGCCGTTGACGGGGTTGAGCAGCAGCCGCGCCAGGCCGAGGATGGAGTGCAGCGGGGTGCGGAACTCGTGGCTGACGTTGGCCACCACGCGGCTCTTGATTTCCGCGGCCCGCACGAGGCTCTCCGTCTTCTCGTCCAGCTCGGCGTGCAGGGTGCGCACGCCGCGGTTGGACTCCTCCAGGTCCCGGTTGAGGCGCGTGAGCTCGTCCGCGCGGCGCTTCAGCTCGCGCTGCTGGCGCTCCGTCTCGCGGTGCAGCGCGGACAGCTCGCTCATCGTCTCGCTCACCTGCGAGAGCGACGAGGCGTAGTCCTCCGGCACCAGGCTGCCCACCAACGCCGAGCCCCCCTCATGCGGGGCGCCTCGGAAGGCGAAGGTGCGCGGCATGCCGCCCACATTGAGGATGACCTCCCAGCCCTCCACGCGCTCGTCGCGGGCCAGGGCCAGCAGCTTGTCCACCTTGTCCTCGGTGCCCAGCACCGCCAGCTTGCGCAGGGTGGAGCCCGGGGCGACCTCCAGCAGCCGTGAGGCGCGCTCGTCCGCCCAGGTGATGGAGCCGGAGGCGTCGCACGCCAGCGCCACCTCGCGGCTCAGGAAGTGCGAGAGGGCCGCCGGGATGGGGGTCATCATGACTGTTCCTTTTCCAGGGCGGTGAGGCCCGTGGCCACCGTCACCCGGGGCAGGTCCGACACGGCGGTGTCCTGGGCCAGTGCCGACTCCAGGGATTGCAGCAGCGCGGGGTAGGCACACCGCAGCCCGCGACGCGGCCAGAAGCCCGCGTACCAGCGCACGTGCTCCACGAAGAGCCCGGGCCGCTTCGTGCCCAGGGAGTCCATCAGGTAGGAGAGCTGCAGCAGCAGCTCGTCGCCCAGGAGGATCTCCTGCTCCGGCGACAGGGAGGCCCGGGTGGCCAGCTCGCGCAGCGTGCGCGCCACCAGCTCGGGGGCCCGCTCGTGCACGGCGCGCGCGGGGCCCTCGGGCCACTCCAGCGCGGACTCGGCCGCGCGCAGGTACTCCAGCGCCTCGGGAGGCTGGGTGAGGCCCTCGTGCACCAGCGCCCCGTGCAGCCCCTGGAAGTGCATGGCGATGTGGCGCGAGCTCATGCCGCGCGGCACCAGCAGCCCCTGCAGCCACCGGGCATAGCGCTCCATCACCCCCGCGTCCTTCGCGTCCAGGGCCTGCACGAGGTAGCGCACGTGGAAGACGGCGTCCTCGCCGCCAAAGCGCCTCGCCCGCTCCTCGCCATACCGCGCGAACCAGAACGGGTCGTCGTAGAGCTCGCGCACGGATGCCTCGGCGAGCCGCTGCGTGCGGGACTCCACCTCTCGGGCGAGTGACTGCATGGCTACACCTCGAACATCCTGCAGGCCGCGGCCACCAGCTCGCGCGCGTCCTTGCCGAAGAAGGGGACTCCCAATTCCGCCTCCACCCCTGGAGCCCAGGTGAAGGCCAACCCCCCTACGGCCATGGGCAGCAACGGCTCGACTTCGCGCACCGCCGTCACCGCCTTGCGCAACGCGGGCACGTGGTACGACATGGTGACCGAGAGTGCCAGCAAATCAGGCTTGCTCTCCCGCACCTCGCGCGCCAGGTGCTCCGCCGGGACGTTCGCCCCGAGGAAGCGCACATCGAAGCCGGCCATCTCCAGGAAGTCGCTGGCGATGCGCGCGCCCAGCTCGTGCAGCTCGCCCTCGACGCAGGACAGCATCACCGTGCGCCCGTTGGCGGGATCTCTCGGCAGGTGCCGGTAGAGGTGGGAGAGGGCGAGCTGGGAGATGGCCGTGGCCAGGTGCTCCTGGGCCACCGAGATGTGGTTCTCCTGCCACAGCCGGCCGATCTCCACCTGGGCCGATTGGATGATGTCCAGGTGCAGGGTGGGGATGGACAGGCCGCGCATAAGGCCCTCGTCCACGATGAGGCGCAGGGCCTCTCGGCGGTTCCCCGCGAGCTGGGCGCGCAGGTAGGCCTGCCGAAGCACTTCGATGGTGTCAGTCGTCACGGATGAGGATCGCGGAGGGGGGGAGGGGCAGGTTATCCGGAGTTGCCCTCCTTAATAAGAGGAAGCCCACCGGGCGCATTCCTGGTCAACATCGTCCCCCATTTCGGCGGGGGTGGTGCGGAGAACAAGCGCTTACTTGGAACTCAAGCGAGTGGGCGGGGAATAACGGGTGAGAAGAAAACGATGTGGGTGAAAAAGCGGGTGACAGCGCGACGAGGGGCCGGTGTTCCCTTCCCGGCAGGAGGCCCGCATGCGTCCCCCGACTCGCACCCCAGATTGGCTCCTCGAACGCATCGCCCTGGGGGAGTTGCCTCCGGAGGAACTCGCCAGCGCCCGGGCCCGCCTCCTCCAGGAGCCGGACGGGGCCACCCGGCTCGCCGCGCTCGAGGCCGACACCACCGCCACGCTGGAGCGGTTTCCCCCCGCCGAGTTCGCCGGTCGGGTGGCCTCCCGGGTGCGCCTCCGCCGGCTCGGGCGGGATCAGACGGCCCGACGGTTTCGACCGGCTTTCGCCCTCGTCCCGGCGCTCGCGGTCGCGGCCCTCGTCCTCCTCGTCCGGCCCCAGGTCGCTCCCCCGGTGGGCGAGCAGGAGACCCTGGAGGAGACGCGGGTGAAGGGCCTGGAGCCCCACCTCGTCGTCCACCGCCAGCGGGCCCAGGCGGCGGAGCTGCTCGTGGACGGCGCGCGAGTGGCCGAAGGCGATGTGGTGCAGCTGGCCTATGTGGCCGCGGGCCAGGCCCATGGCGCCATCCTCTCCGTGGACGGGCGCGGCACCGTCACCCTGCATGCCCCCGAGTCCGGAGGCGCCTCGGTGCCACTCGCGCGCTCGGGCACCCACGTCCTGCCCGGCGCCTACGCCCTGGACGACGCGCCCGGCTTCGAGCGCTTCTTCCTCGTCACCGCCGACGCCCCCTTCGCCCTGGAGGAGGTGCTCGCCGCGGCCCGCTCGCTCGCCGAGCGCTCGGATGCGAGCATCTCCCCATTGCCCCTGCCTTCGCGGTACACGCAGGCCTCGTTCCTGCTGGAGAAGCCCTCGCCATGAGCTTCACGAGAGCCCTCGCCCTGCTGTCCCTGCTGGTCGCCGCCCCCGTCCTCGCCGAGACGGGCACGGTGCGCCGGCTGGCCCTGCTCGTGGGCGTCAACGACGGCGGCGCCGAGCGCGTGCGCCTGCGCTACGCCGTCTCGGACGCGCGGTCCTTCGACAAGGTGCTGGGGGAATTGGGCGGAGTCGCCCCGGCGGACCGGCGCCTGCTGGTGGAGACGGGCCGCGCGGGGCTGGTGGAGGCGCTCGGGGAGTTGCGCGCGCGCACCCAGGCCGCCCGCGCCTCCGGGGCCTCGCGCGTGGAGGTGCTCGTCTACTACTCGGGCCACTCGGACGAGGAGGGCCTGCTGCTCAAGGGCGAGCGCATGGACTACGGCGAGCTGCGCCGCGCCCTGGAGGCCCTGCCCGCGGACGTGCGCATCGCCGTGCTGGACAGCTGCGCCTCGGGGGCCTTCGCGCGCACCAAGGGCGGCACCCGGCGGCCCGCCTTCCTGGTGGACTCGGGCAACAAGGTGAAGGGCCACGCCATCCTCACCTCCTCCAGCGAGGACGAGGCCTCGCAGGAGAGCGACAGGCTGGGCGGCTCGTACTTCACGCACCATCTCGTCTCGGGCCTGCGCGGCGCGGCCGACACCACCCATGACGGGCGCGTCACCCTCAACGAGGCCTACCAGTTCGCCTTCCACGAGACGCTCGCCCGCACCGAGAAGACGCGCGGCGGCGCCCAGCACCCCGCCTATGACATCGAGCTGGCGGGCTCGGGCGACCTGGTGATGACGGATCTGCGGGCCACCTCGGCGGGGCTCTACCTCACCGAGGCGCTGGAGGGCCGGCTCTTCGTGCGCGACGAGGCGGGCACCCTGGTGGTGGAGCTGCAGAAGGCGTCGGGCCGGCCCACGGAGCTGGGGCTGGCGCCCGGGCGCTACAGCGTGCGGCGCGAGGTGGAGGGCGGTGCGTCCGAGGCTCGCTTCTCGCTCGCGGAGGGCCAGCGCACGCCGCTCACCCCGGCACAGTTCGCGGGCGTGCCGCTGGAGGCCACGGTGTCGCGGGGGGGGCCGGAGGTCGCGGCGGCGGCTCCGGGGGGGAGCGTGGCGCCCTCTGTGTCCGAGGCCGTCGCGGTGGTGGGCCGGGAGGGGCGGGTGGTGGTGCCGCTCGCCGCGAGCCTGTTCCCGCCGGTGAGCACCAACGCGTTACAGGCACCGGGCCGGCGGGTGGAGAACCAGTGGGCGGTGGGCGGGGTGAATGGCGCCGAGGCGCTGCGGGGCGTGGCCCTGTCGCTGGGGGCCAACTGGTACACGGAGGAGGCCCGGGGCGTGCTGCTGTCCTCGGGTATCAACGTGGTGGGCGGGGACGCGAGCGGGCTGTCCGTGGCCCCGGGGGCGAACATCGCGAGGGGGCGGTTCGAGGGGTTGCAGGCGGCGGCGGGGGTGAACGTGGCGGGCGGGGACGTGCGGGTGGG
>NZ_DASVSO010000981.1:0-15024 GCF_036388035.1 Archangium sp.
CGCGGAGGTCCGGCAGACGGCGATCCGGAAGGGGAAGGAGCTCCGGTGCACCATCGTCTCGACGGTGTCGCCGCTGTTTGCTGAGCCGAGCGTGGTGTGGCAGTGGGACACCTGCATCGCGACGCGGGAGCAGCTGAAGTACGTCTCCCCGGACGGGAAGCGGGTGCTCGTGCTCGAGCCGCTCCCGGAGTCCCTCCAGGGAAACTGGAAGGACGTGGAGGTGGCCACGCTCTACGAGCATGGCTTGCGCGTGACGGGCATGACGGCCGGGGCTTTCGTCAGCGCTCCAGCGTGGGCGCAGGCGCCCTCCGCCCACTTCGCCTGGGTGAAGGGCCAGGCGGGCCTCTCGGGCGAGCCCCCGCGCTACACCTTCAGTGGGACGGAGCTGGAGCTGGAGAGCGCGGACGGACGCTCGTTCCGTCTGGGGTTCGATGGCGAGGGCTTCCCGGCTGTATCCAAGCAAGAGCCCATCGCCCCCACCGCGGTCATGCACCGGTACGAGGATGAGAAGGGAACGAGTCACTTCGTGGGCTCGACCCGGGAGATTCCCGAGCGCTACCGCGCCCGGGCGGTACCGGTGGAGGCCGAGGTTGGCATCCTTCCCGCGAGCAGCCCCAGCGGGGGAGGGGAGGCGAGTTCTTCCGAGTCCGAGCCGGAGACCCCCGTGGCCTCCGGGGCGGGCAAGACCGAGGAGTTGAAGGCTCTCCTGCGGAGCAAGGGATTGGACCCCCAGTCCAAGAACCCCGCGCAGCTCCTCAATCAGCTCCAGGAGGACGTGAAGAAGATCGAGGAGGCCCAGCGCAAGCGAGAGCAGGTGGAACCCGCGCCCTGATCCAGGGCCCCCTTCCTCTGATGCGTCCGCGGTCCCTCGTGCCTCCGCACCAGACCGGGCTTGCCGAGTTGCACTCCAGGCAAGCGCCGTGTTAATTCCCCGCCGCGAAAAGCAAGTGAAAAATTCACGAATAGTGAATTTTCCGACGATTTATTGGCTGGAGAGTGAGATGCAGGGGTCGGGTTTGTTGCGCTGCGGGGGATCGCTGCTCGCGGTGGTGGGTTGTTCGCGGCGCGGTTCGGCTTCCTTCGTCGGATCTGTGCCTCCCGAGTCTCTGGCCGCTGAGCCGTCCCGCGCCGCGCTGACGTGGGCTGTCAAGACTCGCTCCTGAAGCAACAGGGTCACCACGAGACGAGAGGAGAGGGGCGCGGTGCGCGAGCGCCGCACCTGTCCTCCGTGCGGCTGCGCGAAGCCGCTGACACCTCGACGATGTTCGAGTGCGATTTTTCAACTGAGGTATCGAGGAGGGCGACAAAGAATGTTGCGAATGGCGGTAGGTGCGCTGGTGCTCTGCATCGGCAGCGGCTGTGTTCAGACCCGGGCGCGGATTCCGGACGCCCCGAAGCCGACCGGCCCGATAACGCGGTCGGTGGACTTCAGGCCGCTGTTCGAGCAGAACGTGCAGTCGTACTCGGTGTTCCTCGAGCGAGACCCGAACTCGATGCGGCGGGTGCTGCTCGGGCCGAATCTGGTGTTCGAGCCCTCCCGCAGTTCGCTGGCGGAGCCGCGGACGGTCGGTCCCGCGATCGGTCCCAACGCGGGGGATGTGCCTCAACAGGGCGATGCGCTCGGTGAGCCGATCTCGATCAAGCTCTCCTCGATGCTGCTGGACTTTCTCGGGAAGCGGAAGTCCACGGTGATCGCCCCGGTGGTGACGCGCCGCTGGTGGGGTGCCCTCGGCCCGGTGGACGCACGGGACCAGGCCACCTGGGTCGAGCGGCTGATGCTGCTCTCGAAGAAGCTCTCCAAGGAGGAACTGAACGGCGAGGAGCTGCCGACCGCGGCTCTCGCGGTGCGGCAGTTCGGGGTGTCCAGCTCGCGGCTCAGCGTGGTCGCCGTGCGCAATCCAACCACCGGCGAACTCGAGTACCGCCAGCGTCGCTCCCCAGACGAGGCGTCCGTGTGCCCGGCGGCCGAGTTCTCGCTGCCGGCGATCTTCTTCAGCGCCGAGGTGGTGAGCATTCGCGACGGACGGATCATCGCCCGCATCCACGAGCGACGGACGCCGAAGATCACCCAGGAGCTGCGCCGCTCGGTGCCCGCGGCGGAGCTGATACCTGTCCGGAAGACAGAGCAGACCAGCTTCATGCGCGGTGCGCCCGCCGGAGAGCCGTACTCGTACATCGAGCGCTGGGACCAGAAGAGTCGTGAGTGCGAGAGCGCCCAGGCCGCGTATGAGCAGGTGTTGCAGCTCGTCGCCATCGAACTGGTCGAGAACCTCGATGCCACCGCCGCCGAGCTGCTCCAGTCGAGCCTCGGTCGCCTCTACCAGTGAGTTCTGGAGAAACCATGCTCGCCTCATTCACTCTCATCCTCGCGCTCTCCGCCGGCCAGACTCCGCCCCCTGACGCGAATACCACTGCGCCAGCGCTGACCGAGCCCAACACCGCGCCCGCACCTCTTGCTGTGCCGGCGGAGCCCACTCCGACGGAGCCCAAGCCGACGGAAGCAGCTCCGACGTCGACGCCGCCGACGCCGCCCCCCAGCGCGGCCCCGGCGGTGCCGAACAAGACCGCGGCCGACGTGCCCTCGACCTCCGCTCCGGCGGCGACGGCTGCTCCCTCTCCCAAGCCATCCCGCGCCACGGCCGCGGAGCCGCAGACTCCGCAGTCGTTCAAGGTCTTCGGGGTCGATCTGCTCAAGCAGGAGCCACTCGACAGCCAGGTGCCCGTCAACACCAAGGGCCACCCGCTGGCATTGGGCCTCGGTGTCACCTTCAATGCGCTGCCGGGCTTCGGGTTCGACGGGCACCTCGCATACCGCCTCGGCGATAACGGCCCCACCGCGGTGGATTTCGTCTTCGACGCCGGGCTCAACCCTTTCTTCGACTACGGGCTCGCACTGAGCGGGCGCGCGGGACTGGCCCTCTCGGTGTTCACCGCGAGCGGCTACTTCGCGAACCCGTTTCTCGAGTTCGGAGCGCACCTGCGCGTGACCCATACGACCCAGTACGGAGAGAGCATCAACTATACGTACCTGGAGCCCACCATCGGTCTGGGCGCCGAGACGCTCTCGTGGGGCTTCGAGCCGCGCATTCTCTTGACCTGGCCGGTCTCGGTGGGCGGCTTCGCGCCGCAGGGACCGAGCCTGTCGTTGCAACTTCGCTATCGCTTCTAAGCGCCTTCGGAGCGTCCATGAATCGCCTCTTCTTCAGACTCACCTCCTCGCTCGTCCTCATCACCGCTTCCGTCGGCTGCGGTGACTCCGGCTACCTCACCCCCGCCTTGCTCCAGCACTCGGAGGCCTGCGCGCACCTCTCGTGTCCCACCGAGACCAGCACCGACTTCAGCCTCTCCGGCCGCTGGGTGTTCGAGAACTGCAAGGTCAACGAGACCGACACCGGCGGCTCGGCGGGCAGTTGCAGCGGTGACTACCGGGTCTGCGCGCAGCAGCACCCGGCGCGGTACGGGCTCCAACTGGCGTCGGCCAGCGCCAACCTCCCGTCCGAGTACCAGCCGTTCTACGCGAGCACCAGGGGGACGCTGGCGACCGGCAGTTTCATCCTCTATGGCACGCTGGCGCCTGAAACGACCGGGGGCTTGTGCCGCAAGCTCTCCGACCTGGTGCTGACCTGCCAGTCACAGGGAGGCAACGGCTCCACCTTCCAGTGCGAGGGCTTCGAGCACGTCCGCTCCGACCAGTGTGACGGCGCGGCGACCGCGGGGTGGAGCAAGTACCGCACCACCCTCCGGCGCACCGCGGATGGGACCAGCTGCCCGGGGGAGATCACCCGGCCGGAGTAGTCGGTGGTGAAGGCCGACAAGGCCGCTAGCGGAGTGCTGAGTGCTTCGTTGGCGGCCTTGCCGAGTCAGGAGCGGCTTCGAGGATCCCGGTAACCTGGAACCAGGAGGGCTCCGGGAAGGGGTTCTCCTCGAGGCGCATTCCCAGGTGACGCATCACCTCCAGAGAGGCGCTGTTGGCGCGCTCGGTGCCCGCGAGGATCCGGCCCAACCGCAAGGCCCCCAGGGCGTACTGCACCAGGGCCCGAGCGGCCTCGGTGGCGTACCCCTTTCGCTGGAGGGACGGTGAGATGGCCCAGAAGAGACCGACCTCGGGCGAGAACCGCGCGCCCTCCACCCGGCCGAAGCTGGGAAGCTGGCCGAACGGGGCCAGCATCGGCACGAGCCCCACCAGCCCCGCGAAGCGCCCGCTGTCCTTGAGCACCACCGCGCGGTCACCGTAGGGCGGCTGGTACATCAGCGCCAGCTGCTCATAATTCCGGAGGGTCCACTCCAGCCACTGGCGGCGCTGCTCCCGGTTCTCCTCCTCACTCCGCTTGGGGTCGGCCCAGCCGATGTCCATGAAGAGCCGATGGCATGCCTCCAGGTCGCCCGGCTCCAGGGCGCGGATCCGCAGTCGCTCTGTCTCCAGCGTCGGTACCTGCATGCCGCCTCCTCCTTGAAAGGGAGCCCGTGGAGACGAGGACAGGGGGAGAAAAGGCGAAGGGCCCGGAACCTTGCGATTCCGGGCCCTTCTATTGGCGAGGAGTACGGGACTTGAACCCGTGGCCTCCGGCGTGACAGGCCGGCGTTCTAACCAACTGAACTAACTCCCCACGACACTGCTTTGCCTCTACCACGACTGCTGCTTGGGCGGAACAGGGATTGAACCTGTGACCCTCGCCTTGTAAGGGCGACGCTCTACCGCTGAGCTATCCGCCCCTCGCTTGCGTCACCGCGTTGCGACGGGGCGGCCTTGTATCGGCCATGCCCATCACTGTCAAGCATACGTTTGCGGGGGCCGGGGCATTTCGCCACGCTTTCCCGCGCATGCCGCTCGGTCGGTTGGTGTCCGGCGCACGGGCGGCTCCGTCCGAGCACCGGAGGGCCACAGGAAAGAACGTTGACCCGGAAGACTCCACCGGACACAACCCCACCGCAGCCCTCTCCGAGAGGGGGCACTCACGGAGCCCAGCCCTTGAACGATCGCCTCCTCCGCGCCGCTCGCCGCCAGCCCACCGACACCACGCCCGTGTGGCTCATGCGTCAGGCCGGCCGCTACCTCCCCGAGTACCGAGCCATTCGCGGCACCATCGGCTTCCTCGACCTGTGCAAGAACCCGGACCTGGCCGCGGAGGTGACGGTCCAGCCCATCACTCGGCTGGGTGTGGATGCCGCCATCATCTTCTCGGACATCCTCATCCCCGTGGAGGCCATGGGCATCGAGCTGGAGCTCGGTGACAAGGGCCCCCACTTTCCCAACCCCGTCCGCACCGCCGCCGACATCGAGCGCCTGGGCGTGCCCGACCCCGTCCAGGGCACCGGCTTTGTCGCCGAGGCCATCCGCCGCACCCGGAAGGAGCTCAATGACTCGGTGCCCGTCATCGGCTTCTCTGGCGCGCCCTTCACGCTCGCCGCGTACATGGTCGAGGGTGGCGGCTCCAAGAGCTACATCCAGATCAAACGGCTCCTCTTCGAGCAGCCCAAGCTGGCCCACACCCTCTTCGAGAAGCTGACGAGCACGCTCATCCCCTACCTGCTGATGCAGGTGGAGGCCGGCGCGAGCATCGTGCAGATCTTCGACTCGTGGGGCGGCGAGCTGTCGCCCTGGGACTACGAGCGCTTCTGCCTTCCGTACCTCACGCGGATGGTGAAGGAGGTGCAGGCCAAGGGCGTGCCCGTCATCGTCTTCGGCACCGGCATGTCCAACCACCTGCCGCTGCTCAAGCGCACGGGTGCGGACGTCATTGGCCAGGACTGGCGCACGCCGATCGACGAGGCCCGGCGCATCCTCGGCCCCGATGTGGCGGTGCAGGGCAACCTGGATCCGCTCCACCTCTTCCTGCCGCGCGAGGAGCTGGAGCAGCGCGTGGTGGACATCCTCCGCCGTGCCGGCCCGGTGGGGCACATCTGCAACCTGGGCCACGGCATCCTTCCGCCCACGGATCCGGACGCCGCGAAGTTCTTCGTGGACGCCGTCCACAAGCACGGCGCCGCGCTCCGCCAGGGCGCCTGATGACGTCAACCCCGTGAGTCACCCGGGGATGTCAGAGGCTCCCGGTAGGGTGGTGTGGAGGGTCGGGGAAGGGGACGGGGGCCGTGGCGGACGAGGGCAGGGGCGGCGAGTACCAACGTCGGGTGCTCGCGCTCGGACATGAAGAGCTGGTGGCGCTGTGGAGTGGCTTTCGGGTGGGCATCACGCCCGCCGAGTGGCCCCCCGGTGTACTGCTGGAGTACCTACTCCTGAGGGCGTTTCAGTTGGAAGGCGCCGAGGTGACCTGGCCGTACCGGGTCTACCGGAAGAGTGTGCTCCTCGAACAGATCGATGGAGTGCTCTATTTCGATGGGGTGTCCTGTCTGGTAGAGTGCAAGGATGCAACCAGACCGGTAGATGCTGTTGCCATCGTCAAGCTGAAGTCGCAGCTCCTGCGTCGGCCGCGGACCATCCTTGGCGCGTTGTTCTGCTCGGGTGAAATCTCGGAATCCGCGTCCACGCTGATGGAGATGCTGCCTCCTCCAGATGTGTTGCTGTGGGAAGGGGCGGAGATCGATCTGGCACTCCGAGGGCAGCGGCTCCTCGAGGGCATGAGGAAGAAGCTACGGCATGCGGTGGAGACGGGATTCGCCGACTTGAAACTGGTGAAGAGGAGTGACCTCTGATGAGTGCGTTCATCGTGACCTCGGGACTCGTGGCGGGAAAGCTCATGAGGCGCCTGGTGAATAGTCATCCCCGCTTGCGCGATCGGGGAATCCGGATTCAGGCGGCTGAGGGCAGGGGGAGCGCCGCGAGACTGGGGCGGAGCATTCTCTTCTCGGAGCGAGAGCCCGTGGTCGTGGTGGCCGACACGCATACGCTCTCGCCGACCATGATGGCGGAGCAGCGCGGGTTGATTGAGTATCTCCTGGGCACGGTGGAGTCTCCGAGTGAATGGCGGTTGCTGTTGATCGCTCCCGAAGTGGCGGTTCTCCTCTTCCGGGACGAGCAACTGCTGCGCTCGGTGTTGCCGGTGAGCCCCTCGTTCGAGCAGCTCATTCGGGGCCGCTACGAGCCCAACCGCGTGCTCGCCGAGCTGTTCGCCCAGGCGGGGGAAGAGCCCTTCCCCGAGGTCCTGGTGCAGCGGCTCGAGCAGCTCGATGCGTCCTCGCTGTGGGCCGCTCCGGAGCTCCGTCCCCTGGAGGAGTTCCTCCTCGAGAAGTTGGATGCCCAACAGCCGGGCACGGCTCCCTGACCTTGCCGCCCAGGCAGGGCGGCGGGAACCGTTCACCTCCGTTGATTCCGGAGTCAATCTCTCGTTGACGCGATGCGCCACGGGTCATTAGATGCGCCCCATCTAGCAGGAAGGTGAGGCACACATGGCACGCGAGAAGCAGCGAAACGGCCACCGCCGGGTGGCAATCGTCCGTGGGTTGCGGACGCCGTTTGTGAAGGCGGGGACCGACTTCGCGAAGCTCACCGCGCTGGACCTGGGCCGCATGGTGGTCCAGGAGCTGGTGCAGCGCGCGGAGATCGATCCCCAGGAAATCGACCAGGTGGTGTTCGGCCAGGTCATCCCCACGCTCACCGCGCCGTCCATCGCGCGCGAGGTGGTGCTGGCCGCGGGGCTGCCGCGGAAGATCGAGGCGTTCACCGTGGCGCGCGCCTGCGCCACCTCCATCCAGGCGATGACGGCCGCGGCCAATGCCATCGCGGTGGGCGAGGCGGAGGTGGCCATCGCCGGCGGCACCGAGTCCATGTCGGATGCCCCCATCTTCACCAGCCGCCCGCTGGCCCAGGCGCTCGTGGCCGCCTCCAAGGCGCGCAGCCTCCCGGAGAAGCTCAAGGCCTTCCAGTCGCTCAAGGCGCGAGATCTGCTCCCGGTGCCCCCGGCCATCGCCGAGTACTCCACCGGCCTCACCATGGGCGAGAGCGCGGAGAAGATGGCCAAGGAGAACAGCATCTCCCGCGACGAGCAGGACCGCATCGCGCTCTCCTCGCACCAGAACGCCGCGCGCGCCTGGAAGGACGGCTTCTTCGACGCCCAGGTGATGCACGTCGTGGTGCCGCCCAAGTACGAGAAGGTGTCTCAGAAGGACAACATCGTCCGCGAGGACACGACGCTGGAGGCGCTCTCCCAGCTCAAGCCCGTGTTCGATCGCAAGTACGGCTCCATCACCGCGGGCAACGCCTCGCCGCTCACCGACGGTGCCGCCGCGCTGCTGCTGATGAGCGAGGAGCGGGCGAAGGCGCTCGGCCTGGAGCCGATCGGCTACCTGCGCTCCCACGCCTATGCCGCCACGGATCCAGGAGACCAGCTCCTCCAGGGCCCGGCCTACGCGGCCCCCATCGCGCTGCAGCGCGCGGGGATGAAGCTCTCGGACATCGACCTCGTGGAGATGCACGAGGCGTTCGCCGCCCAGGTGGCCAGCAACATCCAGGCGCTGGCCTCCAAGCAGTTCGCCCAGAAGGCGGGCTGGAGCGCTCCGGTGGGCGAGGTGGATCGGACTCGCCTCAACCTGTCGGGTGGCTCCATCTCCCTCGGTCACCCCTTCGGGGCCACGGGGGCGCGCATCGTCACCCAGGCCCTGCATGAGCTGAAGCGTCAGAACAAGAACACGGTGCTGTGCACCGTCTGCGCCGCCGGTGGCCTCGGAGCCGCGGTGGTCCTGGAGCGTGCGTGATGGCTGCCATGATGGCTCAGGAGCTCGAGGCGAAGCAGGGCTTCACCTACCAGGTCGAGGACAACGTCGCGGTCCTCGTGTTCGACCAGCCGGGCGAGCCGGTGAACACGCTCTCTCCCGAGACGGGCGACGTGTTCGCCACCCTGCTCACCCGTGCGGAGAAGGACCCGGCCGTGAAGGCGGTCGTCTTCATCTCCGGCAAGAAGGACAGCTTCGTGGCCGGAGCGAAGATCGACTTCCTCCAGACCATCAAGACGGCCGCGGACGCCACCGCGGCGTCGCGCCAGGGGCAGCAGGGCTTTGACCGGCTCGATGCGTTCCCCAAGCCGGTGGTGGCGGCCATCAACGGCTCGTGCCTGGGCGGCGGCCTGGAGTGGGCGCTCGCCTGTGACTACCGCATCGCCACCGATGGGCCGAAGACGACGCTCGGCCTGCCCGAGGTACAGCTCGGCCTCATCCCCGGCGCGGGTGGTACCCAGCGGCTGCCGGCCCTCATCGGCGCGCAGGCCGCGTTGGACCTCATCCTCACCGGCAAGAACGTGAAGCCCTCCAAGGCCAAGAAGCTGGGCCTGGTGGACGAGGTGGTGCCCGTGCCCATCCTCCGGAGCGTGGCGGTGCGGCGCGCCCGCGAGCTGGCCGAGGGCATGTTGAAGGTGGAGCGTCCCCGCGGCCAGGGCCTCAAGGGCGTGGCGCAGCAGGGCAAGAAGGGCGGCCTGGGCGGGCTGCTCCTCGGGCTGGCCAACAAGGAGCTGTGGACCGAGGTCGCGCTCGAGGACAACCCGGTGGGCCGGAAGATCCTCTTCGATCAGGCGCGCAAGCAGCTGCTGAAGAAGACGCGCGGCAAGTTCCCGGCGCCGGAGCGGGCGCTGGAGGCCATCCGCATCGGCCTGGAGTCCGGCCGCACGGCGGGTCTGGAGGCCGAGGCCCGCTTCTTCGGCGAGCTGGTGGTGTCCGACGTCTCCAAGCGGCTGGTGGAGATCTTCTTCGCCACCACGGCGCTCAAGAAGGAGAACGGCACGGCCAACGCGGACGTGAAGCCGCGCGAGGTGAAGAAGGTGGGCGTGCTCGGCGGCGGCCTCATGGGCGGCGGCATCGCCTACGTCACCGCGGCGCAGCAGGGCGTGCCGGTGCGCGTGAAGGACAAGGACGACGCGGGCGTGGGCCGGGCCCTCAAGCAGGTGCAGGGCATCTTCGATGAGCGGGTGAAGAAGCGCTCGCTCACGTGGCGAGATGCGGCCACGAAGATGGCGCTCGTCACCGGGGGCACTGGCTACGAGGGCTTCAAGAACGTGGACGTGGTCATCGAGGCCGTCTTCGAGGATCTCTCCCTCAAGCACCGCATCCTGGGCGAGGTGGAGGTCGTCACGGGCGAGCACTGCATCTTCGCCTCCAACACCTCCAGCATCCCCATCACCGAGCTGGCCAAGGGCTCGCGGCGGCCCGCGCAGGTCATCGGCATGCATTACTTCAGCCCGGTGAACAAGATGCCGCTGCTGGAGATCATCACCCACAAGGGCACCGCCGACTGGGTGACGGCCACCTGCGTGGAGATTGGCAAGCGGCAGGGCAAGACGGTCATCGTCGTCAACGACGGGCCGGGCTTCTACACCTCGCGCATCCTCGCGCCGTACATGAACGAGGCCGCGCACCTGCTGGCCGATGGCGCCGACATCGCCGAGCTGGACAGGGCGCTCGTCGACTTCGGTTTCCCCGTGGGCCCCATCACCCTGCTGGACGAGGTGGGCATCGACGTGGCCCAGAAGGTGGGCCCCATCATGGAGGCCGCCTTCGGCAAGCGCATGGCCGCGCCCAAGGCCCTGGAGAAGGTGGTGACCGAGGGTCGCCTGGGCCGCAAGAACAAGAAGGGCTTCTACACCTACGACGGCAAGAAGAAGAAGGAGGTGGACGTCTCCGTCTACGACCTGCTGCCGCACGGCAAGAACCGCAAGCACCTCGATGCGCGCGAGATGGCCGAGCGGTGTGCTCTCCAGATGGTGAACGAGGCCGTGCGCTGCCTGGGTGAGGGCATCCTCCGCAGTGCGCGCGACGGCGACGTGGGCGCCATCTTCGGCCTGGGCTTCCCGCCCTTCCTCGGCGGCCCTTTCCGCTACGCGGACAGCCTCGGCCCCGCCGAGCTGCTGCGCCGCCTGGAGCACTTCCAGGACAAGTACGGCGAGCGCTTCACCCCCGCCCCGCACCTGGTGGACATGGTGAAGGCGGGCAAGACGTTCTTCCCGCGGTAGTCACGCCGGGAGGGCAGGGGGCTCCGGACAGCTGGAGCCTCCTGCTTCCCGCTCGCCTCACTCGTCCGACGCGGGCAGCACGCCCACCTTGAGCGAGCTCGGGTGCGCCGCCGAGCGGTACACGCGGTGGAAGGCGCGCACGAAGTCCTCCTCCTTCGCCTCGAAGATGTTGGGCACGAAGGTCTGCGGGTTCCGGTCGATGAAGGGGAACCAGCTCGACTGCACCTGGAGCATCACCCGGTGCCCGCGCTTGAAGGTGTGGAAGACGTCGTTGATGACGAAGCGCACCTTCGTCACCTCGCCCGGCTTGAAGGGCTTGGGCTCGCTGTAGCTGTCGCGGAAGCGGCCGCGGAACGGCTCGCCGCGCACCAGCGTCTGTTGGCTCCCGCGGTTCTTGTTGCCCTCCGCCGCGTCCTGCCGCGAGAAGCCGGGCATCCTGCCCGGGTTGACGTCCACGAGCTTCACCACCCAGTCCGCGTCGGTGCCGGTGGTGGAGACCCACAGCTCGGCCTCCAGCGGGCCCGCGAGCGTGAGGTCCTTCTCCAGCGGCTCGGTCTGGTAGACGAGTACGTCGGGCCGGCGCGAGGCGAAGCGCTGGTCCTCCGTCATGTAGTCCTTGCTCCAGCCCGTGGTGATCTCCGCAGTGAAGGGCACCGGCTTGTTCGGGTCGCTCACGTACTCGTCGAAGGACTCCTCGGCGGACTGGGGTGGCAGGTACGACAGGCCTCCCCTTGGCTGGAAGAACAGCCGCGTCTCGCGCACCTGCTTGGGCGGCCACGCGTCGAAGCGCCGCCAGCGGTTGGCGCCGGTCTCGAACACCAGGGCCTCGGGCAGGTCGGGCTTCTCGCCCCCCTTGAGGTGGTGCTTGAAGAAGGCGAGCTCCAGCTCCTGGTAGAGGTTGCTCGTCTGGAAGCCGAACTCGACGTCACCCAGCGCGGAGCCATCCGTGCGCGTCCAGCCCCCGTGCGGCCAGGGGCCCATGACGAGCGTGTTGGAGATGCCCGGGTTCTGCTTCTCGATGGTGGCGTAGGTGCGCAGCGGCCCGTAGAGATCCTCGGTGTCGTACCAGCCGCCCACCACCATCACCGCGGCCTTGATGTTCTTGAGATGAGGCAGCAGGTTGCGCGACTGCCAGAAGGCGTCGTAGTTGGGGTGCGCGACGATGTCATTCCAGAACGCGATGTCGCCCTTGAAGTGGCGCGCGTCCGCGTTGCTCAGCGGCCCCATGTCGAGGAAGAACTGGTAGCCGTCCGGCGTGCCGTGCTCGAAGCGCTTCCAGTCCTCGCTGTCGGTCGGCTGGGGCCGGGGCCTGCCGAAGCCCGAGAAGAAGTTGAACGCGAGCACCAGGTTGAAGGCACCGTGCCGGTGCATGTCGTCCCAGAACCAGTCGGCGATGGGCGCCTGGGGCGACACCGCCTTGAGCGCCGGGTGCGAGTTGATGGCGCCCGCCGAGGCGTAGTAGCCCGGATACGAGATGCCCCACTGACCCACGCGGCCGTTGTTGTTGGGCGCGTTCTTCACCAGCCACTCGATGGTGTCGTACGTGTCGGTGCTCTCGTCGATGTCCTTGGGCCCGCCCTTCTTCGTGAGCTGCGGGCGCACGTTGACGAACTCGCCCTCGGACATGTGCTGCCCGCGCACGTCCTGGAAGGCGAAGATGTAGCCCTGCTTCTCGTACTCGGCGGTGGGCCCGAGCCGGCGCGCGTACCGATCCGACCCGTATGGCGCGACGGTGTAGGGCGTGCGCGTGAGCAGGACGGGGTAGCGCTTGCCGGGGCTCGCGTCGTTGGGGACGTAGACGGACGTGAACAGCCTCGTGCCGTCGCGCATGGGGATGCGGTACTCGAACTTGGTGTAGTGCGAGCGGATGTACTCGGCGCGCTCGGTGGAGTCGCCGTAGGGCTGTTGCGGCTTCGTGGCCTGTGCATTCGCCTGGGTGGCGAGTGCGACGAGCCCGAGCACCACGAGGCTGCGAAGCGTGGAGGGCATGCTCTCTCCTGATGGGGGAGCGGCATTGTCGGTGAACGGTGGCGGGGCGGAAAGCTTCGTGTGAGGGGAGTGGGGCAGGGGACCCCGCGCCCCGAGTCCCGGCCCCCACGGGGCTTGACCCTGGCGCGTTTCTGGACGATGCCCCGGCGCCATGCCCCGCTCCGCATCCCGCACCGTCACCCTCGTCGCGCTGGGCGCCCTGCTCACCTGCACCGTCGTCGTGATGGTGGCCTCGTGGGCCTCGCCCGAGAGCTACAGCCCGGCGCGGCTCTCCTGGCCGAATGCCCACCTGCTGCTGGGCTGGGCGCGCTACGACGCGGGCTGGTACGCGGACATCGCCACCCGAGGCTACTGGTACACCCCCGGCGAGCAGAGCCCGGTGGCCTTCTTCCCCGCCTATCCGGTCGTCATTCGAGGACTCGGCGCGCTCGGCGTGGACACCTTCATCGCCGGTGTGTTGCTCACCCTCGTGTGTGGCCTGTCCGCCGTGGTGCTCTTCACCCGCTGGGCCAGCCTGCTGAAGGGCGAGGAGGTGGCGCGCGACGCGGGGCTGCTCCTCGTCCTCTACCCCTTCGCCTACTACCTCTACGGGGCGATGTACTCGGACGCGCTCTTCCTCCTGCTGGTGGTGGGCGCCTTCTATTTGCTCGAGCGAGGCCAGCTCGTCCCCGCGGTGCTGCTGGCCGCCGTGGCCACCGCCGCGCGTCCGGTGGCGCCCGCGCTGGTGTTCGGGCTGCTCGTGCGGCGGCTCGAGTGGAAGCGCCAGCGGGGCGAGCGGTGGAGCTTCTGGGATGCGCTCCCGGTGCTCGCCGCCCTCGGCCTCATCGTCTACGTCCTCTACCTCTGGCACGCCTTCGGCGAGCCCTTCGCCTTCGCCAAGGTGCAGTCCGCCGCGGGCTGGGACCAGAAGCCCGGCTGGCGCACCTGGTTCAAGGTGCGCTGGTTCCAGGGCTTCAACGCCTCCATGTCGGTGGGCGATGGGCTGCGGCTGGTAGGGCACGCCGCCTTCTCGCTCGGGGCGCTCGCCCTGGTGTGGCCCACCGCGAAGCGGCTCGGCTGGGGCTACGGTGCCTACGTCCTGGCCATGGTCGGAATGCCTACGCTCTCCAGCAAGGACTTCATGGGCATGGGTCGCTACCTGCTCGCCTCCTTCCCGCTCTTCCTCACCCTCGCGCTGCTGCTGCGCGAACGGCCCCGCCTGCGCTGGGGGGTGCTCGCCACCAGCGCCGTGTTGCTCATCTCGCTCGCCGCCGCCTATGGCGCAGGAGCCTACGTGTCATGAATGCTCCCCTCTCCGCCGCCCTCGCGGTCTTCTCCCAGCTTCCCCCCGCCGAGCGCTTCCACGTCCACGCTCGCGCCTTCTCCGCGCCGCTCGAGGCCGTTGCCGCCCGCGTCCCCGTGGGGGGCTCCGTGGCCGACGTAGGCTGCGGCCATGGGCTGCTCTCCGCCCTCATCTCCCTGGGCGACTCCCGCCGCCAGGTGCATGGGGTCGATCCTGACCCACGGAAGATCGAGTGGGCCCAGACGGGCCCGGGGCGCCTGCCCAACGTGAAGGTCGAGGTGGGCACCGTGGAGTCGCTCGCCGAGCGCCTTCCGGGTCACTTCGACACGGTGGTGGTGTGCGATGTCCTCTACCTGCTCCCGGCGGAGCGCTGGCCCGGCTTCCTCGCCCAGGCCCGGCGCCTGCTGCGTCCGGGGGGGCGGCTCCTGCTGAAGGAGGCCGAGGGCAATGGCTCCTGGAAGCACTACAAGTGCCTCGCGCAGGAGATGGTGATGGTGAAGCTGCTCGGCCGGACGAAGGCTGGGGGCGCGCTGGTGCTCCAGCCTCGCGAGGAGATGGAGGCCCTGCTGCGGCGGGTCGGCTTCACCCCGCGCGAGACGGTGGAATTGGGGACGGGCTACTCCACGCCCCACATCCTCTACGTGGCGGAGGCGACGGCCGGGGACAGCGCGGCGTAGGTGGTCAACTCCACGCCCAGCACCTCGACGAGTGCGCGCACCCGAGGGCTCGTGAGGGCCTCCAGCTCGGACTGCCAGCCGTACGTCCACGCCGGATCCTCGGGCACATGAGGGCGGCCCTCGCCCGGGTGGCAGCCCAGCTCGAAGTCTCCCGGGGGCAGCGACTCCAGCAGCGAGAGCAGGG
>NZ_DASVSO010000982.1:0-17161 GCF_036388035.1 Archangium sp.
AGCACCTCGACATCGAGGTGGAGAGCCAGGCCGACGAGATCGCCGAGATGGAGGCCGCCCTGGCCGCCACCCACGACGATCACCCGCTGGCTCCGACGGCCGGTGGCCCGGGTCGCTCCGAGGGCACCACCTCGGGCGCCGCCTAGTCCGCGCCAGGGCCCGAGGGCCTGAAGTTCGAAGTCAGAGAGCCGCCGCTCCGGTCCCCGGGGCGGCGGTTTTCCTTTGCGGGCTTCCGGGGCTTCACGGGTTGTCCGCTTGACGGGTGACGCGGGGATGCACTAATCCGGACAGGACCATGGAGGTCGACCCGGGGGCTACCGGGCGAGCATCCGACACTGGACGTAGGAAGCAGGCGGGCGAGCGCGGGCGGCGTTTCCTTCAGTCGAGGGGTGTGCTTACCTCGATTGCCCTTACCCCCCACTTTCCGGGCCTCGCGCCCGGGGAGTCATGCTGGAGAGCGTCGGATGGACAAACCAGAGACCCCGCAGAAGCGCTCGCTGGCGGAGACGTTCGAGCGGGTGTGGAGCCAGGCCCTGCTGGCGGTGTCCACCGCGGAGGAGGAGGCCGCTCGCAGCGTGCAGCGCGTGGCCGGTCTGGCCGGTTGGAGCCAGGAGGAGATGATCCGCCAGGCCCGCCTGCTGACGGAGCGCCTCACGGGTCACCGCAAGGACCTGGAGCACAACGTGGAGGAGGGTGTGCGGCGCACCCTCCTGAGCCTCAAGGTTCCTCGCCGGGAGCAGATCCAGGACATCGAAGCGCGGCTGATCCGACTGGCCGAGCGCATCGACGCTCTGGGGCAGCGCAAGTGAGCGCGCCCCCCTCCGGCTCCACCAGCCGCCGCGGGGAGGGGTTGTTCCGCTGGCTTCATGCGCTCGGTGCCGGGTGTGGAAAGCTGCCCCTCGTGGCGGGGGTTGCCCTGGTGCTGTCCGCTCGCGCGGTCCCCCTGTTGGCCGCTCCCGAGGTGCCTCGGGTGGTGGAGGCCTCGCGTTTCGAGGTGACTCCTCCCGACGCGGCCCTCATCGACGCGGTGCTCGCCAAGCGGGCCCCGGACCTGGGCCTCACCCTTCGCCGGCAGCTCGGCCAGGCCATCGCAGAGGAGGCGGGAACGGCGGGGTATGACCCACTGCTCATCCTGGCCCTCATCGACGTGGAGTCGGACTTCACCGAGGAGGCCGTCTCCGAGAAGGGCGCCCGGGGGCTGATGCAGATCAAGCCCAGCACGCTGCACTTCCTCGCCCAGAAGCAGGGCCTGCGCTTGTCCCGCGAGGAGGTGGCCGCGGATCCGTCCCTGGGCGTGCGCCTCGGCATCCGCTACCTGCGGGAGCTGCACGACCGCTTCGGCGACCTCGACCTGGCCCTCATGGCCTACAACGCTGGCCCCACCCGCATCTGGCAGGCCAAGAAGGCGGGCGAGCTGGACACCTTCCGGCGCTACCCCCGCCTCGTCCGCCGTGATTTCAGGCGGTTCCGGGAAGGGGAGGGCCTGGGCGGCGATTGGGCGCTCGCCCAGCGCGAGGGCCTCGAGAAGCCACCCGAGGAGAAGGCGCCCTAGCGCGCGGCTGAATTTCCTGACGGCAGCCTCGGTCTCCGGTGACGCGCGCTTGTCCACCCCGGGCGGGTGCGCTATCGCTTTCTCCCCAGGAGGAGTCACCCATGCGCCGCTCCATCCTCGCCCTCGTGCTCACGGCCCTGCTTCCGGCCTCGGCCCTCGCCGGCTCGGTGTACCTCAACGGCGTCCGCATCGACGGGGTGACGAACCAGAAGTTCGAGAAGGTCGCCTCCGTCCACATCGACGCGCAGGGCAACGTCCACATCGAGGCGCCCAGCTATGCCGTCAAGCTGGTGAACGCTCCTTCCGCGCCCCCTCCGGCCCCGGCGGCTCCCGCTCCGGTGGCCCCGGCTCCGGCTCCCGTGCCCACCACGGCGGCCCAGGCGCCCGCTCCGGCTCCCACACCCGCCGCGGCTCCGGCCCCGGCTCCCGCGCCGACGGACACCGCCCCCGCGCGCATCACCCGGCGCTACTGGCTCGTGACGGAGCAGTCGGTACCGGGTATGACGGAGTACGACATCGACCTGTACATCAACTCCAAGTGGGTGCGGAAGCTGCGCAACAACGAGCCCCAGGTCATCACGGACATCACCCGCGACCTGCTGCCGGGCAAGAACACGGTGCTGATGATGGCGCACAAAGTGGCGGCCAGCTCGCGGCGGAGCGAATCTCCCCAGCATGTGTTCAAGGTCATCATCGGCGAGGGCAACGAGGGCGGCGGCAGAGTGATGATCGACAACCCGCTGCTGCGCTTCCAGCGCACCGCGGCGGAGACGCAAGACCAGTCCGAGGAGTTCACCCTCACCACGCGGTAGCGCGGGGGGAGCGTCCAACGTGTTCGCCATCGACGAGCGGTTTCGGGGCCTGCCGGCGAGCCGGGAACAGGTCATGGTGCTGTACCAGTCCATCAACTCGCCGCACCTGGCCATCCCCGGCAAGCCGGCGGGGCCCGCGCAGGCCTTCGTGCTGGGGCTGCGCGGCGCGGGCGGCTTCGCCGTCTTCATCTACCTGTACCTGTCCGAGGCCCAGGACTGCGCGGTGTACGTGCCGGGCCGGCGCAACGCGAGCCCCGAGGAGTACCAGCAGGACGAGGCCGAGGCGCTCGCCTTCGTGGAGTCCATGGGCTTCATGATGGACAACGCGAACTTCCGCGGCCTGCCCGCCCCGAACCAGGACGAGCTGCTGAAAACATTGCCCGTCTTCTTCAAGGATCCGAAGCTGGTGCCGAGCGTGGGCAAGAACCGCGCGGATGAGAAGCGCACGGCTTCGACGAACCTGGGCCGCCTCCTGGCCTCCTTCTGACCCCCACCCGACGAGACTCCCCATCATGTTCCGCCGCCTGTCCACCGCCTGGCTCCTCGCGCTCGCCCTGATGGGCTGCAAGCACGTCCCCACCGAGCAGGAGCGCCAGGGGGCCGAGATCCACTACGAGCTCGGCCTCCAGGCCCAGCAGGTCGGCAACGTGCAGGAGGCCTACAAGGAGCTCCAGAAGGCGCTCGAGCTGGATCCGGACTACCCCGAGGCGCACAACGCCACCGGCATCCTCCTGCACCTGGCCTTCAACCGGCCGGAGGAGGCCATCCAGCACTACAACAAGGCGCTGGCGCTGCGCCCGGGCTTCTCCGAGGCCAAGACGAACCTGGCCAACGTCTACCTGTCCCAGGCCCGCTACGACGAGGCCATCAAGCTGTACGAGGCGGCCCTCAACGACATGCTCTACCCCACGCCCTTCATCGCCCAGGGCAACCTGGGGTGGGCGCTCTACAAGAAGGGCGAGACGGAGCGCGCGCTGCGGAGCATCAAGGCCGCGGTGACCACCAACCCCAACTTCTGCCTGGGCTACAAGAACCTGGGTGTCATCTATGAGGAAACGGGCAACGTTTCCGAGGCGTGCCGCTCCTTTGCCCATTATCGTGAGTCCTGCCCGGACGTCGCCGACGCGTACCTGCGCGAGGGCGCCTGCCAGGTGAAGATGGGCAAGATGGAGGACGCGCGGCAGAGCTTCACCACTTGTGAGGCCAAGGCGAAGAGCAAGGCCCTCAAGGACGACTGCCGCAGGTTGCTCGAGGCCTTGTAACCAGAGAAGAGTCCCACCCCCGTGGACCACGTCGAATTCGGCAAGTACCTGTCCCAGCAGCGCGAGCTGCGCGGCCTGTCCCGCGACGAGGTGTCGCGCGTGACGAAGATCTCCCCGAGCCTCATCGCCGCCCTGGAGGAGGGGCAGGTGGAGCGGCTGCCCTCGCGCGTCTTCGTGCTCAACTACATCCGCGCCTATGCCACCGTCATCGGGCTGGCACCGGAAGAGGCGGTGCTGCGCTACGAGGAGGTGGACAAGGCCACGCCAGAGCCGAGCCCGGTGGTGCTGGAGCGCGAGCGGCGCAAGCGCGCCTGGGTGGCCCTGGCCGTCGTGCTGGTGGTGCTGGGCGTGGGAGCGCTCGCCGCCCTGGTGATGACCGGGAAGGCACCCAACCCCTTCGTGCGTTGAAGTGGACCTATGGAGCGTTTCGTCGACGAGGCGCTGGTCCTCTCCACGGTGGACTATGGGGAAGCCGACCGGATGGTCACGCTCCTCACGCGCGAACACGGCAAGCTGACGGCCTTCGCCGCCGGAGCCCGCAAGAGCAAGCGGCGCTTCGCCGGTGCGCTGGAGCCCTACATGCGGCTGCGGGTGCAGCTCGTGGAGACGCGCGGCTCCACGGTGCGCCTGGACTCGGCGGACATCGTCGGCGGCTACTACGGGGCCCGGGGAGATTTGCACCTCATCGCCCGCGCCCTCTACGCAGTGGAGCTGTGCCGCGAGCTGACGCGCGACCATGAGCCCCACCCGGAGCTCTTCGAACTGCTGGAGGCCTACCTGGGCAAGCTGGACGCGAAGGAGGCGGGCCCCACCTCGCTGCTGGCCTTCGAGCTGGACGCGCTCGCCCATGCCGGGTTGATGCCGCGCTTCGACTCGTGCGCGCTGTGCGGCGGCCCGCCGGGCGAGCGGCCTCGCTTCGACCAGGGCCACGGCGGCACGGTGTGCGAGCCCTGCTCCTTCCGGGCGCGCGACGCGGTGGCCGTGCCGCTCGAGCTGCTCTCCGGACTCCGGGCACTCCAGGAGGGCCAGCGCACGCCGCTGCCGGCCGAGCTCCGGGCCCGGGCGCGTGGCGTGCTCAACGTCTTCATCGCCCACCACCTGGGTCGCCGCCTCAAGAGCGTGGACTTCATGGCCCAGGTCGGGCTGGACTGACGAGCGGCTTCCAGGAGGCTGCGCGTGGACGTGGTGTGCGTGGGCGAGTCGCTGGTGGACTTCCTCCCGGCGGAGTCCGGCCGGCGGGTGCGCGAGGTGACGGCGTGGACGCCCGGCATCGGTGGCTCCCTGGCCAATGTCTCCGTGGGCGTGGCGCGGCTGGGCGGCCGCTCGGCCTACGTGGGCGTGGTGGGCGAGGACGAGTTCGGCCACTTCCTACGCGAGCGCCTCGCCGCCGAGGGCGTGGACGTGAGCCACATGCGCCAGACGGCCGAGGCGAAGACGGGGCTCGTCTTCATCTCGCTCGATGAGCGCGGCGAGCGCAGCTTCACGTACTTCCGCACCCGCTCGGCCGAGCTCCTGCTGAGCGAGCGCGACGTGGACCCGGCCTTCCTCGGGAGCGCACGGGTGGTGCACTTCGGGACGAACTCGCTGCACCTCCCCGAGGCCCGGGCGGCCATGCAGCGCACCGTGGAGGCCGCGCACGCGGCGGGCCGCCTCGTGAGCTGCGATCCCAACCTCCGCCTCCACGCGTGGGCGGACCCGGAGGTGCTGCGCGAGCAGCTCGGGCGGTTGCTGCCCCAGTGCACCCTCGTCAAACTCTCAGAAGAGGAGGTGGCCTTCGCCACCGGCCGGGCGGAGCCGGAGGAGGCGCTGCGCTTCCTGGCGGGCCTGGGCGTGACGTTGCCGGTGGTGACGCGGGGCGAGGCGGGCGCCGTCTTCCTCTGGCGAGGCGAGGTGGTTCGGGTGCCTGCCCCTCGGGTCCGCGTGGTGGATACCACCGGGGCAGGGGATGGCTTCACGGCGGCCTTCCTCCACGGGTTGTCCCGGAGGTACGCGGGGGCCGCGGAGCTGGAGGGGGCCTCGCGCGAGGAGCTGGAGGCCCTGGCCACCTTCGCTTGTGCCGTGGGCTCCCGGGTGGTGGAGCACCTCGGCGCCGTGACGGGCCTGCCCTTCCGGGAGGAAGTAGCCAGCCTGCTCCCCCCGTGGCTCCAGACCCAGGCGCAGAACTCCTGAGCAGGTCTGTCGACCGGGCCCGACTCGCCGGTTAGTATGTCCGCCAATGGCCAACCAGGGGCCTCAGGGCAGCGCGGGACTCGACTTCGACCGGGGACGCCGCATCGGCAAATACGAGGTCGTCACCCGTCTCTCCATGGGCGGGATGGCGGAGTTGTTCCTCGCCTTCACCGCGGGACCCGGCGGCTTCCGCAAGTTCGTCGCGCTCAAGCAGATCCTCCCGGACGTCCAGAAGGACGAGCACTTCGTCAAGATGTTCCTGGACGAGGCGCGCATCACCGCCACCCTCGCCCACGCGAACATCGGCCAGGTCTTCGACCTCGGCGACCAGGACGGCGAGCTGTACCTGGCCATGGAGTTCATCGCCGGGCAGAACCTGGAGCAGATCTTCAAGGCCGCTGACAAGCAGCAGCGCCCGCTGCCCCTGGGCTTCGCGGCCCGCGCGGTGCGCGATGCGTGCCTCGGGCTGCACTACGCGCACGCCTTCACCGACGCCTCGGGCAAGCCCCGGCCGGTGGTCCACCGCGACGTGTCGCCGAAGAACGTCATGGTCACCTTCGACGGCAACGTGAAGGTGATCGACTTCGGCATCGCCAAGGCCAAGGGGCGGCTCGGTCGGACCCAGGTCGGCATGGTGAAGGGCACCACCGGCTACATGTCCCCCGAGCAGGTCCACGGCGCCGAGCTCGACGGGCGCAGCGACCTCTACTGCACCGGCATCATCCTGCACGAGCTGCTGTGCGGCCGCCGCCTGTTCACCGGCGCCCACGAGGGCGAGGTGATGTTGAAGATCTCCGAGGGGGAGGTGCCCTCGCCCTCGAGCCTCAACCCGCGCGTGCCCCAGGCGCTGGCCGACGTGGTGCTGCGCGCGATGGCGCGTGAGCCGGGACAGCGCTTCGCCTCGGGCCGCGAGATGGCCCGCGCCATCGAGGCCGCCTGCGGGGCGGAGCTCTTCCACGAGGAGCAGATGGCCGCGGTGATGCGGCAGCTCTTCGAGGACAAGATCCAGAAGACGCGCGCGCTGCTGGACAGCGCGAACGAGCCCGATGAGTCCGCTACCGGGCAGTTCGCCGCGGTGTTCACCGCGACCGACAACAAGGAGAGTCCCACGGAGAAGGGGCGCCGTTCCCCCAACTCCGGCGCGGCGAGTGCTCCGCGCGTCGCGAAGCCCTCGGGGCAGGTGACACCGCCGCCGAAGCCCGCGCCCGCGCCCGCTCCTGCTCCGCGCCGACCCACCGCGCAGCAGGCCAGTCCCTCCCGGCCGCCGCCCGCCAGGGGCTCCGCGCCCGTCCGCGCCGTCGCTCCCGAGCCGGAGGAAGAGGCGGAGGATCCGCTCAACAAGACCCAGCCGGTTCGCAGGCCTCCCGTCGTCCGCGCCAGCCGCGTGGTCGAGCAGGAGGAGGAGTTGGATCAGACGACCCGTCCTTCCCGGGCCGCCGTGGAGCAGCCGGACGCTCCGCGCGAGGGGTCGGGCTGGGGCAAATGGGTCCTCCTGCTGCTACTGCTCGCGGGCCTGGGCGGCGCCGCCTACTACCCGCCGACCCGGGCGATGCTCACCCCCCTGTACGCCACCGCCATGCGGGAGCTGAAGGGGGAGCCGGTGCCCCAGGGGCCGCCCCCGGCGGAGCCGCTGCCGTTGCCTCGGACTCCTCCCCCGGAGACCGCGAGCGCCCCGCCGCCGCAAGAGCCCGCGCCTCAGCCCGAGACGCCGCCGGAGCCCGTGGTGGCCTCGCCGGAGCCCTCGGTGCCGTCCAAGAGCGACGCCACCAAGGCCGACGCCAAGAAGCCGCGGAAGCTGGCCGGCGCCTCGCCCAAGACCGGCACGGAGCCGAAGCCCGCCCCCGAGTCCAGGCCCGTCGCCGCCGCGCCGCCGGCCACCGAGCCGGAGGCCCTCACGGAGCCCGAGGTGATCGACACGAGCACCGCCAAGGGCGCGGCGAAGGCGCAGCTCGGCTGGCTCACGCTCTACACCTCCCCGCGCGCCGCAGTGTTCGATGGTGACAACCATCTGGGCACGACTCCGCTGAAAAAGGTGGCGCTGCCCGTGGACACCTACCGGTTGCGCGTGGTGGACCCGGATGGTGCCAGCCGCATGCTGTCCGCTCCGATCAAGCCGGGGCAGGTGACGGAGATGACAGTGCGGATGTCGGATCTGCCCTTGTGGCAAGAACCCTGACGGCTGTCCTTGACGCTCCCGGACCCCATCACTAGGGTCCGCGGCGCCATGTACTTCCAGGACCTGATCCTCACTCTGCAAAATCACTGGGCCAAGCAGGGGTGCATCATCACCCAGCCCTATGATCTCGAGGTGGGCGCGGGCACCATGCACCCGGCCACCTTCCTCCGCGCCCTGGGCCCCGAGCCCTGGAACGTGGCCTACGTGCAGCCCTCGCGGCGTCCCGCCGACGGTCGTTTCGGCGAGAACCCCAACCGCCTGTTCCAGCACCACCAGTTCCAGGTCATCCTCAAGCCGGCGCCCAAGAACGTCCAGCAGCTCTACCTGGACTCCATCCGCGCCTTCGGCATCGATCCGCTCGAGCACGACATCCGCTTCGTCGAGGACGACTGGGAGTCGCCCACCCTGGGCGCCTGGGGCCTGGGCTGGGAGGTGTGGTGTGACGGGATGGAAGTCACCCAGTTCACCTACTTCCAGCAGTGCGGTGGTTTCGAGTGCCGGCCCGTCTCGGCGGAGCTGACGTACGGCCTCGAGCGCATCGCCATGTACCTGCAGAACGTCGAGAACATCTACGACATCGAGTGGGTCAAGGGCGTGAAGTACCGGGAGATCTTCCACGCCAATGAAGTGGAGATGAGCCGCTACGCCCTGCAGGAGTCGGATCCGCAGATGCTGTTCGGTCTGTTCGACTCCTACGAGAAGGAGTGCAAGCGCCTCATCGAGCGCGAGGTGCCGCTGCCGGCGTACGACTACGCCCTCAAGTGCTCGCACGCGTTCAACCTGCTGGACGCTCGCGGGGCCATCTCGGTGACGGAGCGCGCCAACTTCATCAAGCGCGTGCGCGACAACGCCCGCCTGTGCGCCGAGGGCTACCTGAAGATGCGCGAGAAGCTCGGCTTCCCGCTGCTCAAGACGCCCTGGACGGTGGGGGAGCAGCCGCCGGTGCTCGAGGGCAAGCCCGCCAGCGACTACTGGAAGACCGTGACGCTCAACAAGCCCGCCGAGACGGAGGTGGCCCGTGGCAAGTGATCTGCTCCTGGAGATCGGCGCCGAGGAGATCCCCGCCTCGTTCATCCTCCCGGCGCTCGAGGACCTCAAGCGCGTCATCACCGAGCGCGCCGCGGATGCGCGGCTGAAGCACGGCGAGGTGCGCACCTACGGCACGCCGCGCCGGCTGGCGGTGTGGGTGAAGGACCTCGCGGAGAAGGGCGAGGACGTCACCCGCGAGGTGCTCGGCCCGAGCGCCAAGGCGGCCTTCGACAAGGACGGCAAGCCCACCAAGGCGGCGGAGAAGTTCGCCGAGAGCCAGAAGGTGTCCGTGGACGCGCTGCTGCGCCTGCAGACGCCCAAGGGCGAGTACCTGGGCGCCAAGGTGGAGGAGAAGGGCCGCCCGGCGGCGGACATCCTCAAGGACATCCTCCACACCGCCGTGCACGGCATCAACTTCCGCAAGACGATGCGCTGGGGCGACGTGGAGCAGGCCTTCGCGCGGCCCGTGCAGTGGGTGGTGGCGCTGCTGGGCGGCGAGGTGCTGCCGGTGGTGCTCGGTGACGTGAAGAGCGGCCGGACGACGTACGGCCACCGCTTCCTGTCGCCCGCGGCCATCGAGCTCTCCAAGCCCTCGGACTACGAGGCCGCCCTGGAGAAGGCCCACGTGGTGCCGGACATCTCCAAGCGGCGCGCGCAGCTGCTGGAGAAGGTGCGCGCGGCGGCCACGCAGGCCGGCGGCACGCTGATGGAGGACGAGTCCCTGGTGGATCAGGTGACCAACCTCGTGGAGCTGCCCAACCCGGTGGTGGGCTCTTTCGAGGAGCGGCACCTGGATTTGCCTCCCGAGGTGCTGGTGCAGGAGATGAAGAGCCACCAGCGCTACTTCTCCATGCTGGATGCCAAGGGCAAGCTGCTGCCGCGCTTCATCGCCGTGTCCAACACGCCGGTGCGCGACGTGAAGCTCTCCCTGCGCGGCTATGAGCGCGTGCTGCGCGCCCGCCTCGCCGACGGCCGCTTCTTCTTCGACGAGGATCGCAAGACGCCGCTCGAGGCGCGCACCGAGAAGCTGGCGCGCGTGGTGTGGCAGGGCCAGCTCGGCAGCTACGCCGAGAAGGTGGAGCGCTTCCGCTCGCTGGCCGTGAAGCTGGCCGGGTGGACGGGCCACGGCGCTCACAAGGCCTCCATCGAGCGTGCGGCCACCTTGGCCAAGGCGGACCTCGTCACCGGCATGGTGGGCGAGTTCCCCGAACTCCAGGGCGTGATGGGCCGCGAGTACGCCCTCGCCGGGGGTGAGCCGGAGGCGGTGGCCCTGGCCATCTTCGAGCACTACCTGCCTCGCACCGCCGAGGACGCGCTGCCCACGCAGGACCCCGGGGCCCTCATCGGCCTGGCGGACCGGCTGGACACGCTGTGCGGCATCTTCGCCATCGGCAAGGGCCCCACCGGCGCGGCGGACCCATTCGCCCTGCGGCGCGCATGCCTCGCCGTCATCCGCATCATCCAGGGCCGGGGCTACCGCTTCTCCCTGTCCCAGGCCGTGGACGCGGCGCTGGAGCAGCTCGGGCCGAAGATCGCCAACGTCAAGCGCAAGGCCGGCGAGCCCGCGCCTCGCGAGCAGGTGCTCGACTTCTTCCGCGGCCGCCTCAAGGCGCTGTGGATGGAGGAGTTCCGCACGGACGTGGTGGAGGCGGTGCTGTCGGCCGGCTTCGACGACATGGTGGCCGCGCGCAAGCGGCTGGAGGCCCTGGGCGGCATCGTGGGCCGGGCGGACTTCGCTCCCCTGGCGGGCGCCTTCAAGCGCGTGGGCAACATCGTCGAGAAGCAGGGCAAGGACGTGTCCCTCGGCGAGGTGAACCCCCAGCGGCTCACCGACGACGCCGAGCGCGAGCTGCACACCGCGTATGTCCAGGCGCGCACCCGCGTGGCCGATCTGGTGAAGTCCGACGACTTCTCCGGCGCCCTCAAGGAGATCACCGGCCTCAAGCCCACCGTCGACCTCTTCTTCGACAAGGTGATGGTGATGGCCGAGGACAAGGACCTGCGCGAGAACCGCATCCGGCTCCTCACGGGGATCGGCACCCTGTTCAACCAGGTGGCGGACTTCGCGAAGATCCAGGCGGAGGCCTGACCCCGCTCGCCGGGCCGCTGTCCGGAGCAGTGAGCAGGTGAGGGGAGGGGGGCATGTGGCGGGTATGGAATAGCCGGGGCCCTTTGTAGTTGCCCGGCGTTAGGGCGGTTCCTACACTCCGCCCCCCTTACATGCGCCCCCATTTCCTCTGTCTCGCGCTCCTTGTCGCCGCGTGCAACGAAGCCAACCCCCGGCCCGCGCCGGTGGATCGCTTCATCTACCCGAGCGGTCTCGTGCACCGGGCCGTCCCTGGTTCCACCAACGGCTTCCTCTACGTGGCGAGCGCCAACTTCGATCGATGCTTCGATCAGGGCACCGTCATGGCGGTCGACCTGGACCGGGTGGACCTGCCTGCCCTGGGTGCCGCCACCAACACGGAGCCGTTGGCGCTCGAGCAGCTCAACCTCTCGGAAGAGTCGCGCGTCTACATCCAGAGCTACGCCGGCGAGATGGCCCTCTGGGAGCGCCCGGACGCCCCGCCCCGGCTCTTCGTCCCCGCCCGTGCCGACGGCGACTTCGTCCACTACATCGACATCCCCGAGCCGGCGAAGCTCGCCTGCGTTGGCCCCAGCCGGGACAACTGCTTCGAGGGCGCGCTGTCTCTCACCAGCGTGTCGGGGCAGCAGAATGACCTGCCCCGCGCCCCCGCGCCCTTCGGCGTCACTGTCACCAACGAGGGGCAGGTGTTCGTGACGCATGTGGACCCCGCGGACTCGCCTGCCCGCTCGCTGGTCGACTTCCAATCGTACCTGGTCCGCCTGCAGGGGGAGACGCCGAGCGTGTCGACCTCGGACTTCCTTCCGTTGAACGCGGGCGAGCTGACCGTGGGTGGCAGCCACTCGGTGGCTGTCGGTGAGCGCTACGTGTTCGTCTCCGGCCGGTTCTCCAACCGCGTGCAGAACGCCACCAGCCGGCGCTTCCTGCTGCGCGTGCTGGACAGGAACCCGGAGAACGCGAACCGGATCATCGACCCCGGGGTGGATCTGGACTTCGCCGCCCAGGACGCGCGCGGCCTCGCGCTGACCCCCGCCAACGCGTCGGGAGTCCAGCGGTTGTACCTGGCCGTGCGCTCGCCGGACTCGCTGGTCATCCTGAACGTGCGGGGCGCCGAGGCGACCTCGGATCTGCCCACCCTGTCGGTGGTGGGCTCGGTGCCCCTGCCGGACGGCCCCACCCAGGTGAAGCTGGTGTCTCGCGGGCCCACGCGCAGCGAGCTGGTGCTGGTGTCCTGCAGCTCGGCCGGCGTGGTGGCCATCTATGACCCGGACGTGGGCCAGGTCGTGGCGCAGGTGGCGGTGGGGGAGGAGGACAGGGGGGATCTGGAGCCCCAGCCCTTCGGCCTCGCCGTGCAGCAGCAAGACAACGCGGCCCGCGTCTTCGTCAGCAACTTCGGCGACGGGCGCGTGTCGGTGATCGACATTCCGGACCTTGGCAGCCCGCAGCAGGCCCGGCTGGTGGCCCGGCTCGGAACCCGGCAGGACGAAGCAGCCGTTACGTGTCAGGAGGCTCAGCAGTGAAGCGCGTCATCGTGTCGTTGATGGTGGTGGTTGGAGCGCTGGGGTCCGCCTGCACCGAGGAGGAGGAGTCCCTCCCGGCGGCGGGGTTGTCCGGGACCTACGACGTGGTGCTGGTGAAGGACCCTCAGCGGGACGGGTCGGGCAACCCGCTGGAGGGGGACCTGCTGTTCGTCACCTCGACGGACCGCAACGAGCTGCGCGTCCTGGACCTCAAGAAGGACGGGGCGGAGCGGGGCTACCTCCGTGCGCCCAACCCGCTCGAGGCGCTCTCCATCCCGGTGTTGGATCGACCCCAGGCGCTCGCGCGCGACGTGAACTATGGGGGAGATGGCAACGAGACGGGGGGCCCCTATGTCTACGCGCGCAGCAATGGCTCGACGCGCATCTCCGTGGTGGCCGCGGATCGCTCGCTGCTGCGTCAGGTGAGGCTGCTGGAGACGAGCCAGCTCGTTCCGTCTGGAGCGACCCCGCCCCCGCCCCCGTCCGCCGGTCCGGTGACGGCCTTCGCGGCCCGGGGGCCCGACGCGAGCGGACTGAGCACGCTCTACTACGCCACCCAGGAGTCCACCGGGGCCCGGCTGTGGGCGCTGCGGTTGCCGGGGCCCGAGGCGCTCCTCCAGGGGGGAGCGCTGGAGGGGCCGGTTCGTCTGCTGGAAGGGGTGCTCCCCGCCGATGTGGCCGTGAGCTCCCTGCTCGTGCTTCCCAACATGCAGCTCGCCGTGGCCACGCGCGGCACGGCCGCCTCCGGGCCTGGGAAGAGCTACAAGGTGGACCTGCAGACGAGCCCGGCGACGGTGACGGAGCTGAACTTCGGCGGCCAGCAGGTGCTCCAGCTCGCCACCCATCCGCGGTTGCCGGAGGTGCCGGCAACGGAGAGCACGCCGGCGGTAGCGGGGCTGGCGGAGGGCGCGCGCATCTTCGGCATCCTCGATCCCTCGAACTGCGGCGCGGGTCAGGCCCAGTGCTCCGCGGGCGTGCTGGCCGTGGATTCCGCGACGGGCGAGGTGCTCAAGGACGTCACCGGCCATCCCATGATGCCCCTCGGGTTGGGCAACGGGCTGCCCATGGGTCTGTCGCTGTCGACGAACACGTCCGTCAACGCCACTGAATCCGGGGCCGTACGCATGCTGGGCATCGTGCCGCTCTCCAACGGGAACATCCTCCTCTTCGACGCACTGGAGTTGCGCCTGATCGATGTCGACACCTTCGAAAACCCGGCCGACCCGGACGCCGTGGAGGACGCCCAGGCCCAGGTCTCGCTCGTCACCGCCCAGGGGACCGCCGAGACGGGCGACATCACCGTCCAGGTGACGCACGGTGTCACGCGCAACGAGACGTATCAGCTCACCTATCAGGGCGTCCTTCCCGGAATGAGCATCCTGCCGCGAGATCCGGCGGCCTCCGACTTCCGGGTGCCCGCCGAGCCGATCAAGGGCAAGGGGCAGCTGGTTCAGCCCGGGGACATCCTCGTCCTCTTCCCGGAAGGGGTGGGGGTGCAGCTGTGCCCCACGGACCTGGTGGTGACCACGGTGCAGCCGTCGTCCGATCCCACGCAGCTCACGCTGACGACCAACTCCGCCATCCCGCCGGCCTGTGCCGGCCACACGCGCTTCCTGGTCCGGGCAGGGGGCAGCCAGCCGCTGGTCCTCACCAGTGGCAGCGAGGGCTACCTGCAGCGCCTGGGGTTGACCGGGAGCTTCTCGCGGACCGGGTCCTACTTCTTCCACCCGCCGGGTTACACCGGGGCGAGCGAGGGCGTGGACGTGAGCTTCACCGTCTCCAACCCCCGGGTCACCGGCCTGTCGCGCGGGGACCGCTACGTGGTGAGTACCCTCTCCCGCTTCTTCCCGTACTCCATCCGGGTGGACACCAACATCCAGCAGCTCCAGTTCTTCCTGCTGCCCGGACCCGTAGTGCAGGCGGAGGTGGGGGGCACGGACTATGCCTACATCGCCTACCCCTCGGCGGATGGCGTGCTCCAGGTGAACCTGCAGCTCGTCTTCCCGGACGTGGCCAACAGCCGGGGAGTGTTCCCCTTTCAGTGATTTCGCGTCCCTGGACCGCTCTGCTATGGTCGGGGACTCCTGGATCCGCGAGTCAAGAGATGATCGACCAGAACTCCCGCCCTGCCCGCAAGGTCGGTATCGCCGACCACCTGTGGGAGACCTACGAAGACATGGCCCAGCAAATGGGCTCGGATCGCGACGCGCTCATCAATCAGGCGCTGTTCATGTTCGCCCGCCTCAACGGCTTCATCGAGGTGGCGCGCACGGGCAGGCCCGAGGTGGCCGTCGTGGCTTCCGGTGGTGGAGCGAGCCCCTCGGGCGCGCGCGCCTCCGGCTCGGCCGCCGGTGCCAGCAAGGGCGCTCCGCCCGTGCTGCAGCCCGTCGCCGGTGGAGCCTCCAAGACGGCGCCGCCTCCCCGTGAGGAGCACACTCCGGCGCCCGCTCCCGCGCCGCAGCGTCCCTCGGCGCGCGTCGCCGAGGAGCGTGCTCCCGCCAACTCGCTCGACAACGATCCCGCCCGCCGCGAGGTCGCCGAGCGCGTGCTGGAGACGGCCGCCGAGCTCGAGCGCCTCATCAAGGGCAAGAGCAACGAGCCTCGTGAGGAGATCGACGAGGAGCCGCTGCCCGACGACGACGCCGATTCCGGCATGGGCCTGGCCGCCGACGACGAGCCCATGGACGACGAGCCCATGGAGGATCAGCCCATGGACGACGAGCCCATGGACGAGTCGGCCGGCGGTGCGCTGGTGCTCTCCGTGGACAACGCCGAGCCCCGCGTCATCACCCAGGACCGGTTCGTGATCGGCCGCGGCAAGCACTGCGACCTGGTCATCCACTCGGGCAAGGTGTCGCGCGAGCACGCCGTCATCGTCCGCGACGGCGACGACTTCTTCATCGAGGACCTCGGCTCCTCCAACGGCACCTGGTTCAACAAGCAGCGCATCAAGCGCCGCAAGGTTGAGGACGGTGACGAGTACTTCATCTGCAGCGAGCGGGTGCGCCTCACCTACCAGTGAGGCAAGCGCCGGCGTTTCAGGGGGTTGGGCTGTTGGCCATTTGACGGAGAGCGGCCCTCCCTGATTTAGTCCCGAAACCTGCCCCCGCTCGTCGAGGGCAGGCGCCCGATGACCTCCACTCACATCGCGCTTTGGACCGCCCTGGGGGTGGCGTTGGTGATCTCGGTGGCAACCGATGTCCTGCGCCGCCAGATCCTCGACGTCGTCACCTATCCCCTGGTGGCGATGGCGCTGGGCGTGCGCCTGTGGGCCGAGGGAGTAGGCGACCTGGAGTCGGGGCTGGTGAGCGGGGTGGTGTCGGGGGCGGGCCTGGCGCTGATGCTGGTGCCGGCGGCGGTCGGGGGGAAGATGGGGTGGGGCGACGTGAAGTTGATGGCGGGGGTGGGGGCGGTGTTGGGCTTTCCCGCGGTGTTGGCCGCGGCGGCCTTCATCTCGCTGGTGGGCGCGCTGCAGGCGGTGGTGACGCTGCTGTGGCACGGCGCCGTCTGGGAGACGCTGGCGGAGGTGGTGCGGCGGTGGGCCGTGAAGGCACGGCTGATAAACGAAGGCGCGGCGAGTGGGCCGCGACGCCACATCCCTTACGGCGTGGCGATCGCGCTCGGGACTTTCTGGGCCATGTGGTGGCAGCACGACAGACTGGGGTAGTGCGGATGCGACGCGAAGGGATTCTCACGATGCTTGGACGCTTCACCCAGGTGGCCGCCCTCGGCGCCTTGTTGGCCCTGTTCGCCGCGAGCCCCGTGCTCGCCCAGGACAGCAGCACCATCAACCTCGGCGTGGGCACCCAGAAGGTGATGACCGTGCCCGGCACCACGCGCATCGCGCTGGGTGATCCGAGCATCGCCGAGGTGAAGGTCATCGGGAACAACCAGATCCTCGTCATCGGTCAGGCCGAGGGCAAGACGACGCTGCTGGTGTGGAAGAGCTCCGGCCAGCGCGTCAGCTACCTGGTCACCGTGCGCAAGCAGGACCCCAACGAGGTCATCTCCGAGATCAAGAAGCTGCTCGGGGAGATCGAGGGCGTGTCCGTGCGCATGGTGGGTGACCGCATCTACCTGGATGGTCAGGCGTACACCTCGGCGGACGCCGAGCGCATCGACCAGGTGGTGTCGCTCTACCCGAACGTGAAGAGCTTCGTGAAGGTGGCGCCCAACGCCAAGAAGCTGGTGGCGCAGAACCTCACCGCGGCCTTCCAGAAGGCGGGCCTGCGCAACGTGCAGGTCAACGTGGTGGGTGCCACCATCTTCCTGGAGGGCTCGGTGGAGAGCCAGCAGGACCTGCAGAAGGCCGAGCTCATCACCAAGGCGGTGGGCGAGAAGGTGGAGAACCTGCTCGTCGTCGGCATCAAGCGGATGATCCTCTCCGAGGTGCAGTTCGTGGAGATCCGCCGCAACGGCAAGGACCGCTACGGCATCAAGTACCCCACGGACATCACCGGCAGCGTGACGGCCACGGCCAACATCAACCAGGAGCTCTTCCCCAGCAGCTTCGGCTCGGGCTCGGGGCTGCTCACCATTGGCGGGGGCTCGGAGT
>NZ_DASVSO010000983.1:0-2287 GCF_036388035.1 Archangium sp.
GCCGCCTTCACCTCCAAGGAGCCGCTCCAGACGGGCGGGCATGATCCGGGGGGCAGCGGCTTCAACCTCCAGCAGTTGGAGATGTCGGTGAACGCGGTGGTGGATCCGTACTTCCGCTTCGACAGCAACATCGTCTTCAGCCAGTTCGGCGTGGAGGTGGAAGAGGCGTACGCCACCACCACGAACCTCCCCGCCAACCTCCAGGCGCGCGCCGGCCAGTTCCTCACCCACTTCGGCCGCATCAACCCCACCCACCCCCATGCCTGGGACTTCGTGGACCAGCCCTTCGCCATCGGCCGCGTCTTCGGGGCCGAGGGCAACCGGGGCCTGGGCGCGGAGCTGTCCTGGCTCACCCCGCTGCCCTGGTACGTGGAGGTGCTCGGCTCGGTCTCCGACGCCAGCGGAGGGAGCACCGCGCGCAGCTTCCTCGGCACGGACACCGGCGGCGTCACCTCGCCGCTCGACTTCCAATTCACCGGGGCGGTGAAGCAGTTCTTCGAGCTGTCGGATGACCTGTCGCTGCTGTGGGGCTTGTCGGGCGCCAACGGCCCCAACCCCACCGGCTACCACAACCGCACGGACGTGTACGGCACGGACGTGTACCTCAAGTACCGGCCCCTCAGCGGAGGCTCCTTCACGACGATCGCCCTCCAGGCCGAGGTCCTCTACCGGCGCCGCCAGGTGCCCCAGGACGTGCTCTCGGACGTCAGCGCCTACGGACAGCTCTCCTGGCGCTTCGCCCAGCGCTGGGCCGCCGCGGGCCGCTACGAGCTCGGCACTCCGGCGCGCAACATGGATGGCGGCCTCGCGGTGGATCCGCTCGACCCCGACTGGGCCGACGACCGCCAGCGACTCTCCGCCAACGTCACCTTCTGGCCCACCGAGTTCTCCCGCCTGCGCCTGCAGGGCGCCACCGACCTCGTCGGCTGGCGCGATCGCCCGGACTACTCGGTCTTCCTCGCACTCGAAGTGGTGATGGGCGCGCACGGCGCCCATGCCTTCTGAAACCCTCTCGCTCCAGGAGTCCTTCATGAGCCCCCCTCGCTTCCTCGCGGCCCTGAGCGCCGCCCTCCTCTGCCTCCTCACCCTGCCCGCTCGCGCCGACCTGCGGGTGGTGGCCAGCACGCCGGACCTCGCCGCGGTCGCCAAGGCCGTGGGCGGCGACAAGGCGCAGGTCATCCCGCTGGCGCTGCCCACGCAGGATCCACACTTCGTGGACGCCAAGCCCAACCTGGCCCTCGAGCTCAACCGCGCGGACCTGCTGCTCGCCATCGGCCTGCAGCTGGAGATCGGCTGGCTGCCCACGCTCCAGAATGGCGCGCGCAACCCGCGCATCATCGTCGGCGGCCCGGGCTACCTCGAGGTGGCCCAGTTCATCCGCCCGCTGGAGGTGCCCCAGACCACGGATCGCAGCCAGGGTGACGTGCACCCGGGCGGCAACCCGCACTTCCTCTACGACCCGAGGGCCACGCTGCTGGTGGCCCAGGGCATCGCCGACCGGATGGCCTCGCTGGACCCGAAGAACGCGGACGCCTACCGCGCCAACCTGGCGAAGTTCACCGCCGACGTGGAGAAGGCGCGCGCCGGCTGGGAGCAGCGCCTCGCGGGGCTCAAGGGCGTGCCCGTGGTGGCCTACCACCGGACGACCGCGTACCTGGCGGACTGGCTGGGCTTCGCCACCATCGCCTTCCTCGAGCCCAAGCCGGGCATCCCGCCCAACCCCGCCCACGTGGCCCAGGTGCTGGGGATGGGGCGCCAGCGCAAGGCGCGGATGCTGCTGCAGGAGGACTACTACCCGAACACCACCGCCCGGCTGGTGTCGAGCAAGATTCCCTCCCCCCTCGTCGTCATGCCCGCGGGCACCGACGTGCGCGGCGGGCAGACGTACCTCCAGCGCATGGAGGAGTTGGTGAGGCGCCTGGAGAACGGGCTGAAGGGCCAGGGGACCTGAGCCATGCGCCGCGAACTCCTCCTCCTCTCCTGCCTCGCCCTCGGGGGCTGCGCGTGGGACGCCGGCCAGGGCTTCGCCGTGGTGGAGCCCACCGTGCGCGCCGCGTACGAGACCCTGCCCGCTCGCGACGCGGGGAACGGCTACCAGCGGCTGAGCTCGGACTACCAGGTGCGCGTGGAGTCGGGCTCGATGCAGCTGTCCAGCATCGAGCTGATTGCCCTCAGCGCGGGAGGCTCCGGCGGGAGCTTCAATCCGGCCAGTCCTCCCCCGGGCTACTCGCTGTGCCACGGCGGCCACTGCCACCGTGACGACGGGGCGCTCATCGACTACGAGCAG
>NZ_DASVSO010000984.1:0-4037 GCF_036388035.1 Archangium sp.
GCGCACGGATGGCCGCGCCCTCGGCGCCCCCATCCCCCTGCCCTCGGGGCCCGCGCCGAGAAACATCTCGGTGGCCTTCGCCGGAGACACCTTCCTGGTGGTCTGGGATGAGGACGTCTCGGAGCATTCCTTTGACCGGGACGTCCGCGGGGCCCGGGTGAGCAGCGCGGGCGTGCTGCTGGACGCCGTCAGCCTGCCCATCGCCGTGGTGGCGGACACCCAGTCCCTGCCCTCGGTGGCCGCCTCCGGAGCCAGGTTCCTGGTGGTCTGGGAGGACGGGCGGAGCAGCGGCGGGTTCGGCAACGTCTCCTCCATCTACGGCACCCGCGTCAGCACCGCTGGCACCGTGCTGGACCCCGGCGGCTTCCTCATCGCGGACACCACCGCCACCGAGCAGACGCCTTCGGCCATTCATGCCGGGGGCCACTTCTTCGTCGCCTGGAGGCACTTCGACTTCTCGGGGCTCGGGGGTGACGCGGAGGAGAGCATTCGCGGCGCTCGCGTGGCGGAGGACGGCGTGGTGCTCGACTCGCCGGGGCGCCTCATCGGACCGGGCCCGGCCTTCAATGGGCCGCCCGCGCTCTCCTTCGACGGAGCCCACGTGCTGGTGGCGTGGGCGGAAGGCTCCTTCGAGGCCGCGCGGCTCTCCGCGGCCCGCGTGAGTGGGGCCGGTACCGTCCTGGACGCCGTGCCCCGCACCGTCGCGTCGGGCGAGCGTTTCCGGTCGCGGCCCACCGCCGCCTTCGACGGGGTGAACCATGTGCTGGTCTGGGAGGAGAACGGCTCGTTCATCTCCGAGAACGAGCCCGTGGACGTGTACGGCGCGCGCCTGCGGCCCGACGGCTCGGTGCGCGACCCCGGTGGGCGCCCCATCGCCCGGCACGAGGAGCCCGAGTACGGCCCCGTCGTCGTCTCCAACGGGGCCGGGCGCTCGGCGGTTTTCTACACGGAGTTCGTGACGGAAGAGGCGGTGATGAACACCCGCATCCAGGGGCGGAGGCTCACCGGGCCGGGTACTTCTGCACCTTGACGTCCATGGTGATGCTACCGGCCGCTCCGGACGTCCGCCCGGTGATCTTGATGATGCCCTTCCGGCCATCCGCGGTCTTGAAGAGCATGATGCTGCCGTTGGTGAACGCGTCCTCGGACTCCTGGATGTCCAGGTTCGCGATGGCCGTGTCATCTCCCATGGCGTCGAACTGCGCGGCCGTGAAGGTGGAGCTCGCGTACTGGTACTCCGTCAGGGTCGCACCGGGGATGGACTCGAAGCCCTCCTCCTCACCCACCTTGGAGGGCGAGACGAAATACGACAGGGAGCTGTAGGCCATGTAGACGACGTCGATCTTCGCGACGTTCGTGCTCGCCTGGGCCTTGGTGAAGACCTCGCCCGTGGTGCTGGAGAAGAAGTTGCCGGTCGTCGAGTGGGAGGGGCCACCGAGCGTGATGCCCTTCCACTCGCGGAGGGCCGTGCTCCGCTGGGGGATGAACGTGTACTCCTTCGAGGCGGTGCCGCCTTGCTTGTCCGTGGCCTTGAACGTCAGGACGATGCTCTTGCCCGGGAAGTTCTCCACCTCGTACGAGAAGTCGAACGTGTGGGCCGTGGCGGACTGGAAGCTGGAGGTCAGGCTCTGGAGGCTCTTCTCGTCACTCTCCACCTTGCGCGTCACGTCCAGGCTCTGGATCTCGCCCTCGGCCTGGAGGGAGACCTTCAAGGACAGCGTCTCGCCCACCTTCAGGGTGCTCGGATTGCTGGCACCCTCGAGGGTGAGCGCGGGCCTGGTGGCCTCCGCGCCACCGCAGGCCACCAGGGTGGCCTGGAGCACGAGCAGGAGCAGGGCCCCCGTGAGTGAGGCCTTCCCTGCGGACGCGGTCGAAGTGGTGCGTGGATTGCGGTACGGGCTCGTCATGTCTTTCCCCTCGGGTGCGCGGGTATTGCTTGCACCAGCAGGCGCCTCCCCGGTTGGGAGGGGAGGTTTCCCGCGTCGCACGCTGGCGGAGACAACCCTGTCAGCCGGGAGAGGGAGACGCTGTACCACTCAAGTGGTATTTCGCCGGCACCGTGGGCGGGCCCAGGGCCCGTAGCGCCTGACACCGTCCTTGCTCGCGCTTCAGCGCGAAGCGGTCTTCGCGGGAACCACCCACCCCGGGAGGACGGGCTCGTCGATGCCCGTTGCCCCGTCCTGCTCCAGCCGGGCCCGCACCTTCGGCGGAGCCCCGAGCACCACGTCCCGCCCGCGCTCGAAGCGCTGGGCCTTCACCAGCCCCAGCGTGGCCCGGTCCAACTGGAGCGCCCGGCGCGCGGAGGGAACGAGCAACACCGAGATGTCCTTCGTCAGCGCCTTCACCGCGTCAGGCGCGAGCGTCCCGTCCGGCTGGAAGAAGCGGGCCTGGACCTCGTCGTTGCTCCGGTAGTCATTGCCCCCGCCCACCTGCTCGAGCCAGTGGGCGTATTCGCCCCGCCCATCGGCGCGCTTCGGCTCGGGTGGAGCGACTTGCCATTTCCGGCGGGGCCCTGCGGGCCCGCCTCCCCAGGATTGCCCGTGGGTCCAGGCGCGCCTGCGTCACCCGTGCACGCGGAGAGCGCGAGCGCGGTCAGGGAGGCCAACACCAGACGCCCCGTCCAGCGCGCGCCCCTCGAAAAACCCGATTGCATCTCGTCCTCACATTGAAAGTGTGGAGGGCGGAGCGGACTGGCGCTCCCGCCCTCCTCGAAGTCCCTGGCGATGAGCGGGCTCCGATGGCGGCGGATGCTATTGGCGTTCCGTGGCCTCCGAGGTGGCACGAGCGTCACGGACGTCTCCACCGAGCCTGGCTGCCCACACCCCAGGTTCAATGGCTTTCCCTGGGCGCGACGTGTCGAGGGGGCCCGCGGGGGTGCCCACGGGGGTGCCCACGAACGCCGCCCTTGCTGGCTGGCGGACGTCTCGTGCACGGGAGCGTCCGCGAGTCGACCTTGTCCGCCCCCCCTCGCTTTCACCCCCCGAGCAACGGACGGACCCTTGCCCACATGAACAACGACATGACGGGAAAGCGGATCGTGGTGCTCGGCGGCGCGGGCTTCCTCGGCTCACACCTGTGTGAGCGATTGCTCGAGGATGGCGCCGCCGAGGTCATCAGCATCGACAACTTCAGCACCGGCTCCGAGCGCAACCTCGCCGAGCTGCCCCGCTTCGGGCGCTTCCAGTCCCTCCGCCATGACATCACCGCGCCCCTGCACATCCGGGGACCGGTGGACTACGTCTTCAACATGGCCTCGCCGGCCTCGCCCCTCGACTCCATGCAGCTGCCCATCGAGACGCTGCGCGTGGGCTCGCTCGGCACGGAGAACGGGCTCCTCCTCGCGCGTGACAAGGACGCGGTGTTCCTCCAGGCCTCCACCTCGGAGATCTACGGCAACCCGCTCGTGCACCCGCAGCGCGAGGAGTACTGGGGCAACGTGAACCCCACTGGCCCGCGCTCCTGCTACGAGGAGGCCAGGCGCTATGGCGAGGCCCTCGTCTCCGCCTACCGGCGCACCCACGGCGTGCAGACGCGCATCGCCCGCATCTTCAACACCTATGGCCCGCGCATGCGCCTGGAGGACGGGCACGTGGTGCCCACCTTCGTGGGCCAGGCCCTGCGCGGTGAGGACTTCACCGTCTTCGGCGACGGCTCGCAGACGCGCTCCTTCTGCTACGTGAGCGACGTCATCGAGGGACTCGTTCGGCTGGCTCTCTCGGACTGCACCGAGCCCGTCAACCTCGGCAACCCGCGCGAGATGACCATCCTCCAGCTCGCCGAGGCCGTGCGCCAGGTCCATGGCGGGAGCAGTCGGGTCCTCTTCCAGCCGCTGCCCAGGGACGAGCCCAGGCAGCGCCGCCCCGACATCACCCGCGCACGCATGGTGCTCGACTGGGAGCCGTACGTCTCCCTGGAGGAGGGGCTCCTCTCCACGTTCGCATGGTTCCGCAAGGTGACGAGCCGGCGCACCCCTCGGCACGAGGACGGCCTGGCCAGCGCGCCCCTGTAGTGGCCGGGTCAGTCCCGGGGCTCGCACC
>NZ_DASVSO010000985.1:0-6459 GCF_036388035.1 Archangium sp.
CGCGGAGGGAGTCGTCGCCGGACGCGGCGGGGGCTGGGCGGGCGGCGCCAGGGGGGCGCTCTGGGGCGCGGCGGGCGGCCTCACCTCGAGCGCGACGGGCTCGCTGGCCACGGCGCGCGCGAGCCGCTCCACCATGTCCACGGTGAGGGAGGGCTCATCGGAGGCCGCGGGCTTCGGCGCAGGAGGCGGCGCCGGAGCGGGCGCGGGCGGTTTCGGCTGGGCCACCGCCGGAGCGGCCACCACCGGAGCGGCCGGAGCCGCCGCGCCCGTCTTCTCGGGGTCGAGCGAGGCGAGGATGGTGGTGTAGCGTTGGGAGAGGGGCTGCCGGTAGATGACGGAGATCCACTCGCGGACGCGGACCTCGGTGGCCACCCACAGCTCGAGCGGCTTGCCGAGGAGGAAGCCCACCTCGTCGAGCTCCTTCCGGGGTACCGGGTAGCCACAGGCCACGTGCAGGGTGGTGCCGTCGAGCGACAGCGGCACCACGCACAGGCGCTCGGCGATCTTCGGTGGGATGAAGGAGGCGACGTCGGCGTTGGGTTCGAAGTCGGCGAGGTTGACGGGCCGCAGTCCCGACGCCTCTCCGAGCGCGTGGAGCACCTGGGGCTCGGGCACGAGCCGACGCTCCAGCAGCGCTGTGTCGATGGAGCCCCCCTGCGCCGCCTGGTGACGCAAGGCTTCCTCGGCCTTGTCCTGGGGAAGGAGGCCTTGCGCGATCAGGGTTTGGGCAAGATGGGAAGGCATGGGGGACGCGGCATCTTAAGGCCGCGGCCAGCAGGCACAACGAATCCTTCAAGGACCGGGCCAGGATCTTCTAGCCGACTCCAGGAGGGGTGGGTAGGGCGAAGGGCGGCGCCTGCCTGCTCTCCTCCTTTGAGCTTCAACTCCCGGCAGGCTGGCAGCCGACGGGCCTCTCAGCGCACCACGGGGAGCGGGAAGCGCTCGGGCCGGGAGTCCCGGAGGACTTGGGAGGCGGCTCCCACCTCCGCCGCCCCGAGCCCCTCCCGCTGGGAGCGGAAGGTGGCCTGGGGATCTCGCGCGCTCGCCTTGCCCGCGGAGAAGAGGGAGAAACGCACCGCCAGTGCGCCCACGGTGGTCAACGCGCTCGCGGCCACCGTCTTCCAACGCTGGCGCCCGGGCCACAGCGACAGCGCGAGGCCCGCCACGGTGCACGCCTGGAACGTCTTCCACAGCGCCCCCGGGAGCCCCTGCTTCAGCGGCCGGACCACCGGCTCCGAGCGCGACGCCTCGCGCTCCACCGCACGGGCCGCCACCAGTTGCGCCACCGTGCCGCCGAGCCGGAAGGCGCGCGAGACCCGGTGCTCCGAGCGGCTCTGGGGGAACAGCTCGAGGAGCGCGCCGCAGCTCGCCACCGCGGAGCTCATGAAGAGCAGGGGCAGGGTGCGGTGCGTGTGCTGCCAGAGGGGGACGGAGGTGTTGGTGATGAGGACGGCGGTGTAGCCGGCCAGCGGCATGCCGAGCACGCCCCCGACGACGCTCGCCGCCCGGCCCACCTGTCCCAGGGCGCCGCGCTGGTGGGCGAGCAGCACCGCCGCGGCATTGCTCGCGCCGGAGCCCGTGAGAATCCACGAGCCCATGCTCATGGGCGAACTGGGCCGGAACACCCGCAGCATGTGGAGGAAGCGCTCGGGCCGCCCGAGGTCATGGATGAGCAGGGCCCCGCTCACCGCGTCGCCCAGGGCGCCCAGCCAGTGGCAGCGCCGCACGAGCCCCTGGAGGCGCCCTCGCCCGCTGAAGTCCGCGGCCACGCCGAGCAGGCTCGCGGCCCCGGCGAGCCCGCCCACGTAGAAGTAGAGCGGGATGCTCCAGATCCACACCGGCGGTTTGAGGGAGGGCTGGCCGTAGTACGTGGGCGCCCCCTCCTTTATAGGAACGGGGAGGGCGGGATGAGGCTCGTCGAGGTTCTTCACCCGCTGCCGAGCGCCCTCGCCCTGGAGCGTCCCCACCGCGGGGTCCACGTTGCGTCCGTCGCCGCGCCGCTCCGCCTCCGCCAGCCAGTCGTGCTCCATGGCTATTCCTCCACTCCCAACAGCACGGAGCCAAAGGCGAGCGCCGCCATGCCCAGGGCGCCCAGTCCCACCATGGCCCAGCTCCTGCGGCCCTTGAGCGTGGGCACCACGGGGTCGGGCGGCAGGTTGTAGACCTCGGGCTTGTCCATCAGCAGGAAGAAGGCGTTGAGGCCGCCGGTGCCCGGCTGGTTCTCCGCGTCCACCCCGTAGAGGTACGCGTCCGTGACGCCCCGCTCGTGCAGCTGTTCCACCCGGTGGCGCGCCCGCTCGCGCAATTCGTCCAGGTCGCCGAACTGGATGGACTGGGTGGGGCAGTGCTTGGCGCACGCCGGCGTCATGTCGTCCTTGAGCCGGTCGTAGCAGAGGGTGCACTTCCACGCCCGGCCGTCGTCCTCGCGCCGATCGACGACGCCGAAGGGGCAGGCCGTCACGCAGTAGCCGCAGCCGTTGCACACGTCGGGCTGGATGTAGACGGAGTCGAACTCGGTGCGGATGATGGCGCCGGTGGGGCACGCCTCCAGGCACCCGGCCCGCTCGCAGTGCTTGCACACGTCCGACATCATCAGCCAGGAGAAGTTCTCCAGCCCGGAGAGCTGGCCCGGCATCGGCACCGGCCGCTCCACGAAGGCCACGTGTCGCCAGGTGGCGGCGCCCAGGTGCCCGGTGTTGTCGTAGGACATGCCGGTGAGGTGGAAGCCGTCGTCCGGCAGTTGGTTCCACTGCTTGCAGGCCACCTCGCACGCCTTGCAGCCGATGCAGAGGGTGGTGTCGGTGAAGAAGCCCTTCTGTCCCATGGGTGCTACTTCTCCTTCCGCTCCTGCATTGGCAGTCGGGGCCCGGCTCCCCGGCTCTTCTCGCGCGTGCCAGCCGGCAGCGGCGGCGGCTTCCTCCGGCCCTTCGCTCCCCTGCGCACGGCGCGTCTTCCGGGCACGATGGTCCCGGTGAAGGCCTTGGACTCCTGGATGCTCACGTTGGGATCGCCCACGAAGCCGATGAGGTCGTTGGTGCTGTCCCCTCGCGCCCGGCCCACCACGCCCCAGTGGTAGGGCAGGCCGATCTGGTGCACCACGCGCCCGTCCAGCTTCAGCGGGCGCAGGCGCTCGGTGACGAGCACCCGGCACTCGATGTCCGAGCGCGCGGTGGACACCGTGGCCCAGCCGCCGTGCAGGAGTCCCCGCTCGCGCGCCAGCTCCGGAGACACCTCGCAGAACATCTCCGGCTGTAGCTCCGAGAGCCAGGACAGCCAGCGGCTCATTCCGCCCGCGGTGTGGTGCTCGGTGAGCCGGTAGGTGGTGAGCACGTAGGGGTAGCGCGGGTCATCCCAGGCGCGGTGGTAGGGGTTGTCGCGGCGGCGCCACTCCTGCCGCATCGGGTTGCACTGCTGCTTCGGGTAGAGCGCGTTGGGGACGACGGACTCGTGGGGCTCGTAGTGGGTGGGCAGTGGCCCGTCGATGATGCCGCTGGGCGCGAAGAGCCACCCCTTCCCATCCACCTTCATGAGGAAGGGCTCGATGCCGGAGAGGGTGGCCAGTCCCGTGGCTCCCTCCTGGGGGCGGTAGGATGGCGGGCGGTCCACGATGAAGTCGGGCTCGTCCTCGCCCGTCCACCGCCCTGCCTGCGCATCCCACCAGACGTACTTCTTGCGCTCGCTCCAGGGCCTGCCCTCGGGGTCGGCCGAGGCGCGGTTGTAGAGAATGCGCCGGTTGGCCGGCCACGCCCAGCCCCACTCGGGCGCCACCACGCTCTGCTGTTGCCCCGGCTTGCGCCGCGCCGTCTGGTTCACGCCGTCCGCGTAGCAGCCGGAGTAGATCCAACACCCGCACGCGGTGGAGCCATCCGCGGCCAGCTCGGTGAAGCCGCGCACCTGCTCCTTGCTGTCCAGCCGGTAGCCGCTGATCTCCCGGAGGACGGCCTCCGCGTCCGGCTCCTGGTGCGCGCCGGAGGTCGGGTAGTCCCAGAGAAGGTCCTGGACGGGCCGGTCCTTCGACTCCTGGGACGAGGCGTAGAGCTCCTTGAGCCGGCGCCCCAGGTGGAAGGCGAAGTGCAGCTCACTGCGCTCATCCCCGAGGGGCTCGACGGCCTTCTCGCGCCACTGCAACAGCCGCTGGGTGTTGGTGAAGGTGCCTTCCTTCTCGGTGTGGGCGGCGGCCGGGAAGAAGAAGACCTCGGTCTTGATGTCCTCGGGGCGCACCTCGCCGCTCTCGAGCTCCTGCGAGCGCTGCCAGAACTCGGCCGTCTCGTTGAGGACGAGGTCGCGCACCACCAGCCAGTCCAGCTCGCGCAGGCCCTTGCGCTGGAGCGCGCCGCTGGAGGAGCCCACGGCGGGGTTCTGGCCCATGACGAAGTAGCCCTTCACCTTGCCATCCGCCATGTCCGTGATGGTGGTCAGGTGCGAGTGGTCCCCGGTGAGCCGAGGCAGGTGGCCGAAGAGGTAGTCATTGTCCGCGCGGGCCGCGTCTCCGAAGTACGCCTTCAGCAGGGAGACGAGGTACTTGGGCAGCTCGCTCCACCAGCCGGACTGGGCCTGGTTCGTCCGCAGGTACGCCTCGAGGTTCGCGTTGCCCACGTGGGGCATGGGCAGGTAGCCCGGCAGGATGTTGTAGAGCGTGGGGATGTCGCTCGAGCCCTGGATGGAGGAGTGGCCGCGCAGCGCCAGGATGCCTCCGCCCGGCCGGCCCATGTTGCCGAGCAGCAGCTGCAGGATGGCGGCGGTGCGGATGTACTGCACCCCGCCCACGTGCTGCGTCCAGCCCACCGCGTAGCAGAAGGCGCTCGTGCGCTCGCGGCCCGAGTTCTCGCAGAGCGTCTCCGCGACCTTCAGGAACAGGTGCGGGGGCACTCCGCAGATCCGCTCGACGATCTCTGGCGTGTAGCGGGCGTAGTGACGCCGCAGCAGCTGGAAGACACAGCGCGGGTGTCGCAGCGAGGGGTCATGGCTCTCGACGGACAGCCGTGCCTCGCGCGGGTTGCCCTCGCCCATGCCCGGCTCGGAGAACAGGTGCGCCTGGCCGGCGGCGGACACCGTGCCACTGGCCCCCTCGTACTGCCAGGTGGTGGTGTCGTAGCGGGCCTCGTCCGGCTTCCAGCCGCTGAACAGGCCCTCGAGATCCTCGGTGTCCTGGAAGCCCTCGCGGATGACGGCCGGGGCGTTGGTGTAGTGGACGACGTAGTCCTTGAAGTAGCGCTCGTTCTCCAGGACGTAGCGGATGAGCCCCCCGAGGAACGCGATGTCCGAGCCCGCCCGGAGGGGCACGTAGACGTTGGCCATGGCGCTGGTGCGCGAGTAGCGCGGGTCCACGTGGATGACGGTGGCGCCCCGCTCCTTGGCCTCCATCACCCACTGGAAGCCCACCGGGTGGCACTCGGCCATGTTGCTGCCCTGGATGAGGATGCAGTCAGCGTTGCGCAGGTCCTGCTGGAAGTTGGAGGCTCCGCCGAAACCGAACGAGATGCCCAGACCGGGCACCGAGGAGGAGTGTCATATGCGGGCCTGGTTCTCCACCTGCACGACGCCCAGCGCGGTGTAGAGCTTCTTGAGGAGGTAGTTCTCCTCGTTGTCCAGCGTGGCCCCGCCCAGGTGCGCGATGCCCATGGTGCGGCGCACCTCGTGGCCGTTGCCGTCGGTGGCCTCCCAGGTCTCGTCGCGCGTCTTCTTCACCCGCTGGGCGACCATCTCCATGGCCTGCTCGAGCGGGAGGACTTCCCACCGGGTGGCGCCCGGGCGCCGGTAGAGCACCTGCTTCTCCCGGTGCGAGCCGGTGACGAGCTGGAAGGTGGCCGCGCCCTTGGGGCACAGCCGCCCGCGCGAGATGGGCGAGTCCGGGTCGCCCTCGATGTCGGTGATGCGCCCGTCCTTCGTATAGACGAGCTGCCCGCAGCCCACGGCGCAGTAGGGGCATACGGAGCGCTTCACCGCGTCGGCGTCACGCGTGCGGGGCCGCAGCCGCTCGCTGCGCTCCGTGGCCGCCGTCCTCCCCAGGCCATGCGGATCTCTCGCCTTGAGTTGCCGCAGGACCGGCCAGCGCGTGAACAGATCGACGAGTCCCACGGGGCACCTCCTGGACCAGGGGCAGCGTGGTCCAAGGGTGGGGATTCCGGGGGCGTGGGGTGAGCCCCTCGGTCATCGCACGGGCGGGCAATGGCGGTTCCAGTCCTGGACAACCGCGCCCCGAGCCAGCGGACCGTGAGCACCGAGGGGGCCGGGACTCCCCGGACCCCCAGCGGTGGTGGAGGACTAGCTCGGCTGCACGACGTACGTGGACGTGAGCTTGTCGTGCAGCGTCTGGCCGCGGCGGTCGAAGAGCGCCATCCAGAAGCCGGCCAGGAAGAGACCGAACGACAGGCTGGCGAGCACCGCGCGCACGATGGCACGGCCCGGAGCCGGGGCGAGCCCGTGGGTGTCCACGAGCCGCAAGCCGAGCAGACGCCG
>NZ_DASVSO010000986.1:0-4489 GCF_036388035.1 Archangium sp.
CGCGAAGAAGAGTCGCGCCACCGCCGCGTGGTTCGTCGCCAGCAGCGCCACCCGGTCTCCCGCCTTCACGTCCCTCGCCTGGAGCGCGGCCACCCACCGGCCCACCTCGGCGTCCAGCTCCCGGTACGTCCACCGCTGGCCCGCGAAGGTCAGCGCCAGTGCGTCCGGTCGCGTCTCCGCGCCGGCTCGGATGGGGCACGTCCACTGCATCACCGCACTCCCTGGCCCGGTGTCTTCGGCAAGCGGATGCGTCCCCGCACCGGGCGGAATGGATGGTTCTCGGGCTCGTTGCTGAAGAGGTGGCCCACCCCCAGCCCCGATGCGTACCGCCCCGAGGGCAGCGCCGCTCCGAGGTGGGCCGCACCCGCTCGGGCGACGACTCCGTCCAGCGAGCTCGTCACGTAGGCGTCCAGGCCCTTTTTCGCCGCCTCTCGCGCCAGCGCCAGCGTCGGCAACAGGCCGCCCAGCACCATCGGCTTGAGCACCAGGATGCTCACCGTCGGGGTGTCCTGGAGGAGCGCGCGCAGGGCCTCGGGCACGGACAACGACTCGTCCGCCGCCAGGGGACAGGGGGCTCGCAGGTTCAGCCGGCGAAGGGCTCCGTGGGCCTCGGCCGCTACGGGTTGCTCGCACAGCTCGAGGTGGAATCCGCCCAGCGCGTCCAGCGCGGGCCCCGCCTCCGACTCAGTCCATGCTCCGTTCGCGTCGACTCGCAGGCGCACGTCCGGGCCCACGGCCTCGCGGACCGCTGACAGTCGGGCCACGTCCTCCGCCACGGGGCGGCCCGCCACCTTGAGTTTCAGCGTCTCGTAGCCCTCGGCCACGGCCTGACGGGCTTCTTCCGCCAGGGCCCGCGGAGATGCCGCGCCCAGCAAGGCGTTGACCTGGACTTCCTCGCGCGCCTTCGTCGAGAGCAGGTGACTCAGCGGGAGGCCCCGGCGCTGGGACAGGAGATCCAGCAGGGCCTGCTCCACCGCGTGCCTCGCCGCGGGGTGCTCGGAGCGAACACCCAGGGAGTCGGTCAGTCCTTCGAGCGTCTCGGGGACCTCCCCGCCGCGCAGGCTCGACAAGTGCGCGCCCAGGACCTGCTCGCAGGCGTCCGGCGACTCCGTGCCGAACTCCGGCAACGGCATCGCCTCGCCCTGCCCCATCCGCCCCGCCTCGTCCCGCAGGTGCACCACGAAGCCCTCTCGCGCCGCGTAGGTGGCCCTCGCCGTCTTCAGCGGGCGCACGAACTCCAGGCGCAACGGGTGGAACCCCGCCTCCGTGATGCGCATGAGCTCACCTCACCTCAGGAACAGCCCCACCGAGAAGAGCAGTCCGAATACCAGTTGCAGCTTCGCCGTCCCGCCCAGCGCCGGGTTCAGTGCCCCGCCCTGCGCCCCGAGCACCAGCTTCAACGGCGGCACCGCCACCGGCGCGCTCAGCAGCGCCAGCAGTACCCACGGGCTCGCCAGCCCCAGGCCCCACATCGCCAGCGGCGTCGCGTAGGCCGCGGCCAGCAGCAGCACGTACTCGGCCTTCCCCGCCGTCGTGCCCAGGCGCACGATCAACGTCCGCTTGCCCGCCTTCACATCCGTGGACGCGTCCCGCAGGTTGTTCACCACCAGCAGCGCCGTGCCGATCGCCCCCACCGGGATCGCCGCCCACCACGCCTCCGGACCCACCGTCAGCGCCTGCACGTAGAACGTCCCCGGCACCGCCACCAGCCCGAAGAAGAGGAAGACGAACACGTCTCCCAGCCCGTGGTACGCGAGCGGAAAGGGGCCTCCCGTGTACGCGTAGCCGGCCAGCACCGACGCCAGCCCGATGGCCACGATGGGCCAGCCGCCCACCACCACCAGGTAGATGCCCGTCACGATCGCCAGCCCGAAGCACGTGAGCGCGCTCGCCAGCACCGTGCCCGGCGCGATGAGGCCGCTCTGCGTCACCCGCTTGGGCCCCAGCCGCTCCTCGGTGTCCGCGCCCTTCTTGAAGTCGTAGTAGTCGTTGGTGAGGTTGGTGCCGATCTGGATGAACATCGCGCCCACCAGCGCCGCCAGCGCCGGCAGCCACCGACCCACGCCCAGCCCGTAGGCGAGCGCCGTCCCCACCATCACCGGCACCAGCGCCGCCGTCAGCGTCTTCGGCCGGGCGGCCATCAGCCACGTCTTCAAGGTGGGGCGAGGCGCCTCCACCGCGGGAGCAATCGCGTTCATGGGACTCACGGAGACTCGGGACTAGTTGTGGCCGCCGGCCGCGCTCTTGTCCGGAGTCGTGTTCTCGAACTCCTCCGGGGACTCGTACCAGGGCGTCTGCAGGAAGGAGAGCACCTCGCGCGCGTACTCCTCCGGCACTTCCAGATGTGGGGCGTGGCTACAGTCCTCGAACGTGCGGCGCCACACCACCGGCAGCTCCGCCGCCATCCGGCGGGCGATCTGCGTGAACTTGTCGTCCAGCGCGCCCGTCAGCAGCAGCGTGGGCAGCCGCTGGCGCTGCAGCTCGGGCCAGTAGTCCGGCTGCACGCCCAGGCCCAGGCAGTCCAGCGCTCCGACGAGGCCCTCCACGGTGCACGCGCCGCGACGGGTCCGCAGGGTCTCCTGCTGCTCGGCGGGCAGCTTGCGCAGGCCCGCGAAGATGGGCTGCGCCTCCCAGTGCGCCACGAAGGCCTCCACGCCCCGCTGGCGGATGAACGTCGCCAGCTCCGCGTCCTTCGCGCGCCGCTCCGTCCGCTCCTGCCGACGGTGCAGCCCCGGCGAGCCGCTCTCCATGATGAGCCGCCCGAAGCGCTCGGGCCGGCGCAGGGCCGCGGCCAGGGCGAACCGCGCCCCCTGCGAGTACCCCAGCAGGTTCGCCGTGGGCACCTTCAGCTCGTCCAGCACCGCCACCAGCGCGTCCACCGTCTCCAGGAAGCCCTCGCGCCCGGTGCGCGTGGGCAGCGGCGTCTCGCCATGGCCCGGCAGGTCCACCGCGATGGCCCTCACCTTCTCGCCCAGCAGCGGGCGCAGGTGATCGAACGAAGAGCGGTTCCCCGTGAACCCATGCAGGAGGAGGAGCGGGCGCGAGCCCTCTCCCCACGTCTCGTATGCCAGCTTCAGAGCCATGGGCCCTCTCCCAGTGACGCGGCCATTCTCGCGAACAGCTGCCGGTGCAGTTCCACGTTCGTCGTGCGCTCCGCCACCTTGGCCTCGATGACGTGGAGGCCGCCCTTGAGCCCCTCGGCCACGGCCGTCCGCAGCGACACGGGCGAGTCCGGGCGCCGGAAGCGGGCCTGGTAGAGCGCGGCGGCATGCGAGAGGTCCACGCCGTGCGGCGTCCCCCACAGGGCCTCGTAGTGCTTCTGGGCCCCCTCGGCCTGCGCGATGGGAAGGAAGGAGAAGATGCCGCCCCCGTCGTTGTTCACCACCACCACCGTCAGGGGCACCCCGCTCCGGCGCGCCGTGAGCAGCCCGCCCACGTCGTGCAGGAAGGCCAGGTCGCCCGTGAGCAGCACCGTGGGCCGCCCCGAGGCCGCCGCCACTCCGAGCGCGCTCGACACGATCCCGTCGATGCCGTTGGCGCCCCGGTTGGCCAGCACCCGGAGCCGCCGGCCCGTCGGCGGCGCGAAGGCGTCCACGTCCCGGATGGGCATGCTGCTGGAGACGAAGAGGTTCGCCCCGTCCGGCAGCGCCCCCACCACCTCGTGGGCGATGCGCATCTCGGTGAGCGACATGTCCTCCGAGAAGGCCGACTCCAGCGCCGCCCGGGCCCACTGCTCGGCCCAGAGGAAGCTCCGGGCCCACGGGCCCAGGCCCCGCGAGAGCCCCTGCGTCAGCGCCTCGCAGGCCGCCACCGCCGAGCCCTCCACCACCCGCGCCGCGCGGTGCGTCGGATCGAACAGCGCGCCCTCGTCACTGAAGAGCACCACCTCCGCGCCCGAGCCGTCGATCCACGCCTGCGGCCCCTTGGGCGTCAGGCCCCCACCGAAGCGCAGCACCAATTCCGGCCGGTGCGCCTTCGCGAAGGGCTCGTGGCGCAGCATCGCGTCGTAGAGGGACACCGTGGCCGGGCCGCCGCCATAGCGGGCCTGCGAGGAGGCCTCGGCCAGCACCGGGTAGCCGGTGGCCTCGGAGAGCGCGGCGATGGCCTCCGCGAAGCCGTCGTTCTCGTCCCGAGGCCCGCAGACGATGACGCCCCGCTCGGTGGAGACCACCCGGGCGCGAATCGCCTCCAGCGCTCGGGGATCCGGCTGGCGGGCCGCCGGGGTGATACGGGTGAGCGGAGCCCCCGAGCGTCCCTCACGGGCCAGCGCGGAGAGCCGCTCCACGCCGAAGGGCCCCGGCGTGGGCGCGAGCGGCTCGCGGAACGGCACGTTGAGCTGCACCGCGCCCCTCGGCGCCCGCGTCGCCATGGCCACCGCCCGGGCCGCCGTGGCCCTCAGGTGCACCAGCGCCGCGTCGTTCGCCTCCGGCATGCCCACATCCGCGTACAGCCGCGCGAAGTCTCCGAAGAACCGCCCCTGGGGCACCGT
>NZ_DASVSO010000987.1:0-1925 GCF_036388035.1 Archangium sp.
AAAGCCATCCACCGCCGCGTCCACCAGCCGCCCCATCCCGCTCAGCCGCGCCTCCAGCTCCACGCGCTCCGAGGGGGGCCGCGTGGCCTCTCCCGTCCGCCCCACCCCGTCCGCCTTCAGCGCCGCGCTCGTCTCCTGGGCCAGCTTCCCCGCGCGCTCCACGTCCCCCACGCGCAGGAAGCGCAGCGCGTCGTCCGCCCGCAGCCGCCCCACGTCCAGCCGCTGCGAGAGCGCCGTGCTCTCCTCCTCGTTGAGGAGGAACTGGAACATCGAGGGCAGCACCGCGAAGTAGCAGAACAGCGCCCCCGCCACGAACGCCAGGGAGCCCATCATCACGAAGGGCGCCGCGTAGCGCTTCTCCTCCGGGTAGAGCCCCGGCGAGACGAAGCCCCAGATCTGCCAGAGGATGACGGGCGTCGTCAGGAAGATGCCGCAGTAGACGCCCACCTTCATCAGGACGTTGATCTCCTCGATGCCCGAGGTGTAGACGAGCGCCCGCCCCTCGGGGGGCAGCGCGTCCAGCACGGGCTTCATGAGGAGCCCGAAGATGGGCCGGGCGAACACCAGCGCCACGGCGCCCAGGACGAACACCGCGATGGTGACCCTGAGCAGGCGGGAGCGGAGCTCCGTCAGGTGCTCCGACAGACTCATCCGAAGTTCGTTATCCACGGGCGCGAATCTCGAGGGCTAGCCGCTCTTGGGGGTGTTGCGCGCCACCGTGCCCGGAATGGGCTCGAGGCGAGGAAGGGCGTCCTGCTCCACGGCCCCGGCGGCGGACGGCTCGGTGGTGGGAGACGGGGGAGCGGGAGTACCGGCGGCGGCGAGCTCGGGGCCCGGCGTGGCGGCGGTCGCGGCCAGGGTCTGGGCGTCCGGAGCGGCAATCGGCGCGACGACAGGCGGAACCACCGGGACGGGCGAGGCCAGCGCGGCCGGGATGGGCGGGGGAAGCTTCGGGCGCGGCTCGTCGATGAACTCCTGGTCCATCTTGTAGAACTCGCGCTCCACCACGGTGCGGACCTCATCGGTCTGCCGGCGGAACTCACGCACGAACTTACCGATGGCGCGCGCGAACTCCGGCAGCCGCTGCGGTCCGAGGACCAGCAGCGCCGCTACCAGGATGAAAACCAGTTCGCCTGCACCGATGTTGAACATGAGCGGGTGCTCCCAGGAAACCGCCTCGGGGTTATCGCGCCATGGGACACGGGGTGCAACCCGATTGGTCCGGCCCTTGTCCGCCTGCCCACCGTGGAAAGCGAGGGAGGTGGACCCCCCCTCGCCCGCCTGGTGCTCAAGAGCGGGGCGTACCGCCCCCGGCCCCCACGGCCACTAGGGGGACTCCGGCCGCCAGTCCCCGCTCCCGCAGCCGGCGCTCCACCAGGAAGAACATCACTGGCAGTGTGAGCGAGAGGGCGAACGACACCAGCACCACCTGCGTCATCCCACCGAGCCGTCCGTCCGGCAGGTCCGTCAGCATCTGCGAGGAGAGGAAGGCCCCGCTCGCGGCGCCCAGGTGCTGCACGGCGGACTGGAAGGACATGAAGCGCGCGCGGATGGCCTGCTCCGGCACCTTCGAGGTGAGCGTGCTGTAGGCCACGTTGCGCACCCCGTTGGACAGGAAGAAGAGCGCGAAGACGGCCACCAGGGGCACGCTGAGCGGCGGCTGGATGAAGGCCATGTAGAGCGTGAGCATGAACAGCACCACGCCCACCGTCCCCACGCGGAAGGAGCCCAGACGGTCCACCGCCTTGCCCGCCATCCGCAGCGTCACGAAGCTCACCAGGCCACCGACGAAGTAGATGGTCTCGAGCTGCTCGCGCGGAGCGCCCAGGTTGTGCTGCACGTAGCCGGAGATGTTGGGGATGATGACGAAGCCCGCCGCGTTGAGCAGCGCCGTCATCGTGTAGGAGAGCAGCACGTCCGAGCGT
>NZ_DASVSO010000988.1:0-2785 GCF_036388035.1 Archangium sp.
GGAGGTGTAGATCATCCGCGGCCCGAGGAACCAGCCGAAGAAGTCGTTGCCGCGGTCATAGTGCTCGCGACCGATGCGGATGTCCTGCTCCTGCGAGTGGATGAGCACCTCGGGCAGGAAGCGGGTGAAGAGGAACTTGAAGTGGTCCGCGACGAACTTGTAGTCCGCCACCTTGTGGCGCTCGCGGATGAAGGCGCGGAAGTCGCCCTCGATGTCGAGGCGCTCGTGAATGTAGTCCTCGATGAGAGTGGTCATCGGGACCTTGCCCGAGGCGTAGCTGGGGCCCACGGACGGGTGCTTCGGATTCAGACGGAATGAAACGGGTGCATCCATGATGTCTCTCCGGTAAGGCCGTGCGTCACGCGGTGAAGGGCCTGGGCTCGCGAGCCCGGGCACTCCCCATGACGCAGGGGGTCAACACTCTACCCGTGTCTCCCCCGCTCGGGTGACCGAAGCGCACGTTGATGGACGAATGATCCGCCACGGACCGGGGCGGGTGTGTGAAGCGCCCGACGCTCCTCCACGGGTGGCTGGAAAAGCGCCCCGGCTCGGCGTTTGATGCCCGGCCCCGGCACGGGGTGGCTCGCGTCAGAGGAAGTCCACCAGCCGCGCCGGCAGCAGCGTCTGCTTGTAGACGAGCACCGCCATCATCCAGACGAACGCCAGCCGGACGTCTCGGACCAGCGGCACCCGCTCGCTCCGCGGCGTCCACACCGGGAGCGCCAGCCACAGCAGCAGCGACAGCGCGTGCCAGGCCTGCGTCTGGTAGAGGCGCAGCAGCATCATCCCCATCCAGCCCAGCAGCGCCAGGTCCACCCAGGCCCGCGCGTACAGGAGCGCCACCGCCGCCAGGCCCCCCCCGACGAGCAGGTGCAGCAGGCCGTGCGTCTCCGGGTTCCGCAGCGGATTGGTGAGCGGGAAGAGCGTGAGCGACGGCGCGACGAGCCCGAACGTCTGGAGGCTCGCGCCCCCGAGCACCGCGACGGCCGCCATGCCCACCCACTGCCGCACGCCCCAGGGCTCGCGCCTCCCCTCGCGCAGCAGGAGGTACAGCGCGTAGAGCGACAGCGGCGCGAAGAAGAAGGCGCGGTAGTGCAGGAAGGCCGCGACGCAGTAGCTCACCAGCGCCGCCAGTCCTCGCCGCTGGTAGAGGAAGTGGCCACAGAGCGCGAGCGGGGCCAGCAGCGCCACGTCGTAGAAGCCCTCGAGCGCCCAGCGGACCGTCTCCGAATAGAGGAGGAAGCCGCCGAGCAGCCCGAGCGCCAGGGGTTGGGCCGCGCCCGACATCAGCCAGCGCAGCACGAGGAACAGCCCGAGGTGGGCGTACAGCAGGTAGCTGAGGACGAGCAGGCGGCTCGCGCCGGAGAACGAGAGCGGGGTGAAGTGGTAGACGAGCGCCACCGGGGCCGAGAGCAGCAGGGCTCCCGGTGGGTACGGGCGCGGAAAGACGGGCCAGTTGAGCAGGAGCGGCTTGTCGAGCGACCCGCCCGGAGCGACGTAGAGCGGGGACTTCTCCGTCATGTAGGGCCCGAGATCCTCGGGCAACCGCCGCCGCTCCTCGTCGGTGTAGTGCTGGAGGAACTCATCGGCGGGCTGCTCCCACACGCAGGTGCCGCACAGGACGAACAGTCGCGCGGCGTTCATGTGCGAGACGTGGTCCGAGAACCGTCCGGACAGCCCGCCGTAGGGAGGCGGATAGGGACTCACGAGCGCCCAGCTTCCCCAGCCGATGAAGGAGAGCGCGACGAGCAGCAGGGCTCGCATGGACGGGCGCTGGAGGAAGGCGGGCAGGAGCATGCGCCCTTGTACTTCAGCGCCACGCCCCCGTCCCACGGCTCAGTAGATGGCGAGCCCCACCGACCACGAGTGGTTGAGGGCACGGGTGTCCCCACCGACGGTCGGCAGCCAGTCCTCGGTCCAGCGAAAGGTCAATCCCAGACGCGTGGCCAGCTCGAACTCCGCGAGCGCACCGAAGGACACATAGGGCCGCTTGCCACTCATGGCGGGCATCGTCGCCCCGGCCGAGGCCGCCCACGACTGCCCGCCGCCGACGAAGGGCCCCAGGTGCAGGCGCCACAGCGAGAGGGGGTACCACTGGGCCTCCAGGCCCAGGCGCGTGTTGTAGAAGCTCTTGCTCTGGTCATCTCCGAGCTGGATGCGCGAGTGCGCGAGGAGGCCGAGCTTCCTCGAGGGGAAGTAGCCGAGCGCGAAGTGGAAGCCGGCGCTCCGCCACGTCAGCCGGCCGGGCAGCGCGAAGCTGTCGTTGCCCGCGCCGAACTGGTACGTGAAGCCCTTGCGGTTGAGTGGCGCGGCGTCACGCAGCCACAGGCCGGCGCCCTCATGGCCCGACAGCGCGGCCCTCTCGACGTTGCGCAGATCATCGAAGGTGAGCTCGTCGAGCGGGACGATGCGCTGCCCGCCACTGTGGTTATAGAGGTGCACCGGGTGGTGCGGGTGCACGGCGACCGAGCCCTCGAAGCGCGCCCCCTCGGAGGCCGCCACCGCGATGCCGACCCCGACTCCGACGACGATGGCCACCACCAGGAGCTTGTCGACCCCCTTGATGTCGCCGATGGACGAGCTGCCGCCGCCGCTCGACACGGGGGGCGTGGACGAGGCCTCCGTGACGGGCGTGGCCTCGTGGACGCCGGAGGTGCCACGCGAGGACACGGAGTAGATGGGCGGATCGTAGTAGGGCGCGCCGTAATGGATGTAGAGATCCGGCACCCAGTAGCCATACGAGTTCACCGAGTAGCCCGGAGGCGGCGCCCCCTCGGGAGGTGCC